>CAYLKH010000004.1:0-64249 GCA_964384255.1 uncultured Oscillospiraceae bacterium | reverse complement strand
TCCACCAGACAAAAGAGACTTTTTTGAGTGATGCGTTCCTTTCGGAACGAGATGCGCACTGTGTGCGTGATGCGGGCTTCGCCCGTGATGCACGCCTTCGGCGCGTGGGAGGAACGCATCGCATCACTTATCACGGCGTAGCCGTATCACGTATCACTAATTTACAAAAGGCATTCGTCAAGTATCATCACACAACGAATCTCGAAATCTTCTTATCCGAGAGAAAATGATTTGGTGTACTTTTCGCTTTTCTTTGTCCCATTTACCCACCGTTATGCTGTTCTTACGCAGCAAAAAAGTCTCTTTTGTCCACCAGACAAAAGAGACTTTTTTGAGTGATGCGTTCCTTTCGGAACGAGATGCACACTGTGTGCGTGATGCGGGCTTCGCCCGTCAGCGTGTCAAAGAACCCCCTGTTTTCAGAAGGAGAAAACGGGGGGTGACACGCTGAAGCTCCCACAGTCCGGAGACTGTGGGAGCTTTTTGTATGCAACTGAAATCAGCTTACATTGGTCAGGCCGCCATCGGGATAGATGGTGTAACCGGTAACGAAATCAGATGCGGGGGAAGCGAGGTACAGAGCGGTACCAACGATATCGATCTCACGGCCGATACGCTTTGCGGGCTGGCCGGCAGCGATATTGTCTCGGGTAGCTTCGTCGGGGGGCAGAAGGCCGACCATCATGGGAGTGTAGGTGATGGTGGGTCCAATGCTGTTGACCTGGACGTTGGGACGCAGGTCGCAGGCGAAAGCCTTGGTCAGCATTTCAACAGCGCCCTTGGTGGTGTTGTAGGGGACGTTGCCGTTACCGCCGTTAGCAACAGCACGGATGCCGCGGACGGAGCCGATGGTGATGATCTTGCCGTAGCCTTCGTTGGGAGTAGCCTGTCCGGCAACATATTCGGAGGGGTCGACCTTGGCGACGCCTTCGGGAAGGTTGTTTTCCTTCATCCAGTTGCCGAAGTACTTGCAGCAGTACATCATGGAGGTTACGTTGGTATCGAGCATTCCCTTCCAAACGGAGGTGTCGATTTCCCAGGACCACATCTTCTTGTTGTAACCCTGAGAGCAAACAAGGATATCTACGCCGCCGAGGCCTTCGGCGCTGACGGTGAAGTCGCGGAAAGCAACAACAGCGTCTTCGTCGGTTGCGTCGCAGGCATAGTAGGTGACCTTAACGCCGGGAGCGGCAGCAGCCTTGATCTCTTCGCAGGCAGCCTTAAGAGCTTCTTCCTTGCGGGAAGAAATGATAACGTCTACGCCATTGGCAGCGTAAGCAATAGCGATAGCTTTGCCGAAGCCACCGGCGCCGCCGACGATAGCAGCCTTTTTGCCGCTGATGTCGAACATCTTGGTCAGATCGCCAGAGTATACTTTGCTGGGCATAATATTATCTCCTTTATTAGATTTTGCTTATATTCAAATCCGATAAGCGGAAATGGATACGGGATGGGGCCAGATTATTTCTGGGGGGGCAGCAGGCAAACCAGCATCTTGCAGACGGTGGTGCCGGTGTTGGTGACGGATTTCTCAACGCCGCCTACGCAATGGAAGCTGTCGCCAGCGTGGAGAACGGTCTCGACGTCGGCGGTCTTAAGGGTCATTTCGCCCTCGAGAATGTAATAAATGGATTCCAGGGGGTTTGCGCCGTAGTCGCAGCCGCCGCCGGGAATGAAATAGGTGATGCCGGAAATCATCTTGCCGCCTTCGATTTCGTTGGCGCCGCCGCCATCGACGTCGAACAGACGGGTGCAGACACATTCGTTGTGGCCGGGAGCGGTGTAGGTGTAGATAGTGCTGCCTTCAACGCCCTTGGCTCTCTGGATCAGATACTTTGCCATGAGGTTAACTTCCTTTCTATAGCTTAAAATTTATTCCAACATACAGTTTACCATATTGCCCGGGAATGTCAAGCGTTCACGGTTGAAAAACCTTTTTGCGACCTTTATGAGTTACCCCAATATGCAAAAAACCGGCAAAAGGTACGGCCCGACAGGCGCTGCGGCAGAGCCGTTTACAAAGGCTGGAAGGCGGCTGCCTGCCGGACCGGAAGCTTATTCGCTGATATAGCGCTGGAAAGCGTCGGTGGTGACGATATAGCTCAGCAGATGACCGGCGCAGTCCTCAAGAGTCTGGCGGCTGAGGGCGCCGGACTGGAGATTGTCCAGGACAAACTGGACCTGGCCGTCAAAGCCGGGCATAAGAAGGTCGTTGCCCGAGCTGAGGGTGGCCACGGTGTGGATGCTGTCCCCCTCCCAGTCGGTCACAACAAATCCGTCAAATCCCCATTCGTTCCGGAGAACGTCGGTATTAAGGTCCCGACGGGCAGAGGTGTAGGTCCCGTTAAGGGCGGTGTAGGCGGTCATCATGCTGCGGGTCCCGCCCTTTTTGACGGCGATCTCAAAGCCGCGGAGATACATTTCCCGCAGGACCCGCTGGCTGATTATGCTGTCGTTGCCGTCCCAGCGGCTGGTTTCCTGATTGTTGGCGACGAAATGCTTGGGGCAGGTGGCGATGTTGCTTTTCTGAGCGCCGGAAATAATGGCGGCGGCCATTTCGCCGGTCAGCAGCGGGTCTTCGGAATAATATTCGTAGTTTCGTCCGCAAAGCGGGTTCCGATGGAGGTTCATGGATGGAGCAAGCCACACGTCGATGTGGTTCTCTTCGCATTCCTGGCCCATGGCCTGACCCAAAAGCTCTGTCAGTTCCAGATTCCAGCTGCAAGCAATAAGCTGGGCGGTAGGGAAGCCGATTTTGTTCTTCTTATACCGGGCGCCAACACCGGCCGGGCCGTCGGACATGGCGATAGACGGAATACCCAGGCGGGAAATGGTGGCGGTCTGGCCGGAGGCTCCGGGGATAATATCGCTGAGGGGTTCCAGTATGGGCCTGCCAAAATCCATGGCTGGCATGGGCTGCTGATCGTCAGCATCCTTCATGGTTTCGACCGCGTCCATGTGGGGTGCTACCCCGGTTTTTGAACCTACCAGCAGACAGACTATTTCCAGATCCGTCAGCTGGCTGACGAATTCGCTCATGGATACTTTGCCGTCCTTAACGTCTTTAAGCTGCCATCTTCCGGGGCCGGGATGGGAATAGTCAAAGCTGTATTTGGGCTGGACCTTTGTGCCGTGCTTTTCCGCGCCGTCGTATCTCAGGGGCGGGGCCTTGGGGGCGGTAGCCTGACGGTCATATTTCGACATCTCGACCAGCGGCCGGGTGTGGGTCAGCTCGAAATGGTTGCCCACCGGTTCGAGGATCTTGAGTTCGGGAATTCTGAAAGAGCCGACAGGTGTCCGGTCGTGGCAGTTTTCTCCAAGATAAAGGGTGTAGTCCCCGGCCTGAAGGACAAAGGCGGACATATCCTGACTGAAGGATGAAAAAGCTTTCAGCGGTATGGCAAAGCTAAGCTCCTGAGACTGGCCGGGAGCAAGCAGATGGGTTTTGGCAAAACCTGCCAGCTCGCAGTCCGGCCGCTCCAGCAGAGTCTCGGCTCCGTGGAAATATATCTGGACCACCTGCTTACCGGCTGTGTCGCCGGTGTTGGTCACGGTGACGGTAAACCCGGCGCCCCGGTCAGTGAGCTGGACAGGAGAAGAGGACATATTGAAGCTGGTGTAGGACAGGCCGTAGCCGAAGGGATATTTGACGGGAACGCCATAGGTTTCAAAGTAGCGATAGCCTATGTATAGCCCTTCCTGATATTCGGTGTAGCGCCGGTTGTTAAGGGGACGGCGGACGGTTTTGCCCAGGGGGATCTCTTCATCGTTGCCCCGGCTGCCCCAATAGGGTATCTGGTTTTCGTCGCCGGTGTACAGCTCAATACCGTCGGCCCAGGAGCCGAAGTTCACCGAGGAGGGGATGTCCTCCCAGAGAATGGGGAAGGTGTCGGCCAGCTTGCCCGAGGGGCATATTGCGCCGGTAAGGATATCGGCCACGGCGGAAGCGCCCTCCATACCCGGCAGCCATGAAACAAGAACGGCGTCGGGCTTGAAAAAGTCTATCCAGGTGGTGTCCATAACGCTGGGGATATTGGCGATGACCACAAGGGTTTTAAACTCCCTGCGCAGATCGGTCAGCAGCTGCATTTCGTCCTGACTCAAAAACCAGTCACCCTCGGTCAGCGTGCGGTCCCGGCCCTCGCCGGCTATGCGGGAAAAGGCGTAGACAGCGGTGTCGCAGCGCTGTGCCGCCGGGGAAATAATGTCGGAAGCTATGGGCAGCTCGCTGATGGTACCCATTCGGGCGTGCATGGGTTCGGGAGGCTTTTTCGACTGCTCAACGCCATAGGCGATATAAAGCTGGCGGATCTCCCGGTCAAGGGAAAAACCGGCGCTTTCCAGCGCCTCCACCAGACCCACGGCGTAGTTGCCATAAACGGCGCCGGAGCCGGAGCCGACGGTCAGGAATTCCAGCTGAGTTGAACCGAACAGGGCTATATCGGCGGCTTTCATGGGCAGTGCGCCGTTGTTTTCCAAAAGCACCATGCCTTCCTGAGCCATTTCCCTGGCCAGGACGATCCGCGCCTGCTCCTGGGGAGAATATTCCTCAAATCCTTTTCCAAATACTTTTTTCATAGCAGCAATTTCCTTTTCATTTCCTTTGTGTTATTATTTTAAAAAAAGCCGGATTCTGGTGCGATGCCGGGGAAAGCCGGGATATTCCGGGTGGACACCTGATATAAGTATACATTATCCTGCTTTGGAAAACAACAATTTGTGACAGCCTTGTGTTGGGAGGTGACGGGATTGGACAGACAGCGGTTTTTGTGGGCGGTGGAAACGGCAAAAACCGGCGGCGGTGGCATAGGTACCCTTAACGAAAGCCAGCTGCACGCGGCTTTGAAGCTATATTGCGAACCCCGGGCAGAGCTGCACGAGATGGATATTGACGGGTTTGTGGTAGATATCGTTAACGAGCGGGGCTTTACCGAGATCCAGACCCGTAACTTCGCCGCTATGAAAAAGAAGCTCGGCTGCCTTCTGGAGCGGGGAGTGGTCACGCTGGTATATCCCGTGGCCGGGCTGAAATGGGTGCTGTGGACGGATCCCCTGACCGGGGAAATATCCCCCCGGCGCAAAAGCCCCAAAAAGGTCCGGCCTGCTGACGCTTTTTATGAGCTGTGGGGAATACGCGAGCTGGTGAGCCATCCCAATTTCCGGCTTAAGGTGCTGGTGCTGGAGCTGGAGGAATATAAAAATCTTGACGGCTGGGGAAAAGACAGAAAGCGTAATGCCACCAGAGCCACCAGAGTCCCACTGGACATTCTGGACGAGATAGATATTACCTGCCCCGGAGAGCTGACAATACTTTTGCCCGAGCTGCCCCGGCAGTTCACAACGGCGGATATCGCCCGGTCAGGCTGCCTTAGCGCCGCCACTGCCCAAAAGGCTGCCCGCCTGCTGACCGAGCTTGGTCTGGCGGTCAAAAAGGGCAAAAACGGCCGCCGGGTCCTTTATGAAATAATTTACTGACGACTGGGAACAATAAAAAGGAGAGGGCGAAAAATGACCGACCTGATAATTGTTGAAAGCAATTCGGAAATTGCTGACGGCTATGCTCTTGTGGACGAAGCGCTGCGCCGGAGCTTTAAATATGCGGGATGCTATCCCACGGTGGAAGCTGCGGGAGATGTTTTGAAGCGGGGCGAAAGTCTGGTGGTCATAGCAGACGCAGAGGCTTTTGAAAAAGAAAACAGCCGGGAACTGAGGGACCGCCAGGACATATATTGTATTGCTGTGGGAAACCGGGACTTTGACCGGATATTCGGCGCTTTCAGATTCGGGATAAAGGATTATGTGCTTTACAGCGAGCTTTCTTTCGGGCTGACCAACGCATTGTCAAAATATCTGGACAACCTGGACGCCATCAACCGCAGCCTGGAACAGCAGGACCGGCAGGACCTGAGAGAGCGGCTGCATATGCTCCAGCAGCAGCGGTTTTTTGAACAGTCGCTGCAAGCGCCGTCCGGTCAGGCTCTGCTGACCAACCCGGAGCTTTTGAAGGACGAATTCGACGTCTGCTTTGCGGGCAGATATTTCAGAGTTATCAACCTTTGCGTAAGCCCATATGACCCCCATTGCCCCGATCCGGGGATCTCCATGGTGCTTCATAAGCTGGCGAGGGTATGCGGGGCAGGATTTGGCCCCCATTGCCGGGAGATGGTGACCTATGTCCAGACCCGGGTGCTGATATTGATAATCAATTACGACGACGGCGGGCTGGATGTGGACGATATTTGCCGCCGGATACAGACCATGGCAAAAAGCTTTCCCAACGAGTACAGCGGGTTTAAATATACCTTTGGGGTCAGCGCTCAGGCAGAGGATGTTACTCAGCTACCCGACCTTATCACTCAGGCCAAGACCGCGTCGAATTTACGGCTGTCCAGGGGCGTTGGCGGGATATATTATTCCGAAAGCCCCGGCGTTGAGGTCCTTCCCACCATGCAGCTGCTGGCGGAAGAGGATATTGAAGCGCTGACTCAGGGGGTGCTGGACCTTGATGCCAACGCCGTCTGCATGAGGGTAAGGCATATACTTAACAATTCCCTCAGCGACGAGCTTTTTGTCCCCACGGCTATCTGCGTAAACAATGCCCTTATGGAAGCGCTGAACAAGGCACGGCCCGGCTTTGTCAAGAAGAGTCCCTATCGAACTCTCGCCCGCAACAGCCCGCCCATGGCCGAGGACCTGGATTCGGCCATGGATATCAGGCGGGCCATCCTGGGGTGGATAACCGAAGCCACAGGTCAGCTGAGGTCAGAGCTTCAGGAGCTGTATTCGCCGGATATTCGGGAAGCCATAGGCTTCATTTCCCGCAATTTTACAAAACCCATACGGATGGAGGATACCGCCCGGGAGGTCAATCTACAGTCGTCCTATTTCAGCTCGAAGTTCAAGCTCCAAACCGGGTACAGCTTTGTAGAATACCTGACCAATATGCGGGTGGAAAACGCAAAAAAGCTGCTCAGCGGCAGCGGTATGAAGATAAATCAGGTCAGCGCCTGCTCCGGATTTGAGGATACCCGCTATTTCAGCAGGGTGTTTAAAAAGCATACGGGGATGACCCCAACGGAATATCGAAAAAGAAACTGATAAGAGCCTATGCAAAGGTATTCCAGACTGTGGCCAAAGGTACGAAGACCTTTGGCTACAAGTTGACAAATCTAAAATTTAGCCACAAAAACAAAAATCAGCCACATTGACTCGTGTCCCATCCCGGATATACTGAAATCAGTATTTATAAGAAAGGATGGAGAACAATGACTAAACGCATTTTGGCTGTGCTGTTGGCGGCGGTCATGCTGCTGGCGCTGGTCACTGGCTGCTCGAAAGACAGCGCTGATCAGACGACGGCAGAAACTTCCTCTGAGCCTGCTGCCGCTGTTCAGCCCGAGATCGAGCCTTCCGGCGAGACTGACGCTCAGTCCGATCCCGGAAAAATCGAATATCCCATTGGCGACGGCAGCCAGACCGTTTCAGCCTGGGCAGCCTTTGGCCTGTCGGAATATCTCGATTCCTACAACGAGCTTTCCATACTCGCTCCCCTTAAGGAGGCCACAGGCGTAGAGCTGATTTTTGTCGAATCCAGTCAGGCGGCGGCTTCGGAGCAGTTTAACCTCATGGTCGCGTCGGGAGAATGGGCAGATATGCTGCCTGTGGAGACTTATTATTCCGGCGGACTGGCTCAGGCATTTGAGGACGAGGTCATCATCGACCTGACCGAGCTTATCCCCACCAATGCTCCCGACTATTACCGGCTGTATGAGGGGCTGAACAGGCGGTCGAAGGAAAGCGTGCTTACCAACAATATGCATCTGGGCGTATTTACCATTAACGACACGGTCAATTCTGACCGGGGTCTGGTCATCCGGGGCGATTGGCTGGATGAGCTTGGGCTGGAAGTCCCCACCACAAAGGACCAGCTTAACGACGTTATGTACGCTTTCCACGATGCCTATGGCTGCACCGATACTTATGCTGTCGGCAGCGACGGCCTGATGTACAGCATGGAAGCCGCAATGGATTCCACCTTGCCAGGTATCGGTACTCTCAGCGGGTTTTATACCTATATCGACGATCAGGGCAGGGTCGCTTCGGGATTTAATTCCGACGGCTACAGAGAATATGTCCAGTGGTTTGCCCAGCTTTACAGCGATGGTATAATAAACAAAGATTTTTATACCACCACCTCCTCTACCAACACCACACTGGGCATGGCAGGTTCGGGACAGACCGGTATTTTCTCCTGCGGATGCGATCAGCTGACTCAGGTGCTGGATTATATTGAAGACGGAAGCAGCTTTACCCTCACTCCGGTCAAAATAATTCTGCCCGGTGAAGGCGCTGAAAACACCTGGGTCGAGGAATCGTCCCTTGTCAGCAGCAGCTACAGCATAACCGCTTCCTGTGAGGATCCGGCTTTTGTGCTCAATTATCTCAACTATTATTACACCGACGAAGGCTACCTTTATGCCAACTATGGCGTTCAGGGCGAAACCTGGGAATATGATGCCGACGGTGTGCCGCAGTATAACGACTTTATGCTGAACAATCCTGACGGCATCAGCGTTGGCGCGTGCAGCCAGATATATTGCCTTAATGTAACGCCCTATCTTATGTGCATGACAAAGATGGCTGTTACCTGGAACGATGAGCAGAAAAACGCTGCCGCTGTCTGGGCTGCCGAAGGCACCGATGAGCATACTTATCCCAGCGGAGCGGGCCTGACCTCAGAAGAGCAGGCAGAGATAACTGACAAAATCACCTCCATAAGCTCATTCAGCCAGGAACAGGTGCTTAAGTTCATGACCGGGCAGGAAGCCCTGACCGACGCCAGCTGGGACGCATATTGTCAGGAGCTGGAAAACCTCGGCTTCAGCGACTGCCTTGCCATGTATCAAAACGCCTATGAAGAATATCTGGCAGGCGAGCGTATCGTTATCAACAGCTCCGGCGGAGCAGGTGGCGGATCCGAGGGTGAGCCGCCTCCCAAATAAACAGAATCATCAGACCGTAGACATCAGGTCTTTGTATACAGGTTAAATTATCCGCCCGGGAGCTGACTGGCCCCCGGGCGGTGGAAAATGGAGAAGAAATAATGATAATCAAAGGGAATCAGACAATACAGGAAACTCTTGCGCTGAACCAGCTTACCGTTGAACCCGGCAGCGTGGTCGAGGCCCCTGAGGGTCATGTGGTCTGCATGACGGTTAACGGTGTCCTACAGGATATCAGGCCGGGCAGCTATAGCGGAGACATAGTTATTCACGTTCTGGAAGAGATGAAAGACGATATTGCCGCCGAAATACGCCCTGGCGGTCCCGACGGACCCGGTGGCCCAGGCGGTCCAGGCGGCCCAGGCGGTCCAGGCGGTCCAGGCGGTCCGGATGGACCTGAGCATATGCCGCCCATGCCCCAGCAGGACCAGAAAATATATGTAAACTATATGTCCGCCATTGTTCTGGATGATGACGGCGTTGACCCGGACAAAAGCGCGTCATCGGCTCTGGTTGGCGGACAGATATCCGGCGGGGATATTACCGGCGGGCAGATAAGCATAAAGGGCAGCAGGACAAACGTGTTTTTGAACGACGACAATACGCCCCTCCAGCCGGAAGGCAATATCCCGGGCAACAAGGACGGTGTCTGGGATTGGGTGACAGATTATGATGTCGGGATATACAACGGCGTGACCGTCCTTGGGGGACAGCACCGTATATCCGGCCTGAAAATCGACTATGACGGCAACGGCGGAGACGATTTTCATATGTACGGCTCGGCCATTGCCGTGACCAACGAGGCTGACGTGATTCTGGAAAAGGCCGATATACGCACCCGGGGCGTTATTGCAACGGCGGTATCCTCGGCAGCCAATTCCAGAATACTGGTCAGGGATTGCCATATAGTGACCAAAGGCACATCCAACGACACCTGGTATAAATATAACTCCAAGGGCATGACCTCGGCAGCGTGGGTGCTGGCAGGACGGGGAACGGTGCGGGCTACCAATGCTCTCGGCGCGTCCTCCATGACGTTTTATAACACCTATGCCGAATCCAACGGCTGGGGTGTATATTCCGGCGACGAGGCTGCAAACATAAATCAGGTGATAGTGAACTCGACCGCCCGCATCCCGTCAGTGGGCGACGCTGATTTTGAACCCGGCGATTTTGGAGCGGGATATGCGGTCTATGCTCTGTCCTTTACAAATTCTGTGGTTTTGGGCGCTGATTTTCAGATACCCGATTATGCCATGATAATCGCGGGTGGAAACACGACCCATTACGTCGGTTCCAGCACCGCCGAAAACCTGAATAAGCTTGTGGGGACAGCCAATCGCCTTTATGAGGAAACCGACGGCTTTGCCCGGATAGAGGCCCGGCCCACGGTGGTCAGGAGCGAAAACTATGGCTTTTTGTGGCACAGCAACTGCACCGGTACCCTGAACATTTTGCCTGGAACCCGGCTTACTGCCGGGGACACGATGTTTATCATCAAGGGCAGCGAAAATCTCAGCAATTCCCCGGTCATAAATGTTACAGATTCGGAGATCAGCGCCCCGGTGATAGTCCACCTGATGGAATCTGACGATGCCGGCCAGACTGACGAAATAGCCCTGCATCATGACTATAAGTGGGCTATCTGCCATATGAATCTGGGACAGGTGGGTAAGATAAACAAGGCTCCGGCGGCTGTCGCCAGCTTCAATTTTAATGATATGACATTGACGGGCGATTTCTTCAACTCTGTCAACAGCGCTGTTCAGAAGCTGGTTTTGAATTTCAGCGGGACCCGGGTCGAGGGTACCATTTCCTCTGCCGTTATGGAGCATGTTAACAAGTCCTACTGGTATGGCCTTAAGGACGGCAAAAGGATATGTATCGACGAAAAGGGCCGGGCTTATAGGTCCATAACCGAAGAACCCTATACCAGCCGCAGCATGAACGGAGCGTCCGTGACCAGGGTTTATGTCCACCCGGTCATTGACAGCGACGGCAGCTATGCTTACGACAAAAGCGATACCGCCATATACCAGCCGGTGGGCTACGCCATTTACTATCGTGATGCCCAGTATATCAGCCGGGTAAAGGCGCAAAGCGCCGCCGCGGTCAATGACCCGGTGGAGGTCGAGCTTAAGAACGGCTCCGTCTGGAAGGTCAGGGGCCGCTGCTGGCTCAGCAGACTGACCATAGGCCAGGATTGCAGGGTAGAAGCGGCGTCCATGACGGTCAACGGGGTCGAGACTCCCGTTTTGCCCGGAGTATATCAGGGCGAGATATATATTGAGCAATAAAGTTTTTCCTGGACAAAAGGCTCCGGAGCCGGTGAATGCTCACCGGCTCCGGAGTTTTCTGGTACATGAGCTGAGGAGGAATATTCAGACTTTAGACAAGGGCCGGGGCTTTTGTCTGCTGGTTGAATATTCAGGCTGTAGAAAAAGGTATAAAATAGCCGCAACGGAAAGGAAGATAGTGTGAAAGAAACCCATCAGGGGTGTCTTTCGCGTTCAATAACCCGCCGCAGCGGCAGGAACGAACGTAAGTTCGTTCCGCACAACTTGTAGCCAAAGGCCATCGGGCCTTTGGCTACAAGTTGGATATTCGGTTTATCTGGCGTTATATCTGTCAAGGGCAGATTGCTGGGCATCAATGCAGTCCTGCATACCGAGCTGGTAAAGTCGGCTGACATATTCGTCCCAGTTTTCGTCGATGTTCAGCTCCCCAACCACAAACTTCATAATCATTTCCGAAGCGTAGGTATCTACGTCTGTAAGGCTGCCATACAGCTGAGCAGTCTCCTCTTCGGTATAGGTCATGTTGGCGGGCAGACCATAAGCGCCGTCGGACCCGCTGTTATACATCTCGATAGCGGCAAGACCCAGCTCGTCCATATTGGCTTCCAGATCCCGGTCAGAATCGAAAAGGGACGGAGCGCTGTAATGGATGTATGAGCCGGAGGCCTGAGTGAAGTTGAGGCCGTCGGGATTGTGGATCATATCCTCGGTGTAATGGGGCAGACCATCTTCGTCAAAGTAATAGCTGATGCCTTCCATGCCATAATTGTTCAGCAGCTGGCCCTCTTCGGTGAACTGATAATCCAGCCATTTTGCCAGAACATCAAGATTTTCGGTGCCGACGGTGATGCAGACAGCGTTGACATTAGTCTGGCTCACGCCGCCGTCAAAATGAGTTATCTGACCCTTTTCCATAACGGTGTTGGGCATACCTACTACATGGAAGCCCTTTGCCTGAAGGTCGTCATAGCCGTTGTATTCGGTTATGTAGCTGGCCTCAGACCAGAAAACTCCCACCTGGTCAGAGAAGATCTCGGTTTCGCTGTCGCCGCCGCCGGTATTGTTATAAAAATCCCTGCTTAGCAGGCCCTCGGAATACCACTGAGCAAGCATGGTGATAAAGTCCTTCATGTTGTCCTGGACATAGCAGCTTTGGATCTGACCGTCGATCTGGTAAAAATGGGTACCGGTGCCGGTCACGTCAAATCCCGGCAGATCGAAGCCGCCGGAAAAATAGGTACCCGGGTTGACAGCGTAATTGAAATAGAATGGGTCGGAGCAGTCGAACTCTGTTTTGAAAGCCTTGCCGACCTCGTACCATTCGTCATAGGTTTCGGGGATGTCCATACCGACCTTTTCCAGCCAGTCGTCACGGATAACGCCGCCCTTGGTGGCGATGGATTCGTCCTCAAAGCCGCTGATATAAAGCATCTGGCTGTCGTCGTTAAGTATTTCCTTTTCAAAGTCGGGATAATCATTCAATACGGACAAATAGGCGGGCATTTCGTTATAAACCATGTCGGTCAGGTCGATAATGACCTCGTCTGCCAGAGCCTGCTCAGCCCCGCCGGAGTAAAGCCCGCTGAATCCGGCGATCATGTTGGGATATTCGCCGGAAACTATCATCAGATTAAACTTTTCGGATTTGGTAAAAAGGTCGACCTCAGTGTATTCGATCCGGACATTTGTCATGTCCCGGAGATATTCGGCCACGGCGGCGGTGTTGTAGCTCTGGTCAGACCCCAGCTGGGCGGCAATGAAGGGAGGCGCGCCCTCGACCCAGAAGGAAAAGGTCACCTGCTGGTCGGTCAGGGGCATTTCATAAACTATGGGACCGGCTTCCTCCGGCAGTTCGGCTTCGTCGTCAGCCGGTAGAGAAGCGTCGTCAGAGTCGGGGATATCTTCGGGTTGGACGGATGCCGCCGGGGAAGCTGCCGCCGGTTCAGAGGATGCCGCCGGTTCAGAACCGCTGCCGCCTGAGCATCCGGCCAGCGCTGCAAGCATGGTCAATGCCAGCAAAAGGGCCAATATTTTCTTCATTCGAGTTCATCCTTTCTTAGCTTTTGCTTATGTGATCGCTGACTATATCAGGGTGTTCACACATAAGTCGCCGCAATTATTGTGCCAAAGGTGAAGACATGGTGGCAGAAGTGTGTAAATTGGTCATTTACTTTTTGAAATATGCTGATATAATTAATTGTACTGCATGAGTGGCCTGTGACCCTGTCATAGGTTGCTTAATAATAGAAAGGAAAGAGAAACAATGAAAAAGATCCTCGCGCTTGTTCTGGCTCTGGCGATGATGCTCTGCCTGTTCGGCTGCTCGTCATCCGGGACCGAAAGCTCCTCCGAAGCTTCCGAAGCACCTGCATCTGCCGCACCGGCAACCTCCGCAGAGCCTGCTCCCGAAGCTGATGCCGAGCTTATTGAAAGCATATCTGACACCACCACCGCCGACACTAACGCCGAAGCCTCCCAGATGGGTGGCGCTATCGACGTTATTGCCTATCCTATTGACGGCAGCGTTACCCTCAGTATGTGGCGCAGCTTCTCGGCATTCATCTTTGGCGACATCCTTTCCGGATGGGAAGAAATGCCTACCCTGCCCATTATCGAGGAAAAAACCGGCGTAACTGTTGAATTCATCTCTCCCAGCGAAGCTACTGAATCCGAGCAGTTCAACCTGATGATCGCCTCTGGCGAATACCCCGACCTTTTCAATCTGTCCAGCTATACCGGCGGCATCGCCCTGGCCTATGAAGAAGAGGTCTGTATTGACCTGACTGATATTATCGATGAATATGCCCCCAACTATATGGCCTATGTTAACGGTATGGACGATTATACCCAGCGCCTTTGCCGCACCGAAGAGGGCAAGATACTCCAGGTCCTTACCCTGACCTCTGAGGTCCTTCACGAGCAGGGTCTGGCTCTGCGTACCGACTGGCTGGAAAAGTGGGACATGGAGACTCCGTCTACCGTGGACGAAATGCACGATTACCTGACCAGAGTCAAAACCGAATATAACTGCAAATACCCCATATTTATCGACAATTCCGGCGTTCTTGAGGGCTTCACCGCTGCCTTTGGTATGCCCGGATTCAGCCTTGGCGGCTCCAGCGCTTCCATGATGCTGGAGGGCGAGACCGTGGTTTGCGGCATCACTCACGACGGATATCGCCAGTATCTCGAAACCTTTAACCAGTGGTATGAAGAGGGCCTTATTAAAGAAGATTTCTATTCCGAAACCTATGGCCCCGACTATATCAACGCCTACGTTTCCGCGTCCGACTGCGGCCTGACCACTATCCGCGGCGACAAGTTTGAAACGCTTAAGAACAACGCCACTGACCCCGATTTCAAATTTGGCGGCATCCCGGCCCTGACCCTTGAAGAGGGCGGCACCTACAAGTTTATGCAAAAGAGCAGCCGCCTGGGCAACGGCGGACTTTCCATCTCCACCGACTGCGAAAACCCCGAAGCTGCCCTGATGTTTATGAACTGGTTCTATACCGACGAAGGCTATATCCTTTCCAACTATGGCGAGGAAGGCGTTTGCTTCAACTATAACGCCGAGGGCGAGCCGGAATACACCGAGTTTATAACCAACAACCCCAACGGCTGGAACATGGTTTCGGTCAGAAATATCTATACCAACCCCATTTTCCCCATGTATAACAACGCCACAGCTTTGCTTTATACCTATGCGGATTATGAGCTTCAGGCTTTTGAGATGTGGGCTATCGGCACCGACGAATGCAGCCTGCCTACCCTTAACCTGACTACCGACGAAAGCTCGGAATACACCCTCATCGTTTCCGACATCTGCTCCTTTGTTGACGAGCAGAGCCTGAAATGGATGGTCGGCGAGGAAGAGCTGACCGACGAATCCTGGAACGGATTTGTCTCCCAGGTCGAAGCCATGAACCTTGGCCGGGCTGTTGAGATCTATCAGGCCGCCTACGATCGTTTCATGGGCGCATAAGCAGCTTAACAAAACAGCCTGCCTCCCTTGAAAAAGGAAGGCAGGCTGTTTTGCGTTTTGGGCGATTATGAATCGTGTGGTCAGCCCCTGAGCTGAGCGATGCGCTGGGCGATGTCTTCGGCCCCGAACACGGCGCTTCCGGCGACCAGAACATTGGCCCCGGCTTCCCGGCAAAGGGCTGCGGTTTCGGGGTTAACTCCGCCGTCGACCTCCAGCTCACAGTCCAGGTTTGACGAGTCGATAATTCGGCGCAGGGCCCTGACCTTGTGGAGCTGGTCGGCCATAAAGCTCTGGCCGCCGAAACCGGGTTCAACGGTCATGACCAGTACCAGACCGCAATAGGGCAGCAGATCCAGGATCTCTTCGGTAGAGGTTTTGGGCTTGACAGAAACGGCGGGGATGGCTCCCAGCTCGCGGATGCGCCTGACCGCCGCCAGATTATTCTCGGCAGTATCGGCTTCGACATGGATGGTAAGGATGTCGGCACCGGCTTTGACAAAATCGTCCACATAGCGGACAGGCCGGTCTATCATCAGATGGACATCCAGAGGAAGGTCGGTGATCTTGCGTATGGCAGCCACCACAGGTATGCCGATAGTTATGTTGGGGACAAAAATGCCGTCCATAACATCCACATGGACATAGTCGGCTCCGCAGGCTTCGATTTTTTTGATATCCCGCTCGAGATTAACAAAGTCGGCAGAAAGGATAGAAGGCGCGATTTTTATCATTTGAAGTAACCTCCGTTGATCGACGGCTCCGGGACCCGGCTGTAACATGGGCAGGCCCGGAGACATAGTATTTATCAGGCCCGGCGGCGGATGGGTAGGGAGCGGCCTTTTATATATGGGGAGACCGAAAGGTCTCCCCGGTCTGGGGAGCAGAGCGTCCTCAGATCGCAAGGCTCCGGGACCGCAGAAAAAAGCTGTTATTTGTTATCTGAATTCGCTGCCTGCCATTTTGCCAGGGCATCGGCCAGAGCAGAATTTGCGGGTTCGTCCTTTTGTTTTGACATATATTTTGCCACGTCCCGCTTATTGGCTCCGGACTGGACCCTGCGCTTTTCAAAGTCGCTTAGCTTTTCCCGATAGCCGCAGACGCAGGCAAACATCTTCTTTTCGCCTTCGCCCCGAAGCTCAAGCTTTTTGTGGCAGTTTGGACACCGGGCGTTGGTGGTCTGGGACAACGACTTGCGGTAGCCACATTCCCGGTCGGGGCAAACCAGCATTCGGCCCCGTTTGCCCTGGACATCCAGCAGATATTTGCCGCAGTCGGGGCATTTGCTTCGGGTCTGGTTGTCGTGGGTAAATCCAGCGGCAGACTGCTCAACAGAGGTCACCAGCTGGGAGGCATAATCACGCATGGACTGGACGAATTGACGGTCGTTCAGCTTGCCTTCGCTGATCTCGCTCAGCTGCTGCTCCCATTTGGCAGTAAGCTCGGCAGAGCGCAGATCGGCAGGGACGATATCCACCAGCTGGATGCCCTTGGAGGTGGGGACCAGCTCTTTGCCACGGCGTTCGACATAAAAGGTGTCGAACAGCTTTTCGATTATATCCGCCCGGGTGGCGGGGGTACCCAGACCGGAAGTCTTTTTCAAAACCGATTGAAGCTCTTTGTCAGAAACCTGGCCGGTGGGGTTCTCCATGGCGGTCAGCAGAGTGGCTTCGGTATATCTTGCGGGGGGACTGGTTTTACCGTTTTTCAGCTCGCAGGACTGGAGCTTCACCCGGTCGCCCTGATTCATGGGGGGAAGGGTCTGGTCACGGTCGTCCTCGTCCTGGCTGTCGTCTGCCAGATCGAGGCTGCTGATCGCCTTCCAGCCCGGGGTCTGGATGACCTTGCCCTTGGCGTAGAAATCATATTTGCCGTCCACGGTGATGGTCAGCCGGACTTCTTCGTATTCTGCAGGAGCGGACAGGACTGCGAGGAAACGCCGTACCACCAGGTCATAAATGTTGCGCTCTTCGCCGGTCATGGAATAAAGGTCGGGAGCTTCCTCAGTGGGGATAATGGCGTGGTGGTCAGTTACCCGGGCATCGTTGACGATATATTTGGTGTTGATGGGGCGGCTGCGCATTATTTCGTGAGCCGCGTCCCTGTATGGTCCGGTGGCGACAGCTCTGAGCCGGTCCGGCAGGGTGGCGGCAACGTCTTTAGTGATGTAGCGGCTGTCGGTTCGGGGATAGGTCAGGACCTTGTGGTTTTCGTAAAGCCGCTGCATGATTGAAAGGGTCTGTTTTGCGCTGTAAGCATATTTGCGGTTGGCGTCCCTTTGCAGCTCGGTCAGGTCATAGGCTGCGGGGGGCGGAACGAATTTGCGTTCTTTAACGACAGAGGTCAAAACGCCGGACTTCCCTCCAACGGCATCAACGACGGCCTGCGCCCTGGCCCGGTCGAAAAATCGGCTGTTGCCGTTTTTGTCCCGGTAGGTGGCGGTAAAGCCCTGAGCCTTAAGGCTCACCGACCAGAAATCCTTTGGTTCAAATTTTCGTATTTCGTTTTCCCGGGCGACGATCAGGGCCAGTGTAGGGGTCTGGACCCGCCCGGCGGAAAGCTGAGCGTTATATTTGCAGGTCAGCGCCCGGGTCACATTCAGGCCCACGAGCCAGTCGGCCTCTGCCCGGGAACGGGCGCTTTTGTAAAGATCGTCATATTGGGATGCCGGTTTCAGAGAAGCGAAGCCTTCTTTAATGGCCCGGTCAGTTTGGGAAGATATCCACAGCCGTGAGGTTTTGCCCTTCCAGCCGGCTTTTTCCATTATCCAGCGGGCAACCAGCTCGCCTTCCCGACCGGCATCGGTGGCTATGACCAGTTCGGAAATGTCGCCGTGCATCAGCTTTGATACGGTGTTGAACTGACCTCGGGTCTGGGAGATGACCACCAGCTTCATCTTTTGCGGCAGCATGGGCAGATCTTCCATCTTCCAGCTTTTGTACCTGTTGTCATAAACCTCCGGGTCGGCCAGGGTAACAAGATGGCCCAGGGCCCAGGTGACGATATATTTTTCTCCGCTGAGATAGCCGTTGCCGCCGTTTTTGCAGCCCAGCACCCGGGCTATCTCACGACCGACAGATGGTTTTTCAGCAAGCACCAGTATTTTTGACATAGTATCTCCTTATTTTAGGGGTCAGGGGTCAGTGCGATGTGTGCCTTCGGCACGATTTTAATTTTTCTCAATAAGCGCAAGGTCGTGCGTTTGAAATTTAGTTTCTTCATTACGCAAGGGGTGAGATTGCCACGTCGCTTGCGCTCCTCGCAATGACAGGTCTATCCAAGCGCTCAAATGCTTCGCAATTACTCCCCTCTACATTCCCTAAATCCTAAATCCTAATCCCTGATTAATGACAATATGGGCATTCGGAATATCCCTGGTTTTTGGCATAAGACGGGTTGAACACCCAGAAATCTTCTTTTTTGAATCGAGAGCAGTCATAGGTGTGGTAAAGGTTTGTGCCGTCGTTTTCTACAAAGACCACGAACTTATCCATAAAGGTGGCTTTTTTCAGATAGGTGGTGTTTTCTGCCTCTAATGCGGCTATCTTTTCCCCCAGAGAGTCTATCTTTTCTTCCTGCTCTGAAATGGTCTGGTCATATTCCTCCATCAGTTGGGCCTGCTCCTCAAGGGCATCGTTGGCGGCCTGTAGGTCGCCGGATACAGTCTCAAGCTGAGCTTTGGTTTCGTTAAGCTCGTCGGACAGCTGGTCGGCCTGAGCGGTCAGCCGCTGGATGTCCTGCTCTTTGGCGCTGGCATCGTAGGCATCCTGGTTGGACTGGGAGCTTTGGCCATGGAGCTGGGATTCCAGGTCGGCAATGGTGGTTTTCAGCTCCACCGCCTGAGACTCAAGCTCGATAATTCTGTCGTTGGAAATGTTCAGCTGGTCCTGGAGAGAGAGGGATTCGTTGTTTGCCTTTTCGGCGGATACCTCGGCAGAAAGCAGCTGATTTTTTGCCCGCTGGACCAGAGAGTGATTTTGATAAATATAAACCAGACTGCCCAGCAGCATCAGGCTCACAACGACCAGGGAAATAATAAGGCCCACAGGCTTTTTTGCTTTGACAGGGTCAAGCCGGATAGTGTCCTGCTTAACGGCGGTTTTGCGGCTGGGAGCGGATGATTTTGAACCCACAACGTCGTCCAAAGAGCAGTCCCGGCAGAAAAGCTCGCCGTCAGGGATCTCCTTTCCACATTTGATACAGTTATTCATAGCGTGTCCTCCTGGGCAATGCCGGAGCGGCGGAAAGATCCGGCCCGGAAGCCCAAAACTTATTTAATGATGGTGTATTCTTCAACATATCCCTGGGCGACCTCGTCGGTATTGAAATAATAGTCCAGGATGTTTTTGGCAACGGTGGCCAGGTTACCGCCCTTGGCACCGTTTTCCACAAAGACGTAAATGGCTATCTGGGGATCGTCGTAGGGTGCGAAGCACAAAAACGCCGCGTGGTCAGAACCCAGGCCGCCGTGCTGAACGGTACCGGTTTTGGAGCATACATCGATATCGTAGTTGGCGAATACGGAAGCCGCAGTGCCTTCAGTGGATGCCAGCAGCATACCGTCGAAAATAGCCTGACGGGCGGTTTCTGTAAGCTTGGCGTTGGACAGGACGGTTTTGGCGGCGGTTTCGTATTCGTATTTATAATCGCTGGAAACGACGCGGCTGAGAAGACTTGCGTTATAGCGGGTGCCGCCGTTGGCCAGGGTGCAGGCATAGGCACACATTTGCAGGGGGGTAAAGCTGTTGCCTGACTGACCTATAGCGCCGGCAACGGTGTCGGCTGCGTACCAGTCGTATCGGCTGTCGTCACCGGCTACGGTGCCGATGTTTTCGTCAAGCTCGATGCCTGTAGATTCTCCAAGGCCAAAGCTGCGGGCATATTCTTCAAGAGCGGACAGGCCGACCAGCCGGCCGGTTTCGTAGAAATAGATGTTGCAGGAATAGGACAGGGCTTCCATCAGGTCTATATGCTGATGGGTCAGGCCGGTGTTTTTAAAGAAGTTACATATAGGGGCATAGCCCTCTTCTTCATAGAAGGTGTACACGCCGGTACATTCGATCTCGGTGGTGGGCGTTATAACGCCCAGACCCACCGCTGCCGCCGCCGTGACCATCTTATAGGTGGAGCCGGGAGAATAAGCTGCCAGCAGGCTGCGGTTATACATGGGGGAATATTCGTCGGCTGCCAGTTCGGCAAAATCCTGGGAAAAGGTTTCGATGTTGTAGGTGGGATAGGAGGCCATGGCAAGGACCTCAAAACTGTCTACGTCCATGACAACAACTGCGCCGCCCCGGGCATCGGTACCGGCTTCGATAGAAGCGTCGTCACCGCTTATATCTTCGGAACCTGCCCGCAGGTCCAGAATGCAGCTTTCCAGCGCCCGTTCGGCGATCTCCTGCATAACGATGTCGATAGTCAGGTAAACGTTGCCGCCGGCTTTGGCTTCTTTAGTAGTCTTCTGACCGACTACCTTGCCGTTGGCATCGGTGGTGACCATTATCTGGCCGTCTTCCCCGTGAAGATATTCTTCAAAGGCTTTTTCAACGCCTTCTTTGCCGACACTGGCGTTCATGGGGTAGCCTAACTGACCGTAATATTCGTATTCCTCCGGGTTCATAAGACCCACACGGCCAAGGATATGGGCCGCATAGTCGGTTTGGTATTCCCGGTAGGAAACGGTGTTGATCTCGATCCCGGGGATGGAGCTTTCTTTAAAGAAGGAAAGATCTTCGGGAGCCACGTCCTCGACAAAAATATAAGCGTCCATGCCGACGGCAGAGCGCAGGTCAAGCTCATATCGCAGACCCACCAGTTCCCGGGCCTCAGAATCGGTCAGGCTTTCGTCAATGTTGTATTCGTCCCGCAGCAGACTGTAGACATTGGGGGCGGTTATGTCGGTGTCCCAGCCCTTGTATTTGAGGAACTTACGAAAATAGGTTTCCGAGGTGGTGGTAGAATATTCGTCGAACAGATATTCCGAGCCGTCGCTGCTCATGGGCAGAGTGTCGATATGGGAATAGCCCAGAGAATCGGCCAGCTCAATAAGGGACGTGAGGCTGCTGTTTACCCCTCCGGCGTTGTAAAGAGCCATGGAGTTAAGGCCCACGTTGTAGCCGGTGCGGTTGCCTACCAGCAGACGGCCATAACGGTCAAGGAGGGAACCCCGGGAGGCTTCGACAGTTTTGTATTGATAATAGGTTTCGGAGCTTTGATAATGCTCGTCGCCTTCGACGATTTGAAGGCGATAAAGCTCAAGAGCAAAGATGAAAACTATGGCTATCATTAGTATGGCAAATAAGCCGATGCGAAACTTGAGTTTTTTGTATTCCATATAAAGTACCTTAGAAGAGAATAGAAGCGGAGCGCAGCCAAGGCCCCTGGGCATTTGGCTGCCGGTTGCAGAGGGTGGTCAGGCTATTTTTGAAACAGCCTTGTCGGGAAGATAAAACAGGGGGGAAAACAGGGCTGCCAGCAGGCTTTGAGGAAGAACGACTGTTATCAGGGCAGAACCGGGCAGGGTGCCTACCAGGCCGCCTACGATCCAGATGGCGCTTTCGCAAAACAGGGTGCCGACGGCGCTGAGCAGCAGGGCAGAAAGCCATGAGCGGGTGAACAGGCAGCTGCACAGGCCGCCGGAAGCCGCGCCCGCTACTGTTAGCGTAACGATATAGAAGGCTGCCTTGTCGGTGTTGGTAAAAGCCAGCAGCAGTCCGGCGCAAAGGCCGAATATGGCTCCGCTGTAGCTGTCTTCAAACACGCAGACGCAAACCACGGCGCAGGTGACCAGCATGGGATTTACTCCCAGAATGGTGAACCGGTTAAAAACCGCTGACTGCAATATGTAGGCCACAAAAAGCGTTATGCCATACAGCAGCCATTTTTTCTGTTTTCGCCTTTTGCTGGTCATAAAGTGACAACCTTTCTATGAAAACTACTGTTCAAAATAGGTAACAACAAATACCTGGGTCAGGTCTTCCACATTGGCGGCGGGCTGGATAACGGCGTATTTGTTGATGCCGGAATCCTCGGGCAGGACGTCCTTGATGGTACCCAGAACAAGTCCCTGGGGGTATAGCTCACCGCCAGAGGTCAAAACCTCGTCGCCGTTAAGCAGCTCGGCATCGGTGGGCAGATAGTTCAACCGCAGCAGGCCGTCTTCCATAAGCTGGAAGTCGCCTTCGGCCACGCCGATGTCGCCAGAGCGGAATACCACCGCACCGATCTCGGTGTCCACATCGGTTATGGCGGTAACGGTGGACCAGTTAAGGCCGGTTTCGGTCACTATTCCCACCACATATCCGGTTTCGGTTATGACGCACATATTGACATCAATGCCGGAATTGCTGCCCTTGGAGATGGTGAAGGTGCTGTTCCAGTTAGAGCTGTCATAGCTGACTACCGAGGCGATCTCCAGCTCGTAATCGTCGTGGTCTTCCTTGATCCCCAGCAGAGTCCGGAGCCGGGAATTTTCCTCAGTAAGGGACGAAGCGTCGCGGACCTCGGATTCCATCTCGGCCATCTGCTTTTTCAAAAGCTCGTTTTCGGCCTTCAGCTCGTCGAAGCTGTACATATAGTCATAAACCTGCTCTACCTTAAGGGAGATGCCGGTAACAAGAGACTTGACCGGGGTGGTAACGGTGTTGACAATGTTGGTAAAAATGCCGGCCTTTCCGGCCAGTATCGCACCGGTAACGGCTACCACGGCGGCTATGCACACGGCGGCGATCATCACCAGCCGGGACTTGTTTGAAAAAATTTTTTTCATTTGTGTATTTCCCTGCTTCCTTATAACAGCTTAACGCCAAATTCATTAAGCATTTGGCCCAGAGTACATACCGGCAGACCCATAACGGTAAAAAAGTCGCCGTCGATACGCTGGACCAGCAGCGCCCCAAGGCCCTGAGCGCCGTAGGCGCCGGCTTTGTCCATAGGTTCGCCGCTTTTGATATATGCGCAGATCTCGTCATCGGAAAGAGGGCGGAACCAGACCGAGGCTGAGGACACGCGGGTATCTACCCGGCTGCCCAGCCTGACCGTTACGGCGGTGTGGACAACGTGACCTCTGCCGGACAGAGAGCGGAGCATTATGGACGCATCGGCTTCGGAAGCGGGCTTGCCCAGGACCTTTCCGTCCAGGTCTACCACGGTGTCGGCCGAAATGACCAGCTCGTCGTCTTCGGCAGGAACGCTGAGGGCCTTGGCCTGAGATACCCGGGCGACCTCGCTGACTACGCTTTTGGAAGGGTCCATTTCTTCTTCTTTGGCGGCGGAGCGTATTTCAAACTCAAGCCCCAGCTTTTCGAGCAGCTCTTTGCGCCGGGGAGATTTGGATGCAAGAATTATTTTCATAGCAGTTTCCTTATCTGTTATCTGACTCCTGTGGAGCCGAAGCCGCCTTCGCCCCGGGCGGTAACTGGCAATTCGCCGACAAAAACGGTGCTTGCCCGGGAGACGGGCATAACAGCCAGCTGAGCTATCCGGTCGCCGGGGGAAATGGTATAGCTTTCGCCGGACAGGTTAACAAGCCCAACCTTGATCTCGCCCCGGTAATCGCTGTCGATAACTCCTACAGAGTTGGAAAGGGTTATGCCGTGCTTTACCGCAAGACCGCTGCGGGCAAATATCAGGGCCACATATTCGGCAGATGGCAGGGCTATGGCTATGCCGGTGGGAATCAGCGCCCGGCCAAGAGGCTCCAGAGTAACAGGCTCGTGGATACAGGCATGGAGATCCATGGCCCCGGAGCCTTCGGTAGCATAATAGGGTTCGGGTATGCTGTCCCCAATTTTGTCAGACAGCTTTTTTATTAAAAGTTCCATATCGTTTTTCCTTTTTGACTTTTTCTCTATTGACCCGGGGCTTTGGCGCTTTATCGATACTTCTCGAATTCGCAGGGGGGTGAGATTGCCACGGCGCTTCGCGCCTCGCAATGACACGGGAGATAATCAGGAGCGTCTACAGGGTACTTCCCTGCATCGCAGCAGAGTTACCCTCATCGGCACTGATCCCTGACCCCTGATTACAGTGTTCCTCTAAAATACAATCCTCTTGTGTATTCGCCGGGGGTGGGAGCGTCCTTGTTGACATAGCTGGAAATGACCTTCATCATCTGCTGAGGTGTTTCGTCGGTAAAGGCCAGACGGATAGCCCAAAGGCCCAGCTTTGAATATTCGTCGTACTTGTCGCCCAGGTAAAGGACCTGGCTGTTGAGGATGACTGTGCGGCAGCTTTCGCCGTCTTTAGTCAGGGGGAATCTGGCTCCGGTGCGGTCGGTGAGCTGAGCGCCGTTTTCGCAGATGCAGGAGCCGTTTTTGTTTTTGAAGACGCAGTTTTCGGTCACCATCAGGGGCAGACGGCCATAGGCCAGCATTTCGGTGTCAAGAGGTTTGGAAAGGTCGCGTATCTGGGAAAGGCTCAGCTCAAAGGATACGCAGGCAGAAAGGGCGCCGATGCCTGCCATGACCTCAAGGGCTTCGGAATTGAAAAGATTAAGGCCAAAGTCCCCCCGGACAGCGAAGCCCCGGGAGCGGGCCATGCCGATATGGCCCAGATTGCCCACAAGGGCCTGCTGGATACCCATGGCGCTGGCGGCCTGGAGCTGACGGTCGACTCTGGCGGCATCGTCATCGTTGATTATTCTGGGCAGCACCACAGCGGGGGTTATAAGGGGATTGTCCGCGATGATGCGCATTTTGTCCGGATTTTTAACCGCCACGTGCAGAGGGATATACAGCAGACTGGGACTGGCGGCGGCCAGTTCCCCGGTTATCTGCTCTGCCGACGAGATGGAAATGGTCATTTCCGGCTCGGCCTTACGGTTGACCGGCTTGAAGGGGGCGGTATAAGGGGCGAAGGGCCGCTGAACGACTGCGGAACGTTGAAGGGTAAGCTGGTCAAGAGCGTCCCGCCGCAGGGCGTTAAGAGCCGACAGGGGCAGCATAAGGTCAGGGTCGATGACGGTTTTGACCTCTTCGCATTTATAGGGGGTCCCGCCGGTTTTTTCCAACTGGGCGGTCATGGTCTGTTCTGTAATGGCTCTGGTCCTGGCTTTGTCCGGCACCGGACCCTGAACGATGGCCCGGTTGCCGTCGTTGTCCTGAGCTATCAGGGTCACGGGCTGGTCTTTTCTCACGGCGGCCAGAAGCCTGATGGGTACCTGCTGGCGCTCGCCCCGGGTATAGGTGGCGCGGGCGGCGGCGAATAGCTTCTGGGTGTCCTTTTCGCTGCCCTCTTCCCGGATGCCGAACATCCGGGGGCCTTTGTTGCCGGTGTAGTAGCCGTCGGTAAAGCCCTGGCGGGAAAAGGCCGCCCGCATCCGGGCCAGCTCTGCATTGGTGGGGACGGTGCCGGAAGCTATGGCGCGGGAATAAACGTCGGCTGTGATAGCCACATATTCGGGCCGCTTCATTCGGCCTTCGATTTTGATGCAGGCAACGCCCATGGAGTCAAGCTCCTGCATATAGGCCGCCAGACAGTTGTCTTTAAGGCTAAGGGGGTGGCCATCGGCCTTGCCGTCAAAGCCGTATTCCAGTCGGCAGGGCTGGGCGCAAAGGCCGCGATTGCCGCTCCTCCGGCCGATGACGGAACTCATATAGCATTGGCCGGAATAGCACATACACAGGGCTCCGTGGACAAAAACCTCGATCTCGACAGGGCTGTTTTTGCAGATGTGCTTAAGCTGGTCGTGGCTCAGCTCGCGGGAAACAACGACCCGCTCCATGCCCATGGCGGCGCATACTCTCACGCCGTCAAGGCTGTGGATGCTCATCTGGGTGCTGCCGTGGACAGGCAGCTGGGGAGCGATACGGCGGATAAGGGCCGCCAGCCCGAGGTCCTGAACAATGACCGCGTCTACCCCTGCGTCGTTGACCAGCTGGATAAATCTGGCAGCGGACTCCATTTCCCTGTCGTTGACAAGGGTGTTGGCCGTGACATAGACCTTTACTCCCCGGGTATGACAATAGCTCACCGCCTCGGGAAGGTCCTCGTCGGTGAGGTTTTTTGCGTTTTTTCTTGCGTTGAAATCGCCCAGTCCAAAATATACGGCGTCGGCTCCGTTTTGAACGGCGGCCTTAAGAGCCTCCATGGACCCGGCGGGTGACAGCAGTTCCAGCATGATCCACCTCTGTTTCAGTTTGTTAGGGATAGGGGCATTGGTGCGGTAAGGGGAGATTCTGCATATCAGGGTAATAGGGGTTAGCAGTTAGGAGTTAGTGTACTGAACAACTTAATGAATTCCCGCTCGCTTTCCCCTGCGGACACTAAATTACTATCCCCTGACCCCTAAGCAAGGTATTCCTTTTTCAGCCGTGACAGCTCGCGGCGAAGCTCCGTCAGCTCGGATTTTACCTTGGAGGATTCTTCGATATAGTCCTTAAGCTGAGAACGGAGATTTTCGGAAGTTTCGACTTCTTTAAAGTATTCGTCGGCCAGGTTGACGGCGGTCAGCACCATGGCATCGGAGGAGGACAGCCCGTTTTCAATAAGCTCGGAAGCTTTGTTGTTGACATAGCTTGAAATTTTGCGGGTGTAGGAGGTGTCTTCTTCGGCAATAAGACGGTAAATATGGCCGCCTATCATAACTTCTACGCTTTTTTTCATATCCAACCCACCTGTTTTTGTTTATAGTAAGGGTCGCGTTTAATGACCCGGTGCATGAATGTAGTTTATCACCCTACATTATATCACATATCATCCTGTACTTCAAATGTTTTGATTCAGGGATTAGGGGTTGGTAATTTAGTGTTTGCAGAAGGAGGCGAGTGCGGATTAATTTGAGCGGTTGGGTAAATCTGTTATCGCGAGGAGGCCGAAGACACTACGCTAATACACCCACGACAAATTTCTGTATACTTTCCCCCGGGTTTGTGGTATACTGTTCATAGCGCGGCCGGACGGCGGTGTCCGGCGCAACCGGGATAGGGAGCAGCAGCTTCCGAAAATATCCTCTGGGCAACCGGAGTTTTCAGCAACGGCGTAACGGGGCCGAAGCCGGAAACGTGGGTGCCTTTGGCTTTGTTGCGCTCTTTTTGTGTTGTTATAGGGGTTAGGATTTAGGATTTAGAGATTAGTGAACGTAACTGCAAGTAAGTGCATTTGACACAACGTTGTGGTCACGCAACGTCGGAGATTACCACAGCGGCTTTGCCGCTTCGCAATGACAGGTCTAACCGACTACTCAAACACTTTGCGCTCGCTTCCCCCATGCGGCCCTAGACCCTAAATCCTAAATCCTAACCCCTCACTCACCTGATGTGCAATTTCTTCCCCCTCTTGAACCCCGTTTCTTTAACAAGTTTTATTCTCAAATCAAGGAGTTAATATATTCAATGGCATCCAAACTTAAAATCATTCCCCTGGGCGGGCTTAACGAGATAGGAAAAAACCTGACCGTTTATGAATATCAGGACGATATTATCGTCGTTGACTGCGGCCTGGGATTTCCCGATGACGATATGCTGGGCGTTGACCTGGTCATACCCGACATAACCTATCTTGTTAAAAACCGCGACAGGGTAAGGGGCTTTTTCATAACCCACGGTCACGAGGACCATGTGGGCGCTTTGCCCTATGTACTTCGGGAGGTCAATGCTCCCATCTATACTACCCGCCTTACCGCCGGACTTATTGAGATCAAGCTTGAAGAACACGGGCTTTTGGAAAAGACCAAAATGTGTACTGTTGAGGCAGGCCAGACCATCAAGGCGGGATGCTTTTCTGTGGAATTCATCCATGTTAACCACTCTATTGCCGATTCTGTGGCCTTTGCCATCGGTACTCCCATGGGGACGGTCGTCCACACCGGCGACTTCAAGATCGATCCCACTCCCATCGATGGCGAATTTATCGATCTGGCCCGGCTGGGTGCTTTGGGTAAAAAAGGTGTGCTGGCGCTGCTTTGCGATTCTACCAATGTGGAGCGCAAAGGTTATTCGACATCCGAAAGCACCGTGGGAGAAAGCTTTGACGCGCTGTTTAAGGATTGCTCCAGCCGCATTATCGTGACCACCTTCGCATCCAATATCCACCGGCTCCAGCAGGTGATAGACGTGGCTCATCGCTATGGCCGCAAGGTGGGCATAACCGGCAGAAGCATGGAAAACGCTACCCGGGTCGCCACGGAGCTGGGATATATGAAGATCCCTGCCGATACTCTGGTGGATATGGCCATGCTGAAAAAGCTCCCCAGGGATAAGACGGTGATCATTACCACAGGTTCTCAGGGCGAGACTATGAGCGCCCTTTATCGCATGGCCTTTACCGGCCACCGCCAGGTGGAGATAGGCCCCGGCGACCGGGTAATTATCTCTGCTTCCGCTATCCCCGGCAACGAGGTGGGCGTCAGCCGGGTGATAAACGAGCTTTACCGCAAGGGCGCCGAGGTTTATTATGACAAGCTGGCAGACCTGCACGTTTCCGGCCATGCCTGCCAGGAAGAGCTTAAAATAATGCACGCTCTGGTCAAGCCCAGGTTTTTCATCCCCGTTCACGGCGAGCAGCGCCATCTCAAATTCCATGCTGCTCTGGCCGAGCAGGTGGGGACTCCCCGCAACAATATCGTTATTGCCGAAAATGGCCGGGTCATCGAGCTGAGTCGGAAAAGCTGCAAGCTGGCCGGTACCGTACCCTCCGGCAATGTGCTGGTTGACGGATACGGCGTTGGCGACGTAGGCAGCGTTGTTCTGCGCGACCGCCGCCATCTGGCTCAGGACGGTATGATAGTGGTGGTGGCCGCTATCGACGATTACGGTATGCTTATGTCCGGTCCGGACATCATTACCCGGGGCTTTGTATATGTCAAGGAATCCGAGGAGCTGATGGAGGAGCTGCGGCTGCTGGCCCAAAGCACCATCGAGCTGTGTCTCGACAGCCGTAAGCCCGATTTCAACGCCATCAAGGGCCGCCTTAAGGCCGAGCTTTCCGATTACCTTTATAAAAAAACCAAACGCGACCCCATGATACTGCCTGTTATCATGGAGGTCTGATCCCCTGTCCGGGTCTGTGCCTCAGCACGGATCCGGATGGTTTTTACCCTTCGCCGAAGCCCCGGAAAAAGCTTGAGGATACCTTAAATAGCAATTCTGTATTTACAATCATGTTGAGACAAACATGTTGACACAATTTGAGCCAAATGCAATAATTATATGGTAAGAAAACTATTGTTAAAGAGAAAGGAGTTTATGTCTTTTATGGCTGCTTCAAACACAATCAAAAAATACAGCGCCATGACCTGGATCAGGTTTGTGCTGTATAGCGCCTTCGGCGTTTTCGCTTTCTTCATCAACTTCAACATGCCGGCCTACCAGATCACCATTGGTGGTTGGCAGTGGGGTGCCGTAGCTGCTCAGTCCAACGTGCTGGCTTCTCACCTGACCAACTTCATCAAGGCTGCTTTGTATACCGGCAACTTCAACTTCATGCCATTCGTGGTTTGGGCCATCGGCGCTTATGCTGTGGTCGACCTGTTCTGGCTCCGCCCCGAAAAGGCGTGGAAAACCACAAAGATCAACGCCGTCTTTGCCGTTTTCAAAATCATTGGCTTCGTTGTTCTTACCATGGTCATTATCGACATCTATTTCGGATTCCACTTTGGTTTTATGAACTGGTTGTTTACCGATGTTGACGCTCTTGGTACCTCCATTGCCAACTTCGTTATGGCCAAGATCCTGGTCACCATCTGCATCTCCATCCCCTGCGCATCCCTGTTCCTGCCCTTCCTGGTGGACTACGGTCTGGTGGACTTTATCGGCGTTTTTGTCCGCCCCATCATGCGCCCTGTGTTCAAGCTGCCTGGCCGTGCAGCCATTATCATGGTCACTGCCTTCCTGGGCAACTTCTCCGCCGGCCACATCGCTGTTAACGACCAGTATAAGACCGGTCGTATGACCGAGCGTGAGTCCGTATGTATCGACACCAGCCTGTCCACTGTTTCTGTGGGCTTCCTGCTGGCTCTGGCCACCAACACCGGTCTTGTCAACGAATCCCTGTGGGGCAAGAGCTACTGGAATACATATTTCTGGTTAGCCTTCCTTATCACCCTTCTGGTTGCTCTGGTGGGTGTCCGTATCTATCCCCTGAACAAAATTAAAGACGACTATTGCCCCGGCGCTACTCCCAATCCGGAAAAAATCATTACCAGCGGAATGTGGAACGCCGCCATCACCGAGGCGCTTGATATTGCCGAAGCTCAGGAAAGCCCCATTAAGCGCATCGGCCTCATCATGAAAGAGACTATGAACGTTCTCGGCACTGTTTCCGCCGGTACCTCCTTCTTCGGCACCTTCGGCGTTGTGCTGTATACCTTCACCCCCATCGTTGGATGGCTGGGTTACATCTTCTGGCCCTTCTTCCGTATCTTCGGCTTCACTGGCGAAGAACTGTCCGTTGCCTGCACCGGCGCCATGATCTCCTTTGTCGAGGTCACTGTTCCCGCCCTGCTGGTTTCCGTTGGTCAGTGGAGTATGCGTCTGCGCTTTATGCTGGCGGTACTGCCTGTTACCTCCATCGTCTTCCTGGCATCCTTTGTTCCCTGCTGTATGGGTACCGAGGTCCCTGTCAAGTTCAGCCACCTGTGCGTCATCTGGCTGGAACGCATGATCCTCTCCATCATCCTCACCGGCATTTTCGCAGTTATCCTGTTCCCCGCTTCCATGATCGCATAACAACATAACATCTGACATCCGCAGGAGCCGGTCGGCCCTGCGGATGTTTTTGACCCCTGGCAGCAGCGCCAGAGTTTACTTGCAGACAAAGGTCTTCGTACCTTTGTCTACAGCCGAAAGTTAACACTTTGTTTTGACTTTGTTTATATTTATCAAATAGAATTATAGAAAAAACCAAGGTGGAATGAAAATGGACAACAAACCGACCGTCTGCCTGCTAAATGATTCGTTCCCGCCTCATTTAGACGGAGTGGCTAACGTGGTGGTGAACTATGCCCGGCAGATGCGGGGCTTTGAACCCGTGGTCATAACGCCTGCCAACCCGGAGGCTGACGACAGCGGATATGACTTTCCGGTGGTCAGATATCCCAGCATCCAGACCCAGCGGTTCGAGGGATATCCCGCAGGAATACCCTTTTCCCCGGAGGTGGCCAGGAACGTTGATCGCAGGGATGTGGCCATTCTCCATTCTCACTGTCCCATAATATCCACCTTTATGGCCCGGCAGCTTCGCCAGATAACCGATGCGCCGATCGTTTTTACTTATCACACCAAATTTGATGTGGATATTCAGAACGTTATCAGGCCAAAGCCCTTGCAGCAGGCGGCAAAAAAGGCTCTGGCGGCCAATATTTCTGCCTGTGACGAGGTTTGGGTGGTGAGCCGGGGAGCGGGGGAAAACCTCAGCGCTCTGGGGTATGAAGGCGATTATATCGTTATGCCCAACGGAGTTGACCTGCCCCGGGAACGGGTATCCGACGACCTTATCCGGGAAGCTGCGGCGGGATATGACCTGCCCGAGGGGGTGCCGGTTTATCTTTTCGTGGGCAGAATGATGTGGTACAAGGGCCTCCGGACGATTATCGATGCTCTGGCTATGCTCAACGCCCAGAGGAAGGATTATCGCATGGTGTTTGTGGGGGCCGGGGAGGATATGGACGAAATAAGGCAGTATGCCGGGATATGCGGAGTTTTGCCAAAATGTATATTCGCCGGGACCATCCATGACAGAAGCAGTCTCCGGGGCTGGTATGGTCGGGCTGACCTGTTTCTGTTTCCGTCCACCTTCGATACTAACGGGCTGGTGGTCAGAGAGGCGGCAGCCTGCGGCCTGGCGTCAGTCCTTGTGGAAGGAAGCTGCGCGGCCGAAGGCGTAAGCGATGGCCATAACGGCTTTCTGATCGACCAAAGCGCCGCCAGCCTGGCGGCCTGCGTGTCGTCTCTGACGGCTGAACACATGGCAGCTGTGGGTGCCGTCGCCGGGGACGAGCTGTATATCTCATGGGAAACTGCCGTTAAATACGCTGTTGACCGTTACGGCTGCGTTATTGACAGCTTCAAGAGCGGTCGCCGACCCCGAAGGCCCATGGAAGAGCTGATGAAAATAAATGGCGAACTGATGGATGCCCTGGCAAAACTTTCTGCCCTGCGCCATAACGACTGACTGGGGATTCACACTTTTGCCGCCGCTGAATAGTATATTATTGAGAACCGGGAAATCGCCGGACTCTACTTAATATATTGGAGGTAAACGGTTTATGTGTAATTCCGGATTTGGCTGCGGCAATAACTGGTGGTGGATAATTATACTTATCATCATCCTGTTCCTTATCTGCGGCTGCGGAAGCAACGACTCCTGCGGCTGTGACAACAATTGCGGCTGTTGCTGACGCAAAATGCCGGACCGGGCGTTCGCCCGGTCCGGCATTTTTGGCCAGCAGATCAAATGACAAACTGCCTGCTGCTATGATAATTATATGTTCATACCGGCATTGTAGCCCGCGGCGACAGCTTCCATGACCTTGGCAGATTTGGTGCAGTCGCCGATGGCAACAAAGTCCTTTTCGGTCTGGCGAAGCTCGTCAGCCTTGGCGGTGCGGGGACTGAGGCCCACGGCGCAGATAATGGTGTCTGCGGGGAAGCACAGATCTTCGCCGTTGGGACCCTCGGCAGTAACGCCCTCGGGGGTGATGGCCCGGCATTTTGTGGAAACCTGAAGCACAGGCGGGATCTGGCACTGGGACATACGCACCTTCATGGCTCTGCGGTGAGAGATGATGGCATCGACAGCTATGTCATTCACCATTTCGATAACGGTCACCTCGTGGCCGTTTTCGGCAAGGTACAGAGCGGCCTCACTGCCCACCAGACCGCCGCCGATGATAACGACCTTCTGGCCAATCTCAACGCCTTCGTCGAACATATCGGTGCCGAATATTACACGCTTGTCGTCCAGTCCGGGGAAGGGCGGCACCATGGCAGAAGCGCCGACGGCGCAGATCACCTTGTCCACATCCAGAGAGTCGACAAAGGCAAGGTCCACATCGGTGTTGAGGACGACCTTTACCCCCAGCTTTTCCAGCTGGCCCATCTGCCACTGAGCAAAACGGAACAGGTCGGACTTGAAGTTGATGTGCTGGGCAAATTTCAGGGCGCCGCCCAGAGCGTCAGTCTTTTCATACAGGGTGACCTGGTGGCCCCGCTGAGCGGCGGTGATGGCGGCCTGCATACCGGCAGGTCCGCCGCCAACTACAGCGACCTTTTTCAGCTCGCCGGCGGGTATGCTCTGACGGATCATTTCGAGGTATTCGTGACCTATCACCGGGTTAACGGCGCAGACGATGTTGCGGGTTTTGAACATCTGGCCCTGACAGCCATAGCAGCGCAGACAATGGCGAATATCCTCGTCGTTGCCTTTGCGGGCCTTGTTGGGGAGATCGGGGTCGGCCACAAGGGCGCGGCCCAGAGCGATAAGGTCGGCCTGACCGTCCTGGAGTATCTGCTCCATCTGGTCGGCATCGGATATGCCGCCGACGCAGGAAACGGGCTTGGAGACAGCGGCCTTGACGGCGGCGGCGTATTTGACGTTGCAGCCGTGTTCAAGGAACATACTGGGATGCATAACGATGAAGGTGAACAGGTCTTCGTTAACACCGACAGAAACGTTGAAGGAATCGACATAAGGCTCCAGCAGCCTGGCTATCTCGACGCCGGTATCGATATGATATCCGTTTTCGGTCAGCTCGTCGCCGCTGATGCGGACATCGAGCATAAGCCGGGGAGCGGCTTTTTTGATGGCCTGGCATATTTCGATGGTGTAGCGACAGCGGTTTTCAAGGCTGCCGCCATATTCGTCGGTGCGGAAATTGGACAGGGGACTCATAAACTGGTTCAGCAGCCAGCCGTGACCGGCGTGGAGACAGATAACGTCAAATCCGGCGGCAGCAACGTTGGTGGCAGATTTGACATAGCCTTCTTTTATCTCCTCCATAAGCTCGCGGCTCATGCCCCAGCAGGTTTGAACTCCCTGGTCGTCAAAAAGGTCAGAAGGGCCGATAGGATGGCCGTCCCGGACGAAGGGAGGGGCGCACCGCTTGCCGCCGTGGCCAAATTCGATGCCTGCATAAGCGTCGTAAGCGTGGATAGCATCGGCGCAGTCTTTCAGCGAGGGCAGACAGGTAACGCTGTCCAGAGCTACCTGCTGAGGGTGGGACAGGCCGGTAGCGCTGTGGCAGACACATTCGCCCACATAAACCAGTGAGCAGCCGCCCTTTGCCCGCATGGCGTAGTAGGCGATGTTCTCGGCAGAAAGGGTGCCGTTGGGGCCGATCTCTGCAAGAGAGGTGGGGGCGCTGATGATGCGGTTTTTAAGGGTCAGCCGACCGTATTTGAAGGGGCTGAAAAGTTTGGGATATTTAAGCATATGTTATATCTCCTTTAGACGATCATAACTTTCTATCATCAATGATATAATATCCACCATGTTATTGCAAATGTTTATTTTGCATACGATATATCTTTTGGTTATACTTTTGCAAAAAAAGGTCCTGCAAAGGCAGATACCTTTGCAGGAGGAGAGAAGATCGATATCAGTCAACTTGCAGCCAAAGGCCTTCGTACCTTTGGCTACGGTCTGATATCAGTCCGAAACAGTTTCCAGCCGGGCGGCGATATATTCCTGGACCTGGCCCTTTTCGATGCCCAGGGCGGCGGCCAGTTCGCCGAACAGAAGGTCCTCGGCCTTTTTGGAATATTTTTCGTCAACGGCTCCGAGCCGTTTCTTTTGCTGGGTAAGCAGTTGCCGCTTGGCATAGATAGACATGGTCAGCTTGACCAGGTCAAGACAGCTGTGGGTAAGCAGCAGCTCGTCATAATGGTCGGAAAGCTGGCGCAAAACCCGATTGTGATAAGCTTCGGCGTGGATGGAGGGGATGGAGTCGATAAGGGCGTGAGCTTCGTCAGCGGAGATCACCGGGCGCATAAAGACTCTGCCGCCATTGACCGGGGTGGTAATGGTATAATCGGAGTAGGCGGGCTTGAGGACATAAAAGTCCTGAAGGCCGTGAGACTCGGTGGATTTTTGGATGATGTCGGTCACCTGGCAGACACCGGTATTGCCGTAAATTATATACTGGCCTTGCTGATACATATTTTATCACCTCTGATTTATGTACATTATATCATTTTTTTGCCGCAAATGTAAGCAAAAAATAATTAAAAGTTTTAAAAACAGGTACAAATCAGCCAAAGGATATTTTGAAGGAAGAGGGCTTTACCCAAGGCGGGGTTTGTGGTAAAATATATTGCAATCAAGCGAATAAGGAGCTGATATTTTGAAAAGACGGATAATTACATTTATTCTGGTCGTTGCTATGGCCGCGGCCATGATTCCCGCGGCTCTTGCCGTCCCCGGAATGAACTATGTTGATGGCGGAATTGAGTTCACCGTTGAGATCGACGGCAGGAAAACCACCGATGAGCTGTTCTGGGTGGGCGAGGAAATAACCCTCAAAAGCACCCACAGCCACGGAGTAAATACCGACGGCCTTGGCCAGAGTACTGAGGTGTGGCTCGTCAGCTACACTGACAAAATTGAAGACGCAGCAGTTATCGCTGCTGCCGGCAACGAAAGGACATACACCTTTTCCCAGGATGTGGAAGGCACCTTCTATTACTTCCACGGCGCTCTGAGAGCAAGCCTGTCTGACCCCGATGAAGTTTACCTCTCCTGGTCAAATCCCATTAAGATAACTACTATAGTAAACGAAAAAACTCAGCAGACTGAGGAAGCTGAGCCTGAGGAAGAGCCGGAAGAAGTTCCGGAACAGCCTGAGGAAGAAGCTTATGTTTTCCCCTTTGCAGACGTGGCCGAAACCGCCTGGTATTACAGCGATGTTCTGGATGCCAATAAGCTGGGCCTTATCTCCGGTAAGTCTGCCGATAGGTTCTGCCCTGATGACAGCATGACCGTGGCCGAGGCTATCAAGCTGGCCGCCTGTCTGCACCAGCTTTACACCGATGGTCAGGTGACTCTTGAAAACGGCATCGACCGCTGGTACGGCACCTATGTGAGCTATTGCCTTGAAAACGGCATTATCAGCGGCGAATACGACGATTATGGGGCCGACATCACCCGCAGGGAATTTGTCCACATTTTTTACTGCGCCATGCCCGAAAGCCAGTATGCCGCCAAAAACGAAGTGGACTCCATACCTGACGTGACTGCTGACAGCCAGTATGCCGACCAGATATATGCGTTCTACCGCGCCGGTATCCTCACCGGCGGCACCGACGGCCGGTTCCTGGGCGAAAGCACCATCAAGCGCAGCGAAGTCGCCGCCATCCTTACCCGCATGTACGACGAAACAGCACGAAAGTAATAATATATGTTTATCCCTCACCGGCAGCTGCAAGACACAGGTTTTGCGGCTGCCGGTTTTTTGGGCCGGGATTTCGGCCACAGGCCGGGAATGCCAAAAGGATTGACATTTCGGTGTGAAGGAATTATACTCAAACCGTGGAGAATATATGGACTTCACAAAATCAATAACCCGGAATGAGGAGGAAAAAATGAAAAAGAAGATCCTTGCCCTGCTGTTGGCGCTGGCTATGCTGACGGCAGTGATGGCCGGATGCGCCAAGACCGAAGAAAGCAGCCCTGCCGAAGAAAGCGCGGCTCAGCAGAGCGCGTCTGCCCAGCAGAGCGACGCTGAGGAAAGCGCCCCCGCCGAAGAAACCGAGCCTGTTCCCGCCGAGGACATTACCCCTGCCGAGGAAATGGGCGAAAACGTTTTCCAGATAGCCGAAAGCGGAACCACCATCAAATACCCCATAACCGAAGATGAGCTGACCTTTGTCCTCTGGAAAGCCATGAATCAGCAGTTTGCCGCCATGATATCCTCTTACGAGGAAAATATCTGCCTTGATTACATTCAGGAGCAGACCGGCGTCAACCTGGACTTTATCGAACCCAGCGAGGCCACTTCGTCGGAACAGTTTAACCTTATGATAGCCTCTGGCGAATATCCCGACCTGATGGACTGCACCAGCTATTCCGGCGGCGGACTCAGCGCCTGCTATGCCGACGAGGTGATTTATGAGCTGACCGATCTGGTTGCCGAGCATGGCCCCGACTACTGGGCGGCTGTCGAAAACTCTAACGAAGCCACCATGCGTTCCCTGAAGGACGATGAAGGCAATATGCTCTGCATCTACACTATCAACAACGTGTATTTTGTCGAACGCGGCCTTGAAACCCGTTACGACTGGCTCCAGAAGCTGGGTCTTGAGATACCCACCACCGTCGACGAGCTTTACGAAACCATGAAAGCCATTAAGGCAGAATACAACACTCCCTATACCTTTAACATTGACTCCAACGGCGTTATGGACTACGTTGTGGGCGCGTGGGGAATATCCGGTCTCAGCTCCTATGTTGAAGACGGCAAGGTCGTATCCTCTCTGACCAACCCGGCGTTGAAGGATTATACCACCTATGTTCACAATATGTATGTTGATGGCCTTATCGACCCCGATTTTTATAACACCGTGTCCGGCCCCAACTCCAATGCCGTCAGCGATCTGTGCGGCTTCTGGTATGGCATGGCTGACGCATTCAGCAGTGACAAGGTCGCTGCCATCGATCCCGACTTTGATGCTATCGGCATCGGCGCTATCACCATGAACGAGGGCGATACCTATCACTTTGGCGATCTGCCCACCATGACCGGACGGGCCAACCTCTCTATCTCCACCTGCTGCGAAGAACCCGAAAAGTGCATGGAATTCATCAACTGGTTCTTCACCAGCGACGGATATCGGGTAGCCAACTACGGTATGGAAGGCGAAAGCTTTAACTATGACGAAAACGGCGACGCCATTTATACCGATATTATCGCCAACAATCCCGACGGATTTAACAAGGTAAACGCCAAGGTGCTGTATGCATTCTGGAACATTATCCCCTTCTATAATGCTCAGGACGCTCTGCTTTATACCTACGAGGGCAGAGAGGTCGAATCCATGGAGGTCTGGACCGATATGGGTTATGACCAGAAGCTGCCTACCCTCAGCTATACTACGGACGAATCCGCCGAATACAGCAACCTGTCCACCGAGATATCCACCTATGTTGAGCAGGAATTCCTCAAGTTCGTTGTCGGCGACAACGAGATCAACGACGACAACTGGAATGCCTTTGTTGACCAGGTCAAGGCCATGGGTATTGACCGCCAGGTCGAAATGGAACAGATAGCTTACGACAGATATCTTGCAAGATAACCGCTCCCGATCGCAAAAAAGCCCCCGGCCTGTGGCCGGGGGCTTTTTGTGCTGATTGCGCTGCCAGGCTGGGGACCGGCGGTTTATTTTTTCTTTTTGAATATGTATGACCGGAACAGGACAGCTGTCAAAACAGCCATAAGCACTATCACGATGGCAAGGGTCAGCCAGGTCCACATCAGGCTCCGGGCCACAAAGCCCATCAGCAGCAGAATGGGAAAGCCAAAAACGATCGCCCAGAGATTTTGGTAAATCAGGTTGCTGGCGGCGGGAGTTTCGAAAAGCGGGTCGATCTCCCGCAGGAGAATGAGTCCTGTGCTGGCGGTGCCGGTCAGCATACCGTACATTGCCAGAAATTCTTCGTTGTCATAGTTGGGGAACAGCTTTTTGCAGACGATGCGGAGATAAATATAGGACACCACCATACCGGCTCCGCAGATAAGGATCAGGGGGATAATGAAGCTTGCATATTTGAAGGCAGAAAGGTCGATGGCGGCGATGGATGCAACGACCATAAGGTCAAACATCAGGCCGGAGATACGGTTGAGCAAAAAGTTGTTGGTATACTGGCGTTTGACAATACCCCGGCGGCTCAGCCCATTGAGCAGGGCCTTGATAATGACCGAAAACAGGATGCCGAACAGGAAGTTAAATCCCCATACCAGCGGCTTGACAGTGTTTTCGAAGAATCCGCCCAGGGCATCGAAGCCTATGGACATATACCACATGGCGGCAAAGGCAAGACCGTAAGCGATGAAGATAAGGGCGAACTGGACGGTCAGTTTGTCCATGGATTCGGAAAGGGGGATCTCCCCCTGCTGGGTGATGGTTTCGGCAGAGAGGTTTTCCGCTTCGTCGGCGTTGATTATTGAGGGATCTATCTTGCCCTGGCGGCGCATCCGGTTAAGGTGGAACACACCACCGGCGCTGGCGGCAACAAAACCAAGAGCCGCCACAGAAAGGCCAAAGCTGGTGCCGTGCTCAAAGGCGGGATATTGGGTATAGGTTTCGTAAATATGGCCCCAGTTGTATGCCTGACCCGGCCCCTGGCCAAAGCCCATGGGCAGCAGAATACCGGCGGCGGCATAGCTGCCGATAATATAATATAACGCCAGAGAAATGGCGACGCCAACGATCGCCTGGATCATATAGGTGGTGACGGTGGTAAGGCCGGTGTTAAAAATGTCGTTTTTGCCCCGGGCCAGCTTTTCGGAAGAACGCAGAGTCATGGCCACTACCCCAAGACCCAGACCGTGGTAGGTCAGGGATTCGAGAGTCAGCAGATCCAGCATGGACTGACCGGTGATGGAGCGATATATCCAGTTGAAAAAAAGAAGGATAAAGCCCGCCAGAACGGAGCTGGGGATAAGGGATCTGCGCAGAAAGCCGATCTGGCGGCGAAGAGCATTTGCCAGCATCAGCGCGCCGAAAAGCACGGCAAGAACAATAACAAAAGACCAAACCTCAATGTCCCAAAAGTTTTGTGTGCCGGTCATGGATAAGCCTCCTTAAATCATATTAGTCGGATGATCGCAAATCGGTTATGGGTCCATGGGAGAAGCGGCAGAAACGCTGCCGCTGAGGTCGCGGAGCATTTTTTCAAAAAGCTCCAGCTCCTGAGGGCTGTATTTATCCTCAAGCTGACAGACCGCCTCGGAAACGAACTGGCTGCGCATCTCCTGATAGCCCAAAAATTTGTCGGTCACCTTGAGGTGAAACTCCCGCTTGTCATCGGCAGAAGGGAGCTTGAGGATATAACCTTTTTCAGAAAGGCTGTTGATTTTGTAGGTCGCGTTAGGCTGGGATATGCCCAGATAATCGGAAAACTGCTTGATAGTGGGTTCGCCCAGCAGATAAATGGCGTCTACCGAAAAAGCTTCGGTGGCGCTCAGGCTGCCGTCACGCTCGCCCACCCGGCCGAAAAGACTCCTGTAATGCATAAGGCGAAATTTGTTATAAAGGCCAACGACCTCCTGATAAAGCATTTAGCAGCCCCCATTCGTTTAAATATTTTAACTAAATTATATTGGAAGGTTCCCGGATTGTCAACGTTGGACTGCCAAGAAGGCGCTAAGTAACCTTAGCAGGGGTCAGGGGTCAGGGTGCAGTGACGCACCCCTTATGTCATTGCGAGGAGCGAGTTCGTGTGGGTTTTCCTTACCGCTCGACGGTTAAGCAGTTCAGCTCTTTGTCCGGACAAAGCGACCGGCGCTCATGCCTGCCGCGGCTCCCTGATAAACCGCCTTTGCCACCTGAGCCAGACCGCCGGTGCAGTCTCCTGCGGCGAACAGACCGGGTACATTGGTGGCCATATTATCGTCGATCACTATGCGGCTGCCTTCGATTATGGCACCGGCTTTCCGGGCAAGATCGGCGCTTCCGGCGGTACCCACAGCCACAAACAGCCGGAACAGGTCACACTGTTCGCCGTCTTCAAATACGGCGCCTTCTATCAGACTGTCGCCAACGAAGGAGGCGACCTTCCGTTTGTCAACCTTAAGCCAGTCGGGAACAGAGATCTCAGGCTCCTGACCGTTGGTCAGCAGGGTCACCGAAGACGCAATGGGCTTAAGCTCTGATGCTTCCCGCAGAGCGTATTGTCCTGCGCCGAGAACAGCCACGTCCCTGCCCCGGCAGAAGAATCCGTCGCATACGGCGCAATAGCTTACGCCCTTGCCCTCAAACTCCTTCAGCCCGGGTATCCGGGGAGCTGACCGGGTGGCGCCTGTGGCAAGTATCACCGCCGGAGCCTCCAGGTCGCCAAGGGTGGTCATGACTGCCAGCTGGTGAGTATAGCCAATGCCCACGGCCTCGGCGACCACGATCTCGGCTCCCAGCCGCCGGGCCTGATCAAGCCCCCGGGATAAAAGCTCCGGCCCGGTTATGGGCTGGGGGAAGCCATAGTAGTTTTCAATAAGCTCTGCCCGCTCCAGAGCGCCGCCGTCTTTTTTGACGATGGTTACAGACGCACCGCTTCGCAGAGCATAAACCGCCGCGGAGACTCCTGCCGGACCACCGCCGATAACAATGATATCAGACATAAAATAATACCTCGCTGCCAGTTGTAAAATTGAAAAGGGCATTGCCCTCAGCTGCTTGAATTATGCCCATTTTCGGACATATTGTCAAGGGATAATAAAATATTTAGGGAGCTAACAGATTTGCTACTTGAAGGGGTATTAATTGTGTGATATGCTTTTTTACATAGGGCCTGTAGGCCGCTATCAATGTTGAAAGGAGATAGTTATTATGAAAAGAAACGTGCTTATTCTGCTGCTGTGCCTGGCTATGATGCTGAGCATCTTTGCCGGCTGCGGCGGAAAAGAAACATCGGTTGATTCGGCTGAGCCATCAGCAGCTGCCCAGCCGGAAGAAACTGCGGCACCGGAAGAGCCGGCTCAGGAAGAAACGCAGCCTGCCGAAGAAGTTGCCGAGGAAGTTTCCGAAGACGCTGTAGAGCCTGAGCCTGCCCAGCCGGAACAGATGACCTTTGATCTGTCTGAGCAGCCTGTGGTCAGCCTCCCTATTGAAAACGACGGCCACGAATATACCATCTGGATCGGCGGACTGAACCGTGACGCGCCTATTGAAGAATGGGACGATAACTATGCTGTTAAAGAATGGATATCCCGCACCGGTGTCAACATGAGCTTTGACGAGATAGCGCCGCCCACCATGACAGAAAAGTTTAACCTTATGATCGCTTCTCAGGAATATCCTGACGTTCTAAGCGAGGCCACTGCCCTCTATTCCGGCGGCGGCGCCGCTATGGTCGAAGAGGATATCCTTATTGACCTGGCTCCCTATCTTGAGGAGTATGCTCCCAGCTACAGCTGGCTCAGAGCCGCTGACCCCGACTTCGCTGCCGACACTGTTAACGACAACGGAACTATCACAGAGTTTTACGGCTATGCCTACAATATTCTCGGAGCCACTTCGGGTATGCTGGTTCGCGGAGACTGGCTTGATGCCATCGGCATGGACGTACCCACCACCTACGACGAATTCCACGATATGCTTGCAGGCATCAAGTCTGCCGGTCTGTGCGATTCGCCCCTGGCAGTTATGTACACAGGCATTGCCGGAGGCTCCTTCCTTGAAGGCGGCTACGGAGTTCCCAACATGGGCGACGGGATCAAGGCATGGGGCGTTATGAGCGGCGAGCTTACCTATATCCCCACCTCCAACGAGTTTAAGGAATACCTTACCATGCTGCGGGACTGGTACGCCGAAGGGCTGGTTTATCCCGACCTGCTGCAAAATTCCATGCACCAGAGTTCTGATGTTCTGGGTGGAAAATATGGCGTATTTTTCGACGTCGGCGAATTTATTTCCAACTATGAAGATCAGGCACCCAACGATGACTTTAGCCTTATTCCTGTTCCTCACACTCTGAAAACGGCCGATTCTCCCAAGGTGGAATCCGGTGACGTTCCCCGGGCAAAGCAGGGCAGCGCCTGGAGCGTAAGCACCCAGTGTCCTGACCCCGAGGTTATAATCTCTGCCATCGACTATCTGTTCAGTGTCGAAGGCGGGTATCTGGGTTCTTACGGCGTTGAAGGCGTTACCTGGGAATATAACGACGAAGGCAAGCCTACCTACACCGAGTTTGCCATCAACAACCCCGACGGCTGGACCTATACCACCGTTACTCAGGTTTACTGCATAAGCATCCCCGGTATTCTGGGAGATCAGGGCAAGTATACCCAGACCTATACTCAGGTCCAGATAGATGCTGCTTCCATCTGGCTTGAAAACGTTGTTGAGAGCGAAAACGACAACCGTGGTCTTTGGGTAATGACTGTTGACGAAAACACCGAATTTGCAAATCTGACTGCGGACATAACCACCTTTGTCAGCGAAAGCGTTGCCCAGATGTTTACCGGCGAGGTAAACCTTGAGGAAAACTGGGATCAGTACTGCGCGACCATCGAATCCATGAATATCGACCGCTGCACCGAGCTGGTGGCCGCCGCCAGGGACCGCTATAACGCAAGGACCGCCGGATAACGACGGTACACAACGAAAGGAAGATTTAATTTGAGCAACAAATATCCCCATCTGCTGTCGCCCTTACAGGTTGGCGACGTACTGCTGAAAAACCGCATGATGGCAACAGCCGGTATGCCCCATATGCTTCAGGGCATTGAGGAATATCCTACTGAAAAGCTGATACTCCATCTGCAAAACAGAGCCAGAAACGGCGCTGCTGCCGTGTTCCTCAACTTCTTTATGGGCGGTCGCCCCGGTGACCCGGCTGACCCCGACGACATCGCTCTTTACGATGCAAAAATGGGGTTCCAGATGCACGACCTGACATCAAGAGTCAATATTGCAAAAACCGTTTCCCACAACTATCTGTGCCAGCTTATCGACGCTGTGCGCTATTATGAATCTGTTGCCATAACCATGCCCTTTGGCTCCTATACCCGCGAAGGACCTATGCCCGGCCCCGGCATGAAGCCCGGAACCGATGGCAAGATCGGTCCCGGCGGCGGCCCTGACGGATTCCACGTTCAGGACCCGGAAAAGCAGCTGGAAATGGAACAGGAAAACTGCATGGGCCACCCTGTGGGCAACATAACCAAAAAGCAGATACAGGAATATATCGACACTACCGTTGCCAACGCAAAAGTACTTAAGCGATTCGGATTCGAGATGTTCTCTATCCACAATGCTTATCACAATTCTCTGGCTTCGGAATTCTGGAGCGAGCTGTGCAACGACCGTACCGACGAGTACGGCGGCAGCGTTAAGGGCAGGGCAAAGCTGTTCCTGGACCTTTATGACGCTCTGCGCCAGACCTTTGGCAGGGATTTCCCCCTTGAGACGCTTATCTCTGCCGAAGGCCCCGGAGTCAACATGAAGGATACTATCGAGCTGGCCCGTATGGCTCAGGGCAAGGTGGATATTTTCCATATCCGCCACGGCCTCAAGGACCCCCAGCATCCTGTGGGCTACACCTCCAGCAGGCAGAACCCCTGCCCCAATCTGGCAGCTGCCGCCGAGCTGAAAGAATCTCTCACCGCTGCCGGTATCAAAATGCTGGTGGGCGTATCCGCCGGTTTGCAGGATCCTGATTTTAACGAAAAGATACTGGCCGAAGGCAAGGCAGACCTTATCTGCATGTCCAGAGCCTTTATCTGCGACAGCGAATACGGCGACAAGATATATTCCGGCAACGCCGAGGATATTACCCCCTGTATCCGCTGCAACAAATGTCACGTTCCCAACGAGTCCGACGCTTTCCGATCCTTCTGCTCAGTCAACCCCAAGATCGGCATCGAGCAGAAGCTGGGCGACATGACAAAGCCGGTTGAAAAGGTCAAAAAAGTTGCGGTTATCGGCGGCGGACCCGCCGGTATGAAGGCTGCCATCACCTGCGCTCAGCGGGGTCACAGCGTCACCCTTTATGAAAAGGCTGACAGGCTGGGAGGTCAGCTGTTCCACGCCGACTATCCCAGCTTCAAGTGGGCGCTGGCAGATTTCAGAGACTGGCTCATCCGACAGACTGCCAAAAACGGAGTTGAGGTCATCCTTAATACGGAGGCTACTGCCGAGCTGCTTCGGGGCAGAGGATATGACGAGGTGATCGTTGCTATCGGCCCCAGCTTTGAAAAACCCAATATCCCCGGGGTCGACGGCGACAACGTTATGCTGGCTATCGACGTTTATGGCCACGAGCCGGAGCTGCCCAAAAACATCGTTGTTATCGGAGGCAGCGAGACCGGAACCGAGACCGGTATGTACCTGGCCGAAACTGGCCACAATGTGACCGTTATGACCCGTCAGGGTATGCTCTCTGCTGATGCGGCTCACGCCCATTACGTGGTGATGCAGATGGAAGCCTATCGCGCCATGCCCAACTTTACCCGGGAACGCTGGGTCAAAAAGTATATCGGCATCGACGAAAAGGGCGTTGAGTTCATTGACGAAAACGGCCAGACCCGCCGCATTGACTGCGACCTGGTGGTGGTTTCCGGCGGAGTTAAGGCCCGTTCCGGCGAAGCGGCAAAATTCTACGATCCTGCCTGGCGCACCCATTACATCGGCGACTGCATACGTGCCGGCGATGTCCACAAGGCTATCACCGGCGGTTGGGCAGTAGCTAACCAGATTTAATAGGGGCTAGGATTCAGGATTTAGAGATTAGGGGTGCGTGTGAGAGAGTACTCAGACAACAGGGGACTGAAGGATCAGGGATCAGTACCCGTTGAGGGTTCTGATTACGATTTGACCTGAGGTTTCCACGGTTCCCATGGTTTGGATATGCCAAACCATGACCACCCCGCCAATTCCAAATGACCTGACCATATAGCGATCCCCCGGCAAAGCGCAGCTTTGCCGGGGGATTATTTGAGCATTGGGTAAAAGTGTTGTTGGGGGGCGGCCACTTCCTGCACGTTATTAGAGAGGCAAGACCCTCTCAGCCACCTGCGGTGACAGCTCTCCCACAGGGAGAGCTGTGGCGCATTACCCAACGTCTAACGTAATTTCAAATCCGTGCCGCAGGCTCTCCGCACGGTTCTCTGTCATCTCGTCGACCCGGGCAGTACAAACCCACGCCTTCCCCGCGCAGACACTAGCCCCTAAATACTAAATCCTAACCCCTAATTTTTCTGCAAATGGAGCTGGATCTCGTAATTCATTTTTGAGCTGTCAGAATGATAGTAGAACACGCTCAAAATGGTTCGGGCATCGTCGTTTTCACGGTTCCATCTGTACGACCATTCGAAAACCTCGTCGGAGTTTTGCCCGCCGGAAATGTCGTCCACCATGGGTTCGCCGAACAGCTCTGTCAGCGCGGCTATGAGCGCGTCAGCCATTTCAGGCACGTTATCCATATCCTCAGAGGAATATATCAGGTCCAGCCCATATGATGACCCTGCGCTGAAATATGGGGCAGACACAAAATCCAGCCCATCAAGGGTGAAGGAGAACAGAATCTCAGGATTCGGGTCGTAAAGCGCAGGAATTTCAACATTGTATTCTTCCTTAATGGCTTTCCCCGGATTTTCAAATTCTGACCATGGATAGCCCGGAACTATAAAAACGCCCTCGTAATCGCTGTAATAGTCAGACAGCTCAAACTCATAAACGACGGTTTCCCGGGGTTCGTCTGACGGCTCAGGCTCTGCTTCGGTTATATCTTCCACAGCTGCTTCAGGACTGTTTTCGGTTTCTCCGTCGGAGATATCAGCCGTGGTCTCCGGAACGTTATTATCCATATCCGCCTGCGCTGTGGCTGTGGCCAATTCTTCCTGACTGTTATCTGCTCCGCAGCCGCAGAAACCGAAAGCAAACAGGCACAGCAGGGTTATCAGCAAAATCAATCTGTATTTTTTCATCGGGTCAGCCTCCTTTCTGATAATCTTATTATCAATATATCTGACCGCTATGTCAAGCAAAAAATCAAAAAAACACTGAAAAATGACGCATTATTTGCGCGGTTCATTAAAAACGCCACGATCATTATCTGCTTTCGTTTCTTTACCTGTTAGCTGACCTTCGGGTAGCGGGCGGAAGCGTTTTTGAGACGGATCGTGGCTCCTGCCGAATTCAATGTGGTTCGTGTAATTAAGGTGACAAACGGGGGGAAAAGATGACGAAAGGGTGAAAGTTTGCTGAATAATACGGGAGGTGCATTGAATAATACGATTTAGATGATATACTCTGGTGGATGCTATAATCTGAAAGGAGATCACTAATGAACAAACATCGAATTCTGGCGCTGCTTCTGGCAGTGGCTATGCTGGTTCTGATGATGGCCGGATGCTCTTCCAACGAAGAAACCCCTGCCGCTGACGAATCCGTCGCCGCCGAAGAGGTTGTGGAAGAGAGCGCTCCTGCCCAGGAAGACCAGGAAAGCTCTTCTGAACCCGCTGTGACCGGAGAACCCATCACCACTTATAACTATACCTACGACCTTCCCCTTTTTGACGAGGACGTAAGCTTCTCCATGTGGGTATCCTTCTCCGACAATATGTCTACCTTTATGCCCAACGAGTATTACGATAACACCGCCTACCAGAAATCTGTTGAGATGACCGGCGTTGAGATCGATTTTACCTGCGTTACCACTACCGCTAACACCGAGAAGTTTAACCTTATGATCGCTTCTCAGGAATATGTTGATATTATAACCGGCGTTTCCCAGCTGTGGAGCCAGTCCTATGACTATGCTATCGAGGAAGAGATCTTCATTGACCTGACCGAGATGGTTGAAAACTATATGCCCGCATACAGCGAGCTTTATGCCGGACTTGACGAAAGCGTTAAGCGCGACCTTCACACCGACGAAGGCAATATGCCCAAGCTCATCGCCCTTAATTTTGACTATGCTGAGGCTACCGAAGGCCCCATGATCCGTACTGACTATCTGGAAGAAATTGGTATGGATATGCCCGTTACCTATGAAGACTGGGACGAAGTTCTCCACGCCTTCAAGACCGAGCTGGGCATTTCTCAGCCTCTGATGCTGCCCAAGGGCATTGTCCACACCTCCAACTCCATGGTTTCCGGCTATGATGTTCTGGGTACCTTCTCCACCTTCCCCATGGCTTCTGCTCCCTGGTATCAGATCGACGGCGAGATCAAGTTTGGTATTGTCGAAGAAGGCTATAAGAGCTACATCGATATGATCGCCGGATGGTACGAAGAAGGCATCATCAGCGAAGATTTTATCACCCTTAACGATAACCCCATGGGCGGGACCTACACCGCCGAGATCACCTCCGGTAATGCCGGTATCTTCTTTGCCGAAGGCGCTCTGCTTGAAAACTATGTTGTCGCCGGTTCTTCCACCGATCCCGACTTTGCTATCTGGGCTCTCCAGGAGCCTGTTCAGGAAGAGGGCCAGATCACTCACTTTGCCACCGCAAAGTCTCCCATTTCCGGACGTCTTGCCAACATCACTGTGACCACCGCTGTGGAAGACGTTTCGAAGCTGGGCAAATATCTTGACTGGTTCTATACCGAAGACGGCGGCCTGCTGGCATCTGTCGGCGTTGAAGGCGAAGCCTGGGAATATGCCGAGGACGGCACCCTGGTTTATGCAGAACCCTGGCTTACCAGCGAGCTGGCTGATAACGAAAGACCTACCAAGATGATCTTCTCTGTTGTTCCCTGCCTGTATCCCGAAACCACTCCCGAGGAAGAGGACCCCGATTATGTCGACGCTGCTCCCGCCGTTTGGGAAACCAACACCGACTCTGCTTATACTCTGCCTACCGGCATCTCTCTGACTGCCGAGGAGTCTGAGGATTATCAGGTCCGATTCAGCGATATCCAGACCTATCTGGAAGAGAATATCTCCAAATTTGTTGTTGGTGACCGCGACCTTGCTGAATGGGACGCATTTATCGACGAGGTTTGGGGCCTTGGTCTTCAGGACTGCATAGACATCTATCAGGACGCTCTGGATCGTTACTTCTCAAGATAAGCAGCGGTTCACAGCTATGCAAAAAGCAGTAAAGGCGACTTTGCCTTTACTGCTTTTTTGTTTGACATGAGATTTGGGGCTTGAAAACTGATGTTGTTTAGGATTATAATTATTTCGTATAATTGAAGAAAGCGAAAAGAAAGGAAAACAATATGAAATATGAACACATTCTGTCACCCATCCAGGTAGGCGGACTGGTTTTGAAAAACCGGCTTATTTCCGGCAACTCCCTGCCCCATTTCCTCCAGGGGCCGGAAAACTATCCTGCCGAACCCCTTATCAACCATGTGGTCAACGTGGCGAAAAACGGCGCCGCCGTGGTCACCTTTGCCGACTGGTGCAACATGGCTCAGCGCAATTCGCCTAACGAAGACGGCAAGCGGTTTCCCATGTTTGATCTGGACAACGATGTCAGCGTAGAGAACTATATTTGCCAGTTGGCCGACCAGGTACATTATTACAATTCCCATATCTCCATCGCCCTGATGCCCTTTGCGGCTCCGGACCCGTTTTTTGATATCAACGATGAGCCGGATGCGGATCTGCGTCTGCTGGCATCCCCCAGATTTGGCGAAAGGGCATACGATAACTATAACATGGGTTATCTTCTTCGCGGGGGCAAGGGCGCAAAGCAGATGAGCAAAGAGATGATCCGCGAGATCATCGAAGCTCAGGCTCAGCGGGCGAGAAAGTATCAGCTGCTGGGATTTGATATGGTCACGCTCCATTTCGCGTATCGTGCGACGCTGTTTGCACGCTTCCTTTCGCCCAAAACCAACCACCGTACTGATGAATACGGCGGCAGTCTGGAAAACCGGGCCAGATTCCTGATAGAGCTTTGCGCCCGTATCAAGGAGCTTTGCGGCAGAGATTTCCCCATTGAGGTCCAGATCACTCCCCAGGAAGAAGGCGGCACTACTCTTGACGAAACCTGCCGGTTGGCAAAGCTTTGCGAAGGCTATGTTGACATTTTCCAGTTCCGGGCCGAAACTGCAAACCTTAACCATCCCACGGGCTATAACTCTAAGGAACACTGGTATGCCGTTCTTGACGATTGCGCCGTGGTCAAAGCATCCGGCACTAAGGTCCTTTGCGCACCTATCGGCGGTTTCCAGGATATTGACGATATGGAGACTGCTCTGGCCGAAGGCAAGTGCGACCTTATTGCCGGCGCAAGAATGTTCATTTCTGACTTTGATTTCTACGAAAAGCTCAAGCAGGGCAGGGCCGATGAAATAACTCCCTGCATCCGCTGCAATAAATGTCATGTGCCGTCCCTTACCGGCGACTGGCTAAGCTACTGCACCGTTAACCCCAGGATGGGTATTGAGCATCGTATCGAAAAGCTGACAAAGCCGGTTTCCGGCAGCCATAAGGTAGCCGTTATTGGCGGCGGACCTGCCGGTATGCGAGCAGCCCTTTTTGCCAAAGAGCGGGGATATGAGGTAGACCTGTACGAAAAGACTGATGCTCTGGGCGGACAGCTTAAGGTCATGGACGGAGCATCCTTCAAGTGGCCTCTGGTCAGATATCGCAGGTGGCTGATCTCCCGCCTTGAGAGCGAGCAGATTTCTGTTCATCTGAACACCGCCCCCACTAAGGAGCAGCTGAAAGCGGCCGGTTATGATGTGGTCCTGCTGGCTCTGGGAGCAAAGCCCAAGACTCCCCCTATCCCCGGCGCTGAAAAAGCATATGACGTGCTTACGGCTCTTACCAGCGAAAGCAAAATGGGACATCGCTGCGTAGTGGTGGGCGGCAGCGAGTCCGGCACGGAGGTCGCCCTGTATCTGGCGGAGCATGGCCATCGTGTAACTGTCCTGACCAGAAGCGATACTATGGCATCTGACGCAACACCTATCCATTATCGCGAAACTATGGACGAATACGCTCAGGTACTGCCCCTGTTCGACTATGTTGACAGCGTGGTCACTACCGAGATCGGCGACGGCTATGTCTGCTATAAGGACCAGAACGGCGAGATCCACCGGATAGATTGCGACGATGTGGTCGCTCTGGGCGGTATGGAAGCGCAGAAGGATGAGGCCATGAGCTATTATGGCCTGACCGCCGAGACTTATATGATAGGCGACTGCTTCAAGGTCGGCAATATCCATACGGGCAACCGCATGGCCTATTCTGCTGTATACAATCTGTAAGCGCTGCTGAGCAGCTCAGCAAAGCATAATAACTCCCTGCACCCTGGCTATGTTAACGGCCGGGGTGCAGGGAGCAGTTTTCATTTGCCGGGGACTCTGGCGGCAGCCTTTTGCATCAGGTCATACATGGGCAAAAGGGTATTAAAGCTATCGACCAGACGAGACGACAGATCGTCGGAAAAGAGCATTTCGGTGTCGGTGGTAGAGGCGATGAAGCAAAAGTTGCGTTGGTCCAGCCATTTTTGTTTGTCAACAGGCTGGTCAGGATGGCGGGTGCGCTTATAGGCAGTGTCCTCAAGGATAAAAAGGCTCTGGCTGTCCAGGGCTTTTTTTGCGGCCACGTAGGCAGGGTCATCGGCCTTGATAAGGTCACGCATGGCTTCCAACAGGTCAGAGCTGCACTGGTAATAGCCGCAGCCCCAGCGGACACAGCGGGGCGAGAATTCAAAGAAGAAGGCAGGCATGGAGCCAAACAGCTTTTTGTCCCGGTAAAAGGTACACCACATAACGTCCCGGAAAATATGCTTGTCCCGGGTGAAGCGGGTGTCGCGGAAAATGCGGGAGATGGAGCGGCCCACCTTTGGTTCACACACTAAAAAGGGGTCGATCTTGTGAATACCCGGTGCCATATCCTCAACCAGACGGCGCAGGGGATCAAGCACCAGACGATCGTATTCGGCTCTGTTTTCGTTAAAATAAGCTTTGCTGTCGGCCAGCCGGTTGGCAAACAGAAAATCCAGGGTTTCTTCGCAAAAGGGCATAGTTTGGGTATCTCCTGAAACAAATTAAAAATCTAACCGGTCAATATTTTACCCGTCCCGGCGGCCAAAGTCAACCTGGTTGGGCCGGAAGGAATATACGCTGTCAAAAAACCAGCGGCTGCTCTTTTGGGAGTAGCCGCTGGTTGCGTTTTTAGTTAATGTTTCAATTGATTTTGCGACCTGATGCAGGATAATTTTCTTTTTTGAAAACCTTGACCTGCTACTACAGCGCCATTGCGGCGGCAAAGCCGGTGAGGGTAGCTTCCTGGATGGAGCCGGGGACCACGTCGTCACCGACTACGTAGATAGCCGGTGCGCAGCCTGCGAAGGCGGCGGTTTCGTCAGTTCTGGGCTGTCGCCCACCGGACACTACGATGGAATCACATTCGATACGTCTGACTTCTACCGGATATTCCGGCTCTTTCTCAGCCTTGCCGCCATGGATTTCATCTCCGGGCAGCGGGCCGAAGGCGGGCATTTCGGTGGGGTATTCCGGATAAATGAACCCGGGTATCTCCGGCGCCTTTTCCGATTTTTCCGCTTCCAACATTCTGCTGACCAGCTGATATCTGTACACCGGCTTTTCAATGGGCTTATCCTTGACCTGGCACACAATATATCCGTCTCCGATCTCGGTTGTGGTGGCGAAATTTATAACTGTCAGGTTCTTCTCTTTGAAGTACTGTTCTTCCTGCCCCCAGATGCAGTGGGCGTTATCGGTGTATACCTCCTGCCGTCTGGTGAGCATGGTGACCTTATGGCCGCAGTTGGCAAGGTAAAGCGCCGTTTCTCTTGCGGAACCGCCGCCACCGACCATGACGACCCGCTGGCCAAGCTCGGCTTCGTGACCCCACACGTCGTCTATCTGCCACACGTCCGTGGTGTCGACGCCCTTGATGGGAGGTGATTTAGGCGCAGAACCCAGGGCGCAGATGATGGCATCGTAGCCACCGGCCTTTATCAGCTCCGGCGTTGCCTTAACGCCCAGCCTTACGTCGATCTGGCTTTTTTCTATCTGGCGAAGCATCCACTTGCGGTACTCATCTACCTTCCATTTAAAGGTAGGGTATTTTGCAAATTTCAGCTGACCGCCCAGCTCATCACTCTGTTCATACATCGTCACGTCGTGGCCGCGCTCCTGTGCCGCCAACGCCGCTCTGATACCTGCCGGACCGCCGCCGATAACGGCAACTTTCTTTCTGCTTCCGGCCGGACCAAAAGCAGCAGGATTCTTGATAAGACCCTGCTTTGGGTTGACCGCGCAGCTGGGAAAATCACATTTTCCCATGCAGCCAAGACAGGGGATAATATCCTCTGGATGACCGCTCCTTATCTTTTCGCCATACTGCTGATCTGCCAGCCAGGAACGTGCCATAGCCACCAGATCGGTTTTGCCTTCGGCTATGAACCGCTCAATATCGCAGGCATCATTGAAGCCACCGTTAGGTGCGGTCAGGCCCTTAATGCCACGTTTCTTGAAGGCTTCTGCAAACTTCAGCGTACCGGGATTGTCCTTTTCGCAGTTGAAGCTGGACACATGGGTGTATGAACCGTCGAAACCTCTTATCTGGATAATGTCAAACAGTCCCTGAGCAAGCTCACAGAAGTCAAGCCAGTCTTCAACTGTATAACCGGGAGCCTCTTCGTGAGCCGACATCTGTATCTCTATCAGAAAATCAGGTCCACAGACTTCTCTGACCTTCCGCAGAACAGACAGGGTATAAAGAGAGCGCTCCTGAATATTATTGCCGCCGTATTTGTCAGTGCGCCTGTTGAATAGAGGTGACAGGGATGTACACATCATGCAGCTGTGATAGCTCATGTGGAAGTTCACCCCGTCGAACCCCATATCCTTTAACATTTTGCACTGACGAGCGTACTCATCGATAAGCTCATCCATGACCTCTTCGGGGCAGGTAGGCTTGTTGACAAAATGAGGTGCGTAGTCGCCAACTGTGGCCGCAGCCATTTCGTCCCAATTGTCAAGAGAGCATATGCTGTATTCGTCCGGCTCTATGCGCAGGTTGGAAACGCACAGAGTACCGTGGTTGTGAACATCCTGAACTATCTTGCGGAAGCCTGCATTGATCTCAGGGTCGAGAAAGTTCAGGGACATCATGGAGTCTATCTTCCCATTCTTATCAGGGAAGGATCCTCCCGAAAAGTTCACCAGTGCCGCTCCGGCATCAGCCACGGCGGTAAAGTACCGTGTGGCTTTTTCGAACATTTCCTGAGGGCTGGACTTTTGCGGTCCCATACCCAGGTTCATGGTGTAGCTGGTGGTATGTATCAGCCTGCTTTTCAGGGTATGAGTGCCAGCCTGTATGGGACTGAGGATGTATTTTAATTCCATATTATCTCTCCATCTGCATTTTTCGCCAGTTATCTGGATATAAAGCGGTCATAGCTGTCCTGCTGGATGTCGATGCATTCCTGAAGGCCGAGGCTGTAAAGAGTGGCAACATACTCGTCCCATTCGGCATCGATGTCAACTTCGCCCACAACAGCCTTCATGACCCACTGCTGCATATAAGTCTCAACGTCGCTGAGCTTGGCAGAGCGCTCTTCGGATTCGTCCTGAGTGAAGGACAGGCCGGACGCCATGTCATAAGCGCCGTCAAAGTTGGAGTTCCACAGGTCGATGGCTGCATTGGTGTTTTCGTCGTACACAACTGCAAAGGCTCTGTCGACATCAACGATGGTGGGCAGGTCGTAGCGGATGTAACGCTCGGTGGCTATCTTGAAGCTGACACCGTCGAACAGCTCGGGGATATATTCCGCTTCACCGTTTTCGCCGATAGTGTAGCTCAGGTTTTCCATGCCGAAGTTTCCCCACAGAATGCCTTCGGGAGTGAAGCCGAAGTCCAGCAGCTTGGCAAGCATATCAAGATTTTCGCAGCTGGTGGAAATGGAAACACTGGCGTAAATGCCTGCCTGAGCCGGGGAGAAATGGATAACCTGACCCTCTTCACGAACGAGAGTTCCAAAGCCTACCAGATTGAAGCCGGTATCGCCCAGGTCAAGGTTACTGTCGTTGATAGTCTCAGCACGCTGCCAGCAGATGCCGGATTCGCCCATGTTGATGATGGTCTGTGCGTCGCCACCGCCCTGAGAAAGGATGAAGTCGGGGCTAATGACGCCAAGGCTGTACCACTCGTTGTAAAGCTTGATGAGGTCCTTAAACTCGTCGCGGATGTAGGTATACTGAATTTCATCATCGATCTGATAGAAGCCTGCGCCGGTGCTTGCGAAGCTGAAACCGGGAAGGTCAAAACCGGCGGAGAAGCAGGCCATGGGGTTAAATTCGTTGGTCAGGTAAATAGTTGCAGAGCAGTCGTACTCGTTTTTGAAAGCCACGGCAACTTCGGTCAGCTCGTCATAGGTGGCGGGCATATCCAGACCAAGCTCATCCAGCCAGTCCTGACGGATGCATCCACCCTGCTCGGCGTAGTTTTCGTCGCAGAAGCTGGCGATGTAGAGGGACTGACCGTCGTCGTTCAGTGTCAGCTTCTGGAAATCGGGATTGTTGCTGAGATAATCGCTGTAGTAGGGCATATCGGCGATCAGGTCAGACAGCTCTATAATGACCTCGTCTTCGTAGCCCACGGTAGCGCCGCCGGAGTAGTTGCCGTCAAAGCCGCTCATTATGTCGCAGAAGTCGCCGGAGGCTATCATGATATTGAACTTCTCGCTGGCAGTCATCATGTCGGCTTCAACATATTTTACGGTGATGCCCAGCATCTCCTGAAGAGCCAAAGTAGCGTCAGAGGTGTTGTAGGAATTGTCAACGCCCAAAGTTGCGTTAACAGTAGGGGAACCACCCATGCACCAATAGGTAAAGGTGATGTCATCAGTGGTGAACGGATATTCGTAAACCGGAAGTTCTGCCGCTTCGACAGTTTCGTCTTCGGCTACAGCAGCTTCTTCGACTGCCTCGGTCTTTGTGGTGTCTGCTGCTGCTTCTGTGGTGGTTGTCTCGGCCACAGTTTCGTTTTTTGAGCCGCAGCCTGCAAAAAGCGCTGTCATAAGGCAGGTGACGAGCAAAATTGCAAGGATTCGATTCTTCATAGTTTCCTCCTGATTTTCTTTATGGTTTATTCGTTTAATGACTCGGAATATCTATTACATTCTCCCTCCTTTGGCTCAAGGGTAACTTATGCACAACTGTGAATTATGGTTTAAATACCATTGAAATTCTTGTACATATTGTGTATTATAACGTTAAACATAATTAGTGACAATCTCAAAAAGCCATGTAAGCATAAGTAAGGCTTATGTTGTTCCGGAGGAAAAATGACCAGTTATCAACTGCAATACTTCATATCTGCCTGTGAGCTTAACAGCTTCACCAAAGCTGCGGACAAGCATTTTGTAACTCAGTCTGCTATAAGTCAGCAAATCGCCGCCATTGAAAAGGAGCTGGGTGCAAAACTTTTTGTGCGCAGCAAACACACGATACGGATGACGAGAGCCGGAGAGATTTTTTATCTCTCTGCCAAAAACATAATCAAGGAGTTGGAAAACGCCGCAAAGCTTATTAATCTGGTTGAAAATACCGCCGGACGGATACTGAATATCGGCTACACCGGCCGTGCGGAGCAGATTTTTCTGGCCTCGGCTCTGCGGAAAATGCACAACACCTTTCCTGACGTTCATGTTCAGCTAAAGAAGCTGGAGCTGACCTCTGATGCTCTGGAGCGGGTGCGCTCCGGTGAGTTGGACGGAGCTTTTGTGCTTGAAGAACGAAATTTCGTTCCCGGCATCGTTCTTGCTCCCCTGCTGCATTTCCCTGTCTGCTGCGTCGTGGGGCCGGACGATCCGCTATATTCAAAGGATTCCCTTGACCCTATGGACTTCATGGACAGGAGAGTACTTCGCCCGACGCTGGACAATGAAAGCCGCAAGCCCATAATGGTGCCTGACCACGTAGTCTCATCCAATGCGGAACTGGCTCAGCTCCATGCGTTTCCCAGCGATATATCATCAACTATGGACGATATTCCCACAGTTTTGACTATGGTTGAAGCCGGTTACGGTATCGCGCTGTTTTCGGAACACGTGAAATTCGCATATAAAGCCGCCAATTCTAACGTCCGGTTCATCCCCATTGACGGCGACCCCGGCAACGGGCAGAACCTGTGCTTTGCCATCCGTCCCGGCTGCGACGACCCTACTCTTTCGGCCTTTATGGACATCGTTCACCAGTCCCTGCCCGACAAATACCGCATAATCGGCGACTAAAATTAAAACCGGCATAGAAACGAGTTTTCGTTTCTATGCCGGTTGTTTTATTTGTTCAGGATTTAATCAGCTGTTACTTAGCTGATGCACAGATACTGGCCGCGATGGGTGACCTCGGGAACGGTTTTGCCGGTGAAGAAGTCCTGGATTATTTCTTCCATAAATATCTCGGCTTTCAGCAGATCGCGCTCGTGGGGGCGCTGAGAGAGCTGATATTTACCCATAACGGAGAAGTCCATTCCTTCGTCGTAGCAGGGGTCGTCGCGATCGTCCAGGGTGGCGGCGTCCATTTTCCTGCGCTGGTCCTCGGTGAGGTTGGCAAACTGTTCGGCGTTGGGATTTACCCGATACTCGGCCAGAGCGTCGGCGGCCTTCTGGACAGAAATGCCCAGGATCTGGGACACAGAGTCAACGGCCATGTGAGCGATTTCGTGGCCCGGGCAGGCGAACTGACCGCAGACGGTCAGGCCCTTGCACTCCAGATACTGCTGGAGAACCGCCAGAACGGAGGTGGCCTCTCTGATGCCGCCGGCATAGGTTTCGAATACGACGGTCTTGATATGGTCGCGGTTTTTCTGATTCTTCATAAATTCTTCGGGGTCGACACCTTCGGGGAACTGCATTCCGTTGGGGCCGGGGATCGGCTCGTCGGAGAACATGGGAGCCAGGAAAGGCTCGACCATGCCGAAGCAGCGCTGGACCTGAGGGCTGGGCAGACCGGCCATGTTGGGAGAACCCAGGGCTACAAGGTCAAACTCGTTAAAGTATACGGGGTTGTCATGGAAATTGGTTTTGCTGCTGATTTTATAAAGCACAGCTTCCCAACCGTTTTGCTCCATCGCTTTTGCAAAGGCTTTGGCTACCTTTTCGGTGTTGCCGGTAACCGATGCGTACATAATAAGTCCTCTTCTTTTAGCCATTTCAATAACCTCCAGTTATTTGTTAGTATATTCGTTCAGCAGCTCCTGCCAGATCTCAACGCAACGGTCGATACCCATTGCTTCGACCTGGGCGACGTAGTCGTCAAACTCAGAGATAGGACGGGCGCCGGTGATAAACTTGTTGGTGTTTTCGGAAATATAGGTGGAAATATCGTTGTAAAGGGAATTGTATTCGTCGGCATACTGAGCTGACATGGTTAGGCCGGTAGGCAGAACGTTGGCGTGGTCCGCATTGGTTTCCCAAATGCCGGGGGCATCCAGCTGGTCCTGAGTGTAGCCGGTGTCAAAACGGGAATAATCCTCAACAAACAGGGCGAAGGGCAGGGTGTATTTCAGCTGAGCTTCGGAGTTGCCCATTTCGGGGTTGGCGGTAATGGCTTCGTTAACGTGGGGCTGGCCGTCCTCACCATAATCCCAGCTGACGCCCTCGACACCGTAGTTGCCCAGCAGGCTGCCTTCGGCAGTGAACAGATAGTTGATCATCCGGCAAAGAGGCTCGGGGTCTTCGCAGTTGCAGGAGATAGACCATGCGGTACCGCCGGTCCATTCGCCATAGCCGGAGCCGAAGTGGTTAACATCGCCTTCGTTCATAATAAGGCTGGGCATAGCTTTCAGAGACAGGGTGCTGCCGGAGTCGGTCACATAACCCTGAACGTCCTGAAGGAAGCTGTCTTCCTGCAAGAACACGCCCACAGTGCCGTCGGCGACCTTGCCGCTGTCGGGATAGTAGGATGCGTTGCTCAGGTAGTCGGGGGAGATAAGGCCATCGTTGTACCAGCGGTTCATCTCTTCAAGATAAGCCTTAAACTCGTCCTGGATAGCGCCGGCTTTAACAACGCCGTCCTGCTGATAATAGTCATAGGATGCGCCGAAGGCTCCGCAAAGGGAGAAATTGGAGCTGACACCGGTGCAGTACATATAGTAGGGTTCGGGAACGTCCAGCTGAGTTTTGAAGGCGGTCAGGACATCGGTCAGCTCAGACACGGTGTTGGGCATATCCAGCCCCAGCTCATCCAGCCAGTCCTGACGGACGATGTTGCCAACCTTGCTCTTGGAAGGCTCTTTATACAGGCGGGAAATGCAGCCGATGTTGCCGTCTGCGGTGGTCAGGGAAAGGCGAATTTCTTCAGATTGAGAAAGTATGGTAGAATAAATGGGGATATACTCGTCGATAAGCTCCAGATGGTCGTAAATAATTCCGTCCTCGATGGCCTGATCGTAACCCTCGCTGTAGTTGTTCAGCAGGTCCTGAAGAATGTCGGGATAGTCGCCGGAAGCCAGCATGATGCTGTATCGTTCGGAGGCTACGGCTGCGGATACGGCATAGAACTCGATGGATACGTTAGTGCGTTCGGTCAGCTCCTGAAGGGCGGGGCCATTGAGCAGAGTATCGATCTTTTCGGCAAGGGGTGGTGGATAGGCGAAAAACAGGTCATAGGTCACAACCTCGTCTACCAGAGGCAGGGTCATGTCGTTTACCGGTGCCAGGATCGCGTCGCCGGTGAAGATAAGGGCCTCTTCCTCGGGCTGAGCGATGTCTTCGGCGGGGGCCGAGGATGCTTCCTCCGGGGCTGTTTCTTCAACGGGGGTGCTTTCCTGAGCCGGTTCTGCGGCAGAGGTCTTCACATCTTCCGTGGGCTCGGCCGAATCCTTTGACGAGCAGGCGGTAAATACGCACACCAGCATGGACACGGCGATCAACAGTGAAATAAGTTTTTTCATTTGAATTTTGCTTTGTGCCAAAGCGTCTCCTTTCTATAAGTATAGCTATATCATACCACTACAAAAATTCACAGCCCATTCACAAATTCGCACCTGTACTTTCACAAACTGTGCCTGTTCGGCTGTTTGCTGATTTAAGATTGATTTTTCAAATTCTTTGAAGCAGAATGTTTATATATAGAACTTTTGTGTAAAGAGGGTGACACGATGGCCGAATATGCTCAGCTGCCGGAAAATCTGCTGCCTGACATGACCCCGTGGAAGCTGATGATGGACAGCATGAAAATCGACGGGGCCATAGCCGCTATTACCGAATATCTTGAAAACGCTGCGCCGCCGACGGAACTGGAGACGCTTTGGCTGGAGTGTTTTATGGTAGATTTTAACCAGATCATCGACCAGCTCCTCAGCGAAAAGGCGATCGCTGCTCACCAGGTATTTCGCATTGGGCCGGAGCTTTACACCGCCGCGTTGAAATCGGTGGACGGTATGCTCACTTATGTCTGCGGGCTGATAAACTCCTATGCGGAATACCTGACCGACCAGGACAGGAAAAAACATGCCGTTTCCTCAGCCGCCAGATATATCCGGACACATCTGAACACTCAGCTGACAAGGGCAGATATTGCCAGACATGTCCACCTGAGTCAGAATTATCTGGCCCGAATCTTCAAAAAAGAGATGGGGATGAGCATATCCGATTTTATTATCCGGCAGCGGATAGATTATGCGGTGCAGATGCTGACCTGTACGTCCCTGTCCATATCAGAGATCGCTGTAAAGGCGGGGTACGAAAGCTATTCGTATTTTTACACGACCTTCTGTAGGCTCATGGGAATGAATCCCAGCCAATACAGGGAAAAGGTCAATGCCCAATTGGGCGATTGATGACTGAAACCCCCGGTTTCCCATAGGAAACCGGGGGATAAAACTGGCTTGGGGGATTAAATTATTTGCCGCCCATGCCCTTAGCTGCGAAGTAGGGACCGCCGAATTCGTCTTTAACAGCGACTTTGGCAGCTTCCAGATCAGCGATGTCGATAGCGTCCAGAGCGGCGTTAACGGCTTCGATGTCCAGGGGCTTCAGACCCAGCATTTCGCGGGCTTCAGCGGGAGTGGCGATGTCGTTGCCGAAAGCCTTGATGGCGTTGGCAGCGCGCTCGACCAGCATCATGTTGGTGGCTTTGATCTTCTTGCCTTCTTTATCAACGCCGTAAACAACGTTGTCTTCCATGCCGACACGGACGGAACCGCCGTTGGCGATGGCAGCGAACATTACGGGCAGATGACCCTTGCCGGTGCCGAATGCGGACCAGGTGCATTCCTTGGGCAGCAGGCCGTCGGCCTGGAGATCGTGCATCTCGTTGAGCAGGATCTGGAGGGACTTGGGAGTAGCGTCCATGCCGCCTACAACACCCAGGCAGAACTGGAAGTGCAGAGGAGCCTGAACATGACCCTGCTTGCAGTAGATACCAACAGCTCTCAGAGCGCCGAAGTCGAAGATCTCGAATTCGGGCTTGATGCCCTTTTCAAGATACAGGTCGCCCAGGTTGGCCAGCATGGTGGGGCTGTTGTGGAAAACGCCGCCGGGGATGCCCCAGTTGAAGGAGCTGGCGTCGAAGGTACCCATTTCGATACCGGGAACGTTTTTGTGGTGCAGCATACGCATAGCGTTGCCATAGGGGGAGTCATCGGAAACGCGGTTGTCGCCGGAGGAGGTGCAGTTTACGATGATGTCGCAATCCTTGTAGGAGCGGATAGCCTTAATGGTCTGGTAGAACTTGATGGGGTCCATAACGCCGTTGCCGTCGTCGTCACGCATATGCAGGTGAGCGACAGAAGCGCCCAGCTTCCAGCATTCATATACCTGAGCAGCGATTTCTTCGGGGCGTTCGGGAATGTCGTAGCCAGAGGGAGTAACAGCGCCGGTCATAGCAGCGGTAATGATAGTTTTAGCCATTGTTAAAGTTTCCTTTCAGTAAATTTTCAGGGGTTAGGATCTGGGATTTAGGGGCTAGGGAATCAAACTTCAAACCTTTAGCTTTTGTTCTTTAGTCTGCTGATCATCGCATTGAGCATTTTGCCTACTTCTTCAGAAAGCATAAACGCCGCCGCCAGATTTCCCTGGCTAAGTATTCCGGTTCTCCTGCATATTGTCAACTGAGTGTATAACTCCGCTCTGGAACCTTTTGCAATATATAGAAAGTGGACGTATTCTCTGGTAGAATCACGGTCATACCCTTCGGCTATGTTGGATGGTATGGATACTGCGCTCCTGCACATCTGGCTGGCAAGTCCGTAAACTTCGCTGGATGGCAAAAGCCTCGAAATCCGATAAACTTCTTCCACTAGATCCATACTTTTCTGCCAAACTATGAGATTCTCGTAACCTTTCAAGAGAACACCCCTAATCCCTAAATCCTAGATCCTAACCCCTATAATAGCTTTACAGCTTGTGATGCATCTTCAGGATCTCGATGAGCATATAGTCGCGGAAGGAAGCGATTTCGGGTTTAGTGTGGCCAACATGCTCGGGCATATGCTCCATAAGAGGAACGATCTGCTCGCCGGAAAGGTCAGCCCATTCAGCGGGGACTTTCTTCATGTCGGAGATGTCTTCGAAGGTGTTGTTGGTCATGGCGCCGAACTTGATGGCGCAGCCCTTCAGACCAAGGTCGCCGCCGCCCAGTTCGTAACCCATTGCGGGTCCCATGATGGCCCAACGCAGGCCGGGGCCATAGTAGACAGCCTTGTCAGCGTCTTCCATGGAGCAAACGCCTTCGCATACCAGAGCGATCTCTTCACGCCACAGAGCGTGAGCAAGACGGTTGGCGATGAAGCCGAGCTTTTCTTTCTGGAGAACGATAGGCTCTTTGTCGTACTTTTTGTAGAAAGCGACAGCCAGCTCGACAACTTCTTCGCTGGTCTTTTCGCCCTTGCAGATCTCGATCAGGGGGATAAGGTAAGCGGGGTTGAAGGGGTGAGCGACCAGAATGCGTTCGGGATGCTGTGCGCCTTCGGCCATCAGGGTGACGGACATGCCGGAGGAGGAAGAAGCGATGATCGCATCAGCGGGAGCGTACTGCTCGATGACGGAGATCATCTGATGCTTCTGCTCAACGTTCTCAGCACCGTTTTCCTGGATGAAGTAAACGCCGTCAAAAGCTTCCTTGGGGTCGGTGGTCATGTGGATGTTGGCCCAGATCTTGGCGCCGTCATCGCAGATGCCGTACTTGATGTAGGAATCAATAACTTCCTGGATCTTGGGTTCAGCGCGCTTGATAGAATCTTCGCTGCGCAGGAAAACGTTGACTTCCAGGCCCTTGAGTGCAAAATATGCGGCAAAGCCAGCGCCGATGGTGCCAGCGCCGTAGCACGTCATTTTCTTGATGTCTTCAAGTTTCATGGTAATTCTCCTATTAAGTTTTACAGTACCCGGCCCGGTGACAGGCCGGGTACTGAGATTGCAATTCAGTTATATATGATTCTGAGAGAGCTTATTGATTACAGCATTTCCAGAACGCCGGCAGCACCCATGCCGCCGCCGATGCACATGGTGATAAGGCCGTACTTGCCGTTGTTCTCTCTGAGGTAGTCGATAGCTTTGCCGACCAGGATAGCGCCGGTGCAGCCAAGGGGATGACCAAGAGCCATAGCGCCGCCATAGGGGTTGACCTTAGCCATGTCGAAGCCCAGAGTCTTGCAGCAGGGGATAGCCTGAGCAGCAAAAGCTTCGTTGATCTCAACAACGTCCATGTCGGCTACGGTCAGGCCGGCACGTTCCAGAGCCTTGGGGGTGGCGTAGATGGGGCCAAGGCCCATCTTGGTAGCGTCGCAACCGGCGACAGCGAAGCTCTTCAGGCGAGCGATGGGCTTTGCGCCGATAGCAGCGGCCTTCTCGGCAGACATCAGAACTACCAGAGCGCAGCAGTCGTTGGTCTGGGAAGAGGTAGCAGCGGTGACCTTGCCGTCGTCCTTGAAGCAGGGCTTCATACCGGCCATCTTTTCCAGAGAGGTCTTCAGGTTGCCTTCCATGTCGGCCAGGATGCCTTCGTCATGCTCGCAAACAACGGGGTTGCCGTTTTCGTCGAGAACGGGGTTGCCAGCATAATCGGTAACGGTGATGGGGATGATGGAGGGAGCCAGCTTGCCGTCACGACGGGCGATAGCAGCCTTGGTGTGGGATTCCAGAGCCATCTTTTCCATCTCTTCACGGGTAACGCCATATTCGTCGGCTACGTTCTCAGCGGTAAGGCCCATGGACATATAAGCGCCGGGATAGTTGGTGACCAGCCACTGGTCGTCGCACTTGCCTTCGTAGGAAGGATAGGCAGAGAAGGTCTTGGACATGTCTTCGATGCCGCCGGCAACATAAACGTCGCCCTGACCGCAAGCGATAGCGTTGGCTGCAAGAGCGATAGCCTGAAGGCCGCCGGAGCAGAAACGGTTGATGGTCATGCCGCAGACGCTGTCGGGCAGCT
>CAYLKH010000003.1:0-73461 GCA_964384255.1 uncultured Oscillospiraceae bacterium | reverse complement strand
TTTGACAGTCTCAGAGAACAGATAGCGAATAAACTATCTGTTCTCTGTTCTCTAGCTTCTTTTCGTCATGTAGACCGCAGTGGCTGTCAGCACCGGTTTTTCCGGACTGCCGCCCTCCACCCAGGCTTTGGCTACAACATTCTGCAAGGTTCGACCTGCACTTGTCACCTGGGATTCAACATACAGCGTCGAGTCAGCAGGCACCGGCCGCAGATACGAGGTCTGCATGGAGACCGTGACCGGGATCACGTCTCCCGGCGTGGCCCAAAAGCCCAATATACCCATGCACTGATCCAAAGCTCCAGCCAGCACCCCTCCGTGGACTATATGCCTGAGATTTTCGCCCCAGCTGTCAAAATCAAATGCAAAGATCAATGTCTTCTTCGTCGGATCGCAGGATACGAACCGGGGGTGGACATGGTCATAAAACCTGGCTTCTGTATTCTGATGGTGGCTTTCGCTGAATTCCATTATGCGCTGCTTCATCTGTTCTGTCTCGGTCATGATGCTGTTCCTTTCTAAGCAAAATCGCAACGCATCTATAATATCAAATCATTTCAAATTGTAAAGTGGTTTTTGATGCAAAGCATAACACTATCATCAAAGCCACGCGTCATTGAACCCTCCGGCTTAGCTTACAGATGATCAAAACAGCGACCGTTACACCAAGCAAAACAAGAGACGTATATTCTTCAACATGAGCATAAACCCGAGCGTAGTCCATGGGTGATATTCAGATAACATCACAGCGCCTCAACGAATGTGTGCAAGGATATGCTCAAAACCGGTAATTCCTGTTCTGATCAAAGCCTGACCTTCTTCGAGAGAATTTGAAACGAAAATCAAATTGAACACCTAAACAAAAAACATCTGCGCCGGGTATGGCGCAGATGTTTTTTGTTTAGGCTTATTTGCAGACGTTCTGGCCCGCAATACGGCCATGAGTCATAGCCATGCCGATGGAGTTACCGGCAGAGGGAGTTGAATAACCCAGACCATAGCGGCCGCCAAGGCTGTTGCCACAGGCATAAAGGCCCTTAATGGGATCCTTGTTGATGTCGATAACGTTCAGATCCTTGTCGGTCATAACGCCGGACATGGTGACCATGGAAGGTCCGCACTGACCGTCGCTGCCCAGAGAAGTAGAAACGCCGTAGAAAGGAGCCTCGTCAACAGGGATCATTGCGGAAGCATGCTTGCCATAATCCTCATCAGCGCCCTTGTAACACAGCTCGTTGTAGCGCTTAATGCTCTCGACAAAGGTGGGAATAGCTTCTTCGGGATATCCCAGATATCCGGCCAGTTCCTCAAGAGTGTTGGCAGCGATGACCTTGTTATATCCGCGCTCGGCAATGGTGCAGTTTTTGACCATGCCGCCCTGAGGACCGGGTTCGACCTTGGACATACCCTCGATCAAATCGATGTAGTAGTCGGGACGTCCGGCGTTGGGGCCGGAATGTTCAACACCGGAGGCGCAGACGCTCTTAAGCCACTTTTTGTCGGTTACCAGACAGCCGATACCGTTTGGCTGACGGGCGCAGGCAGTCTGAGCAGCGGAGATGTTGCCTTCGTTGGTAAAGCGTTCGCCCTTGCAATTGAGCCACAGCATGGCGTTGGCGCCCCACGGGCCGCCAGGGCCGCCGCCCAGGATCATGGTGCCGCGAGGTGCGGGTTCAATATAGCCGCCAGCCCAGCACATCATCTTTACGCTGTCGCCGCTTCTGCCGCCCATGAAGGACGAGAATGCTTCCTGAGTGCCGCCGCAGCGTTCGCGGCGTTCCATATATTCGTTAAGCAGAGCCCAGCACATATCGGCATTTCCGGCATAGTCGCCGCCAGCCATAACAACGCCCTTGGCAGTGTTGAATCTGATCACCTTGCCGGAAACTTCGTCACGGGCGAACATACCGATAACGTCCCCGCTCCCGTTCTGGATAAGGCAGATACCGGCAGTGCCGAAATACCAGTCAGCGCCCAGCTCCTGAGCCTTAGCCACAAGAGCCTCGTTGACCATAGGCAGTACAGAGTTGGCAGCGCAGCCCATAATGGGTTCGTCATTGTAAACGCCCATGAACTGGACAGTAGCGGCCCAGGACTTTGTGCCGGGAGTTAAGGGATAGTTGTACTGCAAGCTCTTATAAACGTCGCCCGTCTCCATGTATTTGTCATAATCCATGTTGGCGTGGACCTGGACCCAGCCCTTCTTGGTGGGGTCATAGGTATAGCAACGGGGATCGGTACCCATCTCCTCGCAAACCTCAAGCATATGGTCCATAGTCTCGCCGGAGCGATGGACATAGGATTTTACGATGTCAGGATTGCAGCGACCGCCGGAACGGGTAACATATTCGTCAACGATCTCGCCCAGATTATATGGTCCAAATCCGTTTTCTGTGCAGATCTTTGCGTTGTACGCCGCAAAATCTTCGCCATACCAGGCAAAGGTCTCCTCGGTCTGTTTTTCAACAACAGCAACCTTTGCGCCGCATTCAGCAGCAGCCAGAGCTGCCTGAACGCCGGCATTACCGCTGCCCAGAACGACTACGTCAACATTGACCTCTTCGTCCCATTTGTCGATAACGGGAGCTTCTCCCAGCCAGTCGCCGGGGCCGGAATAACCCCAGACACGGCCTTCGACCTTGCCGGGAACTACTTTCTGGGGACCGCGGGGGCCGCCGGGGCCGCCGCCTTCGGGAGGGCCGTCACCCTCGGGTGCGTCGCCGCCAAGAGGACCATGGGTAGGACCGCCGGGCCCGCCGAATTTGACAGCGCCGGTACCGCCGGGAATAGTAACGCCGTCGGTGGTCTTGATAAGATCGGTCAGCTGCTCAGATTTGACAACGCTGGCGATCTCAAGCTTTTTCTTCATCGTCATAGTATTTTTTCCTTTCCATTTCTTCTATTGATTAAAGTTAATTGCTTTTAAAGTTTGATCGCTTTTTCAAGTAGAATATCCGCCGTGGCTTCGTCCGCAGTAAAGGGAACATATATATCCACCGGCAGACCCTTGCCCTTTATGCCGCCCCCGGAAGCTACAGACTTTCTTTTGCTTATGGGCCACGTGAGGGTAAAACCCTCGTCCAGCTCTTTACTGATAAAGTTTGAATAATCCAGCGTACCCATAGTCGGGCGGCCAATGACCGTGATCCCCGGTTGCCTTGCGGCAATCTCGGCAAAAGCCTCGGCCGAGCCTTCACACCAGGTGTCGGTAATGACAACCACCTTAGACGGCGCGGCGCCGTCCAGCCTCCCGATAACGCCTTCCCATCGGTCGCAGGGTTCTTCGATCCAACCGGCTCCCGAACGGGCCCTGATCTGCGATACAAATTCCTCCAGCTCTCTGTCAGGCCCATTGCAGTCCAGCCACTGCTGAACAGGGTACCACAGGCAGGCGCAGTTCTTGGCGGTGTAGTTGGTAAGCACCGGCTCCTGAGCCAGAGCCTCTTCCCACAGAGCATCCCCGGACACTACCAGGGGCAACAGCGCCAAAACATCCTCGTCGCAGCTTCCTCCGCAGCGGCGAAGGTCAATAATAAGCTTTTCGCAGCCGGTGAGCAGGGTACGCTCCCGGTCAACAAAAGGCTGTAGCCCTCCGTCAAAGGTACCCGGATCGAAACATACTGTTCCAGCCTCCATCTCAAGCACTCGGGCCTGACGGACTGCATTTCGGCGGGGATATCGCCCCAGGGGTATATCCTCGGTATCCCCTCCACGCTTTTTGACCAGAATATGGTCAGCCATTTTCAACAGGCCGTGCCATATCTCCCGCTCAGAAATGTCGGAATAGAAAAAGTTCTTTTGCAGGCTTTCTCTCAGCTTCGCCGGGCTTTGTCGGTTGATCTCGATTATGGTGTCGCCGGGAGCCAGTCTTTGCTCCTCAAAAACGTCGGTCACTATCAGTCCGTCCCCGCTCCTTCGGGCGAAGAAGCCCGGAGTCCAGGGATGATAATCCTCATATTCGTCAAGCTTCAACCGCAGGCTTCGGTCGCCGGTAGTAGCCAGCATCTGGCTGACATACTGCAAAAAAAGGTCGTCATACAGCTCGTTATTGTGGTGCTTGGTTCCGGCAGCGGTTATGTAAAAGGTAGGCTGATACTCGGGCCATACTTCGTCAAACCCGGCGTAATCCTCTTTCAGGGTAAGGATAATATCCTTCAATATTTTGTCGTATCTTCGCTCAAATCTGCTCTTCATTACGATTCCTCTGTAATATGATACATCTTCACGAATATATTTTAGTTCATATCAGCAGAAAAAGCAAGAATAACATAACGAAATCTAAATAATTTGTTTTCCCCTTTGTTTTAAAACGGGCAGCTCACCCGGTCGCCAATGTCCACCCCATCAACGTTTGACAGGCAGCAAACGCACTGACCGGCATAATCCATATACATCGCCGCCGCCTTTTCCCCATAGGTCATGGTCAGGGGGAAACAGTTGAGCAAATGGCGCCCATCAAGGCGAACATAAATTTTTTTCCCGTCGGGCAAAACAGGGGCGACAACCTTTTCAAATGGCATATCAAAGGGACCCTTCCCCTCTTCCAGATGGACCGTCAGCAAAACGTCGTCTCCCTTTTCCTCAACGCTAAAGGTACACGGCTGACCCTGAGCAGGCTCATCCCCCAGAGCATAGGGCCTGATTTTCAGGCAGCCGTCAAACACCATGATATATGCGTTGATATCACAGTCCTTAAGAGCATACATAGCCGCCATCATCAGCCAGCAGTCTCCGTGGCCATCAAATTCAAAATATCCGTCGTCGGCATATTTCCGCAGATACTCAATAGCTTCTTTTCCCTTTTCAGCGCTCCACACATTGTTGTGGACCATGGGCGCACCGGGCTTTGGCTCAGAAATATCCATAGCGGTACCCATTTTTTCGGCAAAGTCTCTGAATATAAGTCTTTCTTTCATTTTCTTTTCCTTCCTTATAATTTTGTTATTATACAAAGTATATCAGTCTGTAAGAAAAAGTCAACCGGTCATTTGCATGATCGGTTGACTGCTTTTAATATTAAAAATCCAAAATAGCTCCCGGGTTGCTTTCCTGAGCGGAGTCTCCGCTTTCCCCGGGATCTTCGTCAGGTTCCTCCGACGGGATAAGGGCATCCATTGGATCCGAAGGCTGCTGCGAAGCTTCCACTTCACCCTCTCCCCCTGCCGTCGGCTCCTGAGCGTCCGTCGTATCATCAGACGGCATCTCGCTTTCAGGGATCAAAGCGTCCAGCGGGTCAGATGGCTCCTCAGCATCTGTAGTCTGCTGCTCCTCTTCCCCGGTATCCGGTTCAGGCTCCGCCGGGAGCAATGCATCCAACGGGTCAGATGGCTCCACCGGAGTCGCAGTCGTCTGGGCTGACGGTTCAGGCTCGGCAGATGTTTCCGGGGTCGGAGACGCGGCCGTGTCAGGCTCAGCAGATGCAGCAGGCTTGGGCGACGTGGCGGGCTTAGCCGATGCGGCAGGCTTGGCGCTTTCCGTCACAGGTTCTTCTTCGGCTTTGTCCTCTTCGTTGTCATATCCGCTGACATAAAGCTCCTCGTAGATTATTTTATATATCTCGTCGCTGGCCTTGTCAGTATCGTAAACAAAGTAAAATACGTCGTCGATAAACCCACCCCAGGCGTATGTATCGTCATCGGGAGGGAAGGTGTAAAATTCGATCTCAAGCTCTTCCTCCAGCATTATGGTACTCATTTCCAAAAGCTCAGAGTACCCGAAAGAGGTGGTACACATATTCAGGCAATAATATATCAGACCGGGATATTTGGAAAACTTGAGGTTTCTGCCAATTTTATACATGGAGGTAAGCACCTCCTGCTGGCGGCTCATGCGCTGGAAGTCGCTGTCGATAGATCTCAGCCCGGCATACTTTCTGGCGTGAAGACCATAAAGCTTGACATACTTGTCGTATTCATACCGCTCAGGAGAACCGATAGCCACCCATTCGTCATAATCAAGATAAACCCAGACTCCGTGCAGATAGTTAACTATGTTCTGCATCTGATCCCAGTCCACGCTGACATAGTCTTCAATGTTAAGATAATAGTTCTCGTTAAGCACCTTGATAGACATGGCGGGACCGCCCCAGTTATAGGCATGATTGATTTTGCTGCTTATGCCAAGGTCTGAATAATAAACATAAGAGTCCCGGGCGATGGAAATAATTTTGATTTTGTTATGGACCCGGTCCAACGCCACGATCATATTGCAGTCTGACAGATCTTCCAGGTCGGTCCCAAAGACGGCAAAAACCTGGATATCCTCAGCTCCGGGCAGCAAAGTGCTTACGTTTTCGCTGCTCTGACCGATATATACGCTGACCTCTTCCGGAAGCTCCACATGCTTATAGTCCCCGTTAGCAACGATCCTGTCTGCGCTGAGGGCTTCGTCAGTGTCAGAAGTGCCCCTGACAATGGTGGTAGCTCCGGGAGTAGCGCCCAGCTCCGAAGGATCCATGTTGCTTATTTCCGTGTCCTTGTTCAGGCCGCTTAGCATAAACACTCCGATCCCCACCACCAGCAGGATAAGGGCCAGTACCACCGCTCCGGCTATAATAAGCGCTTTTTTCTTGCCGCTGAGCTTCTTTTTTTCTCCAGCTTCAGTATCCTGAGGCTGAAGCTTGCTGTTTGATTCGTCCATTTGCAGCGTCTCCGTTTATCTTTAAGTTGTGTAACCGTCGATCAGATCATAAGCAGATGTCTATCTTTATATCTGCCCCGGTTTGACATCGGTTACTCAGTGAGTTAAAACTCTAAAATCAGTCCGGAACTCTCTTCCTCCGCGGGTTCCTCTGTTTCGGGTTCAGGAGCTGTCGGCCCGCTCTCAGGCTCGCCGGAATCAGCAGGCTCCTCCCCGGTCGGTTCGGATTCCTGAGGTGGTAAAACGATATCGCTGTCAATATCCACTGGAGTGTCAGGCAGCTCAACAGTCTCCCCGTCTCCTTCAATTTCCAGTTCCCCTTCACCGGGTTCACCAGGAGCTTCGCTCTCCGCAGGTTCTTCTTCCGGCTCTGGTGATACCTCCGGCGCAGGAGATGACCCGGAAGATGAATAGGCAGGTATTATCTTGTCTGCCAGAGTCTCCTCAGGCTCCTCATAGGGAACGGCCTCTCCGGTCAGAGCGATCTGATAAATGTCGATCACCTGGCGAATACCCAGCTCTGTCATCTCCGCCATGGTGTCTTCATAATCATAGGCATCATAGTCGCCCTGAATATAACCCAGCAAAAATTCCTGAGCCATAACCGAAACGTCAGCCATTACCGAGTCAATGTATTCCTGATCCTCTGCCGATATCTCCAGCTCCGGCAGCAGATAGCTGCCATCGACCCCGGTGTGCCATATTTCAAGCGCCTCCTGCTGACCTTCGCTATAGCCTTCTGCAAGGTATGTATTGGTGACAAACCGGGGCAGATTCATCATCAGCGAAACCTCTTTCAGCGCCGCTGGGGGGTCATCAGCCAGGAGAATACTGTCGCTGAGTATCACACCGCCCTCTGCGTCCCGGCTGTAGCTTTCGCCCTCAAGGCCGCAGTTGGCAATAACGGTAAATTCATCGCTGTACAGATAGTTCACCAGCGCAAATATCACATCTCCCCTGGTCTGACCCGCATCGGCAGAAACCGACACGCCCCTGACCTGGATATCATCCGTCTCGATAAAGTGAACAGTGCCTCCTCTTTCAGGGGTGGGCCATCCAATCGCCGCGATCTGATCGTCTTCCAATACCTGGGCCGCCTGATCCCATTGGTCAAGTCCGCCATACCAGGTGGTCACCCAGCTGGAGTTTACCCTGCCCTTAAGGTCATATCCCGAACCGGCCTGCTCAAAAATAGCCAGCTTGTTGTCCAGCAGAACATAAACATAATCCATGTATTCCTTATAGCTCTGCTCAAGGAATCCATATTTAACAACATTGTCTACCTGATAAAACCCGTTATAGGCTCCGAACCCATAAGCAAGGCCCTCGGAAAATCCGTCGTCAGGCAGCAGATAGCCCCGCTTTGCGCCGCAGATGTTTTTGAGCATCTGCAACAGGAAGAAAAACTCGTCATAGGTTTCAGGCGAGGTTATTTCCAGATATTCAAGGCCGTCCCGCCGGGTCATGATCCCCATGGCGTCGGGGTCGATGGCAGAGGTCACAATAACAGGCAGCTGAAACAGCCTTCCGGATTCCGTAAGCTTAAAATATTCCTCATGCTCATACATGGCGCTTTCAAGATTTGGCACCAGCTTGGCCAGCCCCTGAAGGTCCATAATAACTCCGTCGTCAATAGCAGCGTCAGCGCCGCCGGAATAGTATCTGTCAACATCCAGCATCAGGTCATAATACTCCCCGGAAGCCTCCATCATGGCAAACTGTGCAGCGGCTGTAGATTCGGTGGCATAGCAATAGGTCAGGCTGACATTCAGCAGGCCGCCAATGGCCGCGTCAACAGCGGTAGCCAGCGGCTGAGCGTCGTCATCAATAACGTCCCACATACTTATCTGCTGAGTTTCCACAAAGGGGACTATCAGCATTCCGCTGTCATCATACAGCACCGGTTCTTCCGAAACCACCGTTTCCGGCTGAACGCTCTGGACCGGCTCAGAGCTTTCCGCCGTCTGAGGCTCTGTCGGCTCTTCCGTCTCCTTCTTGCCGCAGGCCGCCAATACAGAAAATATCATCGACAAAGCCAGCATCAAAGCCAGCAGTTGTTTTTTCATATACAGGGTCACTCCTAATTTTTTGTCCTAACCTTATTAATATATCATATTTAAAAATAATTGCAATCAGGATTATGTTGGAAACATGGAGAAATTGCAAAAAATCCAGGCAACCTTCGGGTTGCCTGGACTTGAAATCATTTTGCATAATCCACAGCTTTGGTTTCGCGGATAATATTAACTTTGATCTGACCCGGATATTCCAGCTCGTCCTCGAGCTTTTTGGCAATGTCTCTGGCCAGAAGGACCATGCTGTCTTCGGAAACCTCCTCGGGCTTGACCATGATGCGGACCTCGCGGCCAGCCTGAATGGCGTAGGATTTGTCAACTCCCGGGAAGGAACTGGTGATCTCTTCGAGCTTTTCAAGCCGCTTGATATAGTTTTCCAGATTCTCGCGGCGGGCGCCGGGGCGGGCAGCGGATATGGCATCGGCCGCCTGGACCAGACAGGCGATAACGGTTTTGGGTTCCACATCGCCATGATGTGCTTCGATAGCGTGGATGACCTGGGGAGATTCCTTGTATTTTCTGGCCAGCTCAACACCGATAGAAACATGGGAGCCTTCCATCTCGTGGTCCACGGCTTTGCCCAGGTCGTGCAGCAGACCGGCCCGCTTCGCCAGGGTCACATCTTCTCCCAGCTCAGCAGCCATAAGTCCGGCAATATGGGCGACCTCAATAGAGTGATTGAGTACATTCTGGCCGTAACTGGTGCGATATTTCTGGCGGCCCAGCAGCTTGACCAGTTCACCATGCAGTCCATGGATACCGGTTTCAAAGGTAGCTCTCTCGCCCTCGGATTTGATGGTGTGTTCCACCTCGCGGCGGGATTTTTCATACATCTCTTCAATGCGAGTGGGGTGGATACGTCCGTCAGCAATAAGCTTTTCAAGGGTCAGTCGGGCGATCTCACGCCGCACCGGGTCAAATCCAGATAAAGTGATGGCCTCGGGAGTGTCGTCGATAATGAGGTCAACTCCCGTAAGGGTTTCGATGGACCGTATGTTGCGGCCCTCGCGACCAATGATCCGACCCTTCATTTCGTCGTTAGGCAGGGGAACGACCGAAACAGTGGTTTCTGCCGCATGGTCGGCAGCGCAGCGCTGAATAGCGGTGGCAATAATTTCTCTGGCCCGCTGATCGGATTCTTCCTTAAGCTGAGTTTCGATCTCCATGATCTTCATGGCAGTTTCGTGACGGACCTCGGTTTCAACGCTCTTGATAATGTATTCCTTTGCTTCGTCAACGGTGAAGCCGGATATTTTTTCCAGCATTTTCAGCTGACTGGCCTTGATCTCCTTGACCTCCTGATTGAGGGCATCGGCGTTGGCCAGTTTTTTGTTCAGCGAATCTTCCTTTTTTTCAATAGCTTCGGTTTTTTTGTCAAGGTTTTCTTCTTTTTGCTGAAGCCTGCGTTCCTGCTTTTGAACATCGGAGCGTCGTTCTTTGAGTTCCTTTTCAGCTTCGGAACGGTTTTTGTGGATCTCCTCCTTTGCCTCCAGCAGCATTTCGCGCTGCTTGCTTTCGGCGTTCTTTATGGATTCATTGATTATGCGCTTTGCCTCTTCTTCTGCGCTGGATATTTCTCTTTCAGCGACACGCTTGCGATAATTGACCGCAATGGGGAACATGATCAATGCTCCTATAACTAAACCGGCCAAAGCCGAAAGGATAGCCAATAATGGTGTAGGCATATCAGGCTATTACCTCCTTACAGTGTATAAGATATGGATTATAAAGAAAACACGGCGCCGCAACGACAAATTGGAGCGACACCGAATCATTCCTAGTTTATTCTAATTCTCTCAAAGCCCTATGTCAAGCAAAAACCTTCAAATATATTAATAATAAGTTAATATTTTTAAAGTATTTGTGTCAGTTTTTTCACTGCGTGTCCATAGTTTGGTTATGTTTACGCTCATAAATCTCCTTTTTGCCGAATAGATATATACCGCACCTACTGTACAAAGGAAGGATTGATATTCATGCGAAGGAGGCAGCTGCGCTATTACCGTCGGCGAAACGTTCAACCGGCAGGACTGATCTGCCTGATGATATGCTTTGCGGCGCTGATACGGCTTATGAACTCTCTGGGGCTGGGCGCGGCGCTGGACAGCGCTCTTATACGCCTCGGCAGCAACCGCAGCTTTGTCTGCGCCGCCCTGGAAGCCGAAACCGGCAGCGTATTCACCAACCATACAGCATCCGCTCCATCGCCCAGTCCCGAAATAAGCGGCGACGAAGCTCCCCTGCCCTCTGAGCAGCCATCTCCGGAGCCGGAAACACCGCCGGAAACCGCCGACATCATTCTGTCGGCATCACCTGACAGCATTGATGACGAAAGCATCGTCCTTTCCCCGCAGCCGCTGGAGTTCACTGCCGACGATGCTCAGGCCATAGAGTATACCAATGCCACATCCTACACTCCCGACACCTTTGCACTGCTTACAGAACCGTTAGAGCTAAACCCTGACCTTTCAGGCCCGCTGGTGCTTATTGTCCACACCCACACCTGCGAAGCCTATACCCAGGAATACGATGGCCAGTACTCCGCCTCCGACAGCTGGCGCACCACCGACCAGGAGCAAAACATTGTCGCCGTGGGCAACGAGCTGGCAGCAGTACTTACAGGATGCGGAATAGGAGTCATCCATGACACAACGGTCAACGACTATCCTTCATACACCGGCTCTTACACCAGGACCCTTGAGGTCATCCAGCAGAATCTCGAAAAATATCCGTCTATCCAGATCGTGATCGATCTCCATCGTGATTCCGGCGTGACCGCCACCGGCGAGGCCATCGCCACATACTATAACGGCGGCGACGAACCCGCTTCTCAGCTAATGCTGGTGGTAGGTACCGACGAGGGTGGCCTTTCCCACCCAAACTGGCGGGAGAATCTAAAGCTGGCTCTGGCTCTCCAGGCAGTCACAAACAGCGAGCATCCGGGACTCATGCGTCCCATCAATCTGCGTCAGGAGCGTTTCAACCAGCATACGACCTGTGGCTCGCTCATAGTCGAAACCGGTTTCGCGGGCAATACTCTGTCCCAGGCAAAGGCTGCCATACGCCTGTTTGGAGAGAGTCTTTGCCGTGTTATATCAAGCCAGTCAAAAAGTCAATAAGGAATTTTCCCCAAAGAATGGCGCTGTTTTTCTACATCCTGCACAGAATAAATTGTTGACGATGGGGAGTCAATATGTTATATTTACTTTACGAGATAACTACATAGGGGGGAACTTTTTTGGATACCAGTTTTGACAAGTATAATAAAGAGTTTGCCGAGCAACAGAAATCCGGTTTCAAAGAAACCGCGTTCATGGTCATTACCTATTTCTGGATCGTGCTTGGCCTTGCAATTTGCGTTCTCGCACTTGTTAACGCCATACCTGAGCTGATCGAGAAGGGCAAATCTTCTTATATCTACTTCTGTCTGCTTTCCCTGATTTTCGGCCTGTTCGGCATCTCCTTTGCCAGCAAGGCTCGTCAGGGCGGCGAATGGCGTAAGAAATATACCGTACCCGCCATCATCAACGGCGTCGTTATCGGCATTTCTTCCTTCGTTCTTTATGTCCTGCCTTATCTGTTCGACTAATAAGAACATCCAAACCGGCTGCAAACCGCGATCGTTTTGCAGCCGGTTTGATTTTTGCCTTCCGGAGCGGCGTTTTTACTGCCGCTCTGGATCGTTTTGCCCAACCGCAGCTTCAATGGCTGCAATAGCGCAGCTTATCATCTCCTGGTCCGGCTCGGCGGTGGTCAGCTTCTGCGCCCATCTGCCGGGAGCCGTGAGCTTCCACGCCAGCTCACTTTCGCCCCGCCACGCCTTTCGGCTCAGCTCATATCCCAGCCCAAAGGCCAGCACCGTAGCCACCAGTTCCAGCGTTTCCCTCTTTTGAGGGTCCATGTTCCAGGGCAGCGCCGCTCTCATGATTCCCTGGGCGATCAGCACATTCACAGCGACTGTCGTCCCGCATCTGGGATGTATCCGGCTTTGCTTCATAACGTTTTCCGCAGTCAGCTCCAAACCCTGTTCATAGCAGGCGATGGCCTTATGCTCAGCTCCATGATACTTTCTTATTCTGCTAACTGTCGAACCGTTTTTTGCCGGGTCCTTAACGTTTTTTATCAAAGCCGCCGTAGTAACAGCCCCATCGGCAGCAGCCCTCCCCAGCGCCACCAGCCCTCTCAAAACCGGCACCCGGGGCAGCTTTTTTTCTTTCTTTTCCGCCCAGGTTTTTATGCATATCTGGCCGTCAGCTCTGGAATATGCCACAGCGTTTCTTTTTCCTCTCATCAGCACTCCCACCGGGAACGCCTGCCCTCCCACCGACATTGCGTTATTTGCCATTATCATCCTCCTTCTATCTTTCTGTTTCGATAATAACAGACTTTTATCGCCAAATCAATTGAACATCGGAAATATCTGTGTTATCATTATCGTTCACCGGACTCGAACCCCGATCAGCCGAAGCTTTGATCGGTCGTTACCAAATATTCAACACGGAGATCTGCCAATGAACATTCTTGACCTCGCCCTTGAGTTTGCCCTGCTGGTGTTTGTGGGCATCTTTATTATCAGGGCAAAAATAGTCGACCAGAGTTTTTTAAAAAATCTGTCTGCCTTTGTGATGAAGGTCGCTCTCCCCTGCATGATCTTTAACTCCATCCGGGCTCAGCACTTTGCCGGAGACTATAATCAGCTGTTGACAATAGTTTCCCTTGCGGTCATCCTTCTGGCCGCCCTTGCATTCCTGGGCGTAATTTTCTGGCTGGTCACCGGCAGGACCCTTTTTGGCCGCTGCGTGATTTTTTCAACCATGTTCAGCAATTATACCTATATCGGCATGGCAGTAGTCGAAAAAATGTTTGATGCCACCGGTCTGTTTGTCTATACTGTGTTCACCCTGCCCATACGCCTGATCTTCTATGCTGCTCCATCCTTTTTAATGAAAACCGGTACAAGGGGCAAAAAGAGTCTCAAAGAGCGGATATCCCCCTTTATTTCTCCGCCCACAGTTGCGGTGGTGATCGGTCTTGTGTTCTATTTCTCCGGCCTTGGTCTCCCCACATTTATAGACTCCACTCTTAAAACCACAGGCTCCCTTGCTTCGCCTCTGGGGATGCTTATCTGCGGCATGAGCCTGGCGGGCGTTACCATCAATTCTCCCTCCGCTCTCAAAAATCCCCTGAGCATGGTCCTTGTGAGGAATTTTCTCGCCCCGGCACTGGTCATCGGAGTCCTGTCTGTTCTGCCGGTAGAAAGCTATATCACCCAGGCCGTGGCCATATATGGCTGCGTGCCTGTACCGTCGCTGATAACCGCCTTTGCAATGGGCGCAGGCTGCTCCGACCAGATATGCCAGGACTGTTCTGCCGGTGTGCTGCTGTCCACTCTTCTTTCGATCCTGACCCTTCCCCTGTGGGTATCGGTCATATTCGCAGTCCTGTAAAAGAAAAAACGCCCCGAAGCGGCTCCGGCAAGGAACCGACTTCGGGGCGTTTTTTTACTTCAAATATACGTGCAGAGCTTCCATATTGATGGGAAGAAGCTTTGCTTTGGAACCGGTGAAGGCTTTATGCTCGAGAATGTACTCAACGCTTTCTTTCGAAACTACGCCGGTGGCAGCTACGATAGCCCCAAGAATAACTATATTGGCGCATTTTTCGTTGCCCAGCTCTTTAGCGATGTCGTTGGCGGCAACATCGTGAACGTTGATGTCGCTGCGGTCGGAGGACTTGCCAACGGTAGATGTGTTAATAAACAGATGCCCGCCGGGAACGACAGTGTTTTCAAACTTGTCCAAAGAGGGCAGATTCATAGCCAGTATCATATCAGCCTCGTTGACGATGGGACAGGCAATAGGCTTGTCAGAAACCACCACCGTGCAGTTTGCAGTACCTCCGCGCATTTCGGGACCATAAGAGGGCAAATAGGTGACCTCCTTGCCTTCATGCATGGCGGCATAAGCTATTATCTGGCCCACCAGCAGGTTGCCCTGACCGCCGGAACCGGCGAATATCATTTTATATTTCATGGCTTTATTCCATCCCTTCCGGTGTTTTCAGGTTTCCAAGAGGATAATAGGGTATCATGTTTTCGCCCAGCCATTTGGTGGCTTCATAAGGGGTCTTGCCCCAGTTGGTAGGACAGGTGGAAAGGATTTCCACAAAAGCGAATCCCAGCCGCTGCTTCTGGACCTCAAGAGCCCTGTTTATGACCTTCTTGGCGTTGCGAACATGGGCAGGAGTGTCCAGCGCCACGCGCTCAACAAACACTGCGCCTTCGATAGTGGCGATCAGCTCTGCCATGCGCAGGGGCTTGCCGGCCTGCTCGACGGTGCGGCCTTCGATAGCGGTCGTAGCCTTCTGGCCGATAAGGGTGGTGGGCGCCATCTGGCCACCGGTCATGCCATAGATAGCATTGTTGATAAAGAAGGTGGTAAACTTTTCGCCACGGTGAGCAGCATGAACTATTTCGCCTGCACCGATAGATGCCAGATCTCCGTCGCCCTGATAGGTGAAAACAGTCTTGTCAGGATGGACGCGGCGAATACCTGACGCTACGGCAGGCGCTCTGCCGTGAGCCGATTCGCACATATCGATGTTCATAAACTGATGGGCAACGATGCTGCATCCGATGGGGGAAACGCCAACGGTAGATTCCAGCTCACCCCGCTCCTCGAGACATTCCATAATAAGGCGATGGGCGATACCGTGGGTGCATCCGGGGCAATAGCTGGTATCGACGGGCAGCAGGCCCCTGGTCACTTTGAATACGCTTTCCATTATTTCAAGCCCTCCAGTATCTTAATAGTCTTTTCCACGACCTCGATGGAGGTGGGTACAATGCCGCCGGTGCGGTGGATAAGATGAACAGGCAGACGGCCCTGAACGCCCATTTTTACGTCCTGGATCATCTGGCCCATGCTCAGCTCAACAGAGATAACAGCTTTGGTAGAACCGGCCAGCTGAGCAAATGCGTCATAGGGGAAGGGCCACAGGCTCCTGGGACGGATCATACCTGCCCTGACGCCTTTTTCTCTGAGCATTTCCATAGATTCCATTACCAGACGTGCAACAGTGCCAAAAGCAACGAATACAACATCGGCATCTTCAAGATCGTAGGCTTCGTAGTCTACCAGTTCCTGTTCCATAACAGCATATTTTTCAAACAGCTTTTCAACATGGTTTTCCAGATCATCCGGCTGGAGACGCAGAGATTTGATAACGCTTCTGGGTTTTTTGCCGGTGTTGCCGGAAATGGCCCAGGGCTTTTCCTCCGGGATCATTTCAGAGGTCAGCCGGGGCTTTTCCTCCGGCAGAACAACAGGCTCCATCATCTGACCCATCATACCGTCAGCCAGTACCATAACAGGGTTGCGATATTTCTCAGCGACAGCAAAAGCATTGTATATCATGTCAATAGCTTCCTGAGTGGTGGCAGGCGCGAAAACGGGAACGTGATAGTCGCCGTTGCCACCGCCACGGGTAGCCTGGAAATAGTCGGCCTGACCGGGCTGGATACCGCCAACACCGGGGCCGCCACGGGAAGCGTTAAGGAATACGGCAGGGACCTCAGCAGAACACATAAAGCTGATACCTTCCTGCATCAGGGCAATGCCGGGAGAGGAAGACGAAATAAATACGCGACCACCGGCAGCTGCTGCACCGTATGCCATGTTGACGGCGGCCAGCTCACTTTCTGCCTGAATAAAAGCTCCTCCCCGCTTTTTCAACTCGTGGGACATATACTCCGGGATCTCGTTCTGGGGAGTGATCGGGTAACCAAAATAGAAACCGGCACCGCCGCGGATAGCAGCCTCAGCAAAGGCTTCGTTGCCTTTCATAAGTACCTTTTCGCTCATTTATGCTTCCTCCTTCCAGATGTTGATGCACCAATCAGGACACATTGTTGCGCAGGTAGCGCAGCCTATACAGGCGTCCATATCTGTGATAGCTGCGGGATGATATCCCTTGGAATTGGTCATGCTCTGGTCAAGGACCAGGATCTTTTTGGGGCAAAAGCTTACACAAAGCTCACACCCCTTACATTTGTCAATGTTGAATTCAACCTTGAATTTTGCCATTATATTCTTCTCCTTATTGGATGAATTACGATGTTGATTAGGGGTTAAGATTTAGGATTTAGAAACCAGGGATGGTAGATAGATAGTGACTGCCTGTCCGGGAACAAGGGATCAGGGATCAGGTGTCAGGGATCAGGGAATGTGTGCCTGCGGCACGATTTTAATTTTTCTCTCTTGCATGACCACAATGTTGCATCAAATGCAAGTACTTGCAGTTAAGTCCACTAATCTCTAATCCCTAAATCCTAAGTAACCGATGATTAAATCAGGGATGAATTATGGGCGAGAGGATTTTTCGCTATGCAACAGGAATCGACGCAGGAATACTGGGTGTATTTCAAGGAGATTCCGGGCGGCAGAGCGGAAAATCATCCGACCATAATTTGTTCAGGATTTAATCAGCGGTTACCTAACCCCTAAACGTCCTTGTCCTGCCAGGATTCACGCATGAACATCCCCACGGTGAACAGCTGGAAATCAGCTCCCAGCTCCTTTTGCAGCTGCCGGACCTCGCCGATCAGATGTTCGGGAGCAGTGACAGCCAGAAGGGGCTTGTCCAGCTTTTTGGAAAGCTCTGAGGTAAATTCCCAGCCGTCGATAATATCCTGTGCTGTGGTAAAGCGGATAAAATGAGCGTTGCTCACAAGGCCGCTAATGGTCAAGCCGGTTTCATATTCGATGCGGCGAATGTGTTCCTCCGCACCCTCGAGGGTGGATGTCTCGGGGCGATTCTTGTTTACGATGCAAATAAGCTCGCAGTCGTCACTTTTAAAGTATTTCATAAACTGGTGCATTATTCTGGCCCCGGAATCGTCGCCGCCAACATCCACCACAACGGTGGTGTCCCTGTCCTCCAGCGGCGCTCTGATAGCGGCATCGATGGCAGGAAGCTCGGCAGTTATCTCGGTCCCATAATGGCTGCCAAATACATCGACCCCCAGCTCGTTCAGCTGCTGCTTGCGCTCCCGGCTGCGGAAATAGGGATTGGCTATGTCCAAATCGCAAATCGCCAGCTTTTTTACCCCGGCCATAGCCAGACTGTGGACAAGGCTTACAGAAAATTCTGTTTTTCCGCTGCCATAATGACCAACAACAGCAATTATACGTTTGCTCGTAATCAGCTGTCTCACCCCCGACGAATTGTATTAGAAAATATTATATATCCTGCGGCAATCCCTGTCAATGAAACAATTACGCTAAAGATATCTGTAGAAAATGGCCTCATTTTGGGCTTCATGCTTGTATATCGAAACAATTTGAAGTATAATTGTTGGTAATCAGGGGCCAGTATCCTAACCCCTGATAACAACGAAAGGAAGTACACATCATGTCAAAAATCAAAGGCGTAGCTGTTGAACTGTTGGAAAAACAGCCCTTTAAAATGCCTACTCTTGAAGAAATGCTTGCATCCATGGGCGAAGGCGGCGGCCCCGGTGGTGGACCCGGCGGTCCTGGTGGTCCCGGAGGACCCGGTGGTGGACCCGGTGGTCCTGGTGGTCCTGGAGGTCCCGGCGAAGGCCCTGGCGGCGGCGGACCCGGAGGCCCTCCGGGAATGGGCAATCAGTCTAAGGGCAAGCCCACCGTCACCATCAAAGACGGCAAGGTGGATAACGACACCATGCAGCAGCAGTTCATTTACGGCGGCGAGTTCTACGACGATTACGCCACCGACGTTCGCATCTGCACCTACGACGGCGATGTAGGCGGCATTTTCGCCACCGGCAAAGGCAGCTACGAGGTGGACGGCGTCACCATCAGCAAAACCGGCAAGGGTGCCGGTCTTGGTACCGAGCGCGCAGGCGTTGCCACCTATGACCACGCCAACCTCACCATCAGAAACGCCAACATTTACTGCAACGGTCAGGCTTCTGTCTGCACCTCTGCCGAGGAATACAGCTGCCTGAAGGTCTATAACTCCACCCTCATTTCCATGGGCGCTCCCTTTGGCGACGATGCTCCCGGCGGCTCCGTGGGCGCACCTCCCGCCGCTCTCGAGATCGCAGGCAACACCCGCACCCATTGCACCCAGTCCAATTCCTACAGCTATTTCTACGACAGCACCATTATCGGCGACGGCTGGGCCGCCCTTTCCACCGACGGCTCCATGGGCTTTGTCCATCTCGAAGCTGACGGCTGTAAGGTCATCACCACCAAGGCCGGTTACGGCACCTATGCCGACGGCTGCTGCCACAACTTCTTCCACAACTGCGATTTCGACGTTGCCCACATGGCCGGTATCATGGCCGGTGAATGCGATATCACCTACAAAAACTCCGTCTTCAAATGCGGCACCTATTTCAATATGATCCATTGCGTTATGGGCATGAAAGAAGAGGTCGGCGTACTCAAGGTATTCGGCTGCGATGTGGAGTGCAAAAAGGCCGCAATGATCGTCAAGAGCCAGAACGCAGAGATCGTTCTCGACCGCACCAACCTTTATTCCGAAGAAGGCGTGCTGGTCCACTCCATCGTCAATGACGACCCCAACGCCACCAAGACCGGCGGCGCCAGGGTTTATGGCATTCGTGTCCGTCTGCAAAACGGCGACTACAGCGGCGATATCCTTCACGAAGATACCGACCGCGATATGCACGTATTCATCGACGGTCAGACCACTTACAGAGGCGCATTGAAAAAGAGCTTCCTGCATCTGGAAGAGGGCGGCCAGTGGTTCGCCACTGCCGATTCCGACATCGTCATCGTCGACGAGTTGGATGTCTCCGCTATCGACGCTCCTGTCGGTGTTACCATCTCTGCCTTCGGTGCCGAGTCCGGCGAATTCGCCCTGGCCTCCGGCGGCAAGCTGATAGTCGGCTGCGAGCATAAATAAGTTGAATAACGCAAAAGAACTGTCCAATATGGGCAGTTCTTTTGTGTTATAGGGGATCAGAATACGCTGAGAGAAGTGAGTGTGCAGCTTTTGATCAGAGAGAAAAATCAAAAATCCGTGCCGCAGGCACACATCATCTGTTATCTGTACTATGTTATCTGACTTGCAGCCCCAGATCCTAACCCCTGTAAATATTTACTGCGGCAGCTGGCCGTTGATTACGATATCGCCGGGATCCAGCTGCATCATCTCCACCATCAGGGCAGGCATACCGGCACTGACCATCATGTGGGCTATCATGCCCTGAACATAGGGAAACAGCAGATTATACGCCTGAACATGGGCCTGCTTCTTGTCCGCTTCGGTTTCGATGCCCTGGCAGGCATAAACGCCCAGACATTCGACTATTACCTTCAGCTTTTCGGGAGCTTCCTTCAGATGAATGTCATAATTCAGACGGGCAGCGCACTGGCTGTTGTCTTCGTTATAATCCATGCTGAAAGAAAAAGAGCTTTCCAGTTCCATATCGGACTGAGCGCCTATATTGACGACCATGTCCACCTTGCGGAACGCCTGCTGCTGAAGCTTGAGAAATACCATATTAATTACCTCCAAATTTACCGCTGATCGAATCAGGGGTCACCAAAATATTTTTCAAAGATCCTGTTCCTCTGCCAATTCTGCCTCACCGCTGAAAAGCGCAGTCACCAGTTCAGACGCTTTTTCCAGCTGAGAACCGGGAACAAAAAACCGAAACTGTTCCTGCATGGTCCCGGCTTTGATGGCCAGTCCCGCGCCCAAAACCGGCTGACGGGTGAAGTTGATGGCGTTGTCGCGCAAAACCTGAGCCAGAACATCGGCCCAAAGAGCTTCCTGCGCGGTCAAAAATACATATTCCATTGTCCAACTCCTCGAAGTTCCCTGAATTTTCCCATATATCATACCACAGTTCTCCGTCATATTCCAGTAGTTGTCTCATATTTGCCGCCGCTCTTGCAAACCCGGACCGTCTGTGATACAATCACCCCATGTGAATATAGGCATTTGGTGTCCGGGGCCAACGGGCCGGCCGGATGAAAAGGGAAACATATGCAACCGCATTGCCGAGGGCTGTCACCTCGGCGGTGAAAAACCTGTGCGATCTCGTCGCCGTGAGAAACGAGCTGTATCCATGTGCCGCGGCACAGTCACTGGGTGCTTTGCCCGGGAAGGCGGAATACAGTGATGACGTTCAAGCCGGAAGACCTGCCAGATGCCTGCACCAGGAGCCGTCCCGGTAAAGTCCGGGCCGCTCAGGATCACGAGGAATTGGTCGGGTACGTCTTCGCCCTGCGCTTTTAAGCCGCCGGGCTGGTTTTGTTGCGCCCATTTTGCCCGATCTGTTCCGATCATCGCAAAATGGGCGTGTTGATTTTTGAAAGGATGGCAATACCAATGAAGAACAAAAAAACAATTATTATCGCCGTAGCTGTCCTGGTGGTCATCGGAATTTTCGCCGGTCTGTACGTTGGATTTTCCGAAAAGCCCCAGGCAGGTGCAAAAACCGTTTACATCGAAGTTGTAGACGCTGCCGCATCTGTTGACGAATACACTGTTCAGACCGATGCCGAATATCTGCGTCAGGTGATGGATGAAGCTGACGGCCTGACCTATGGCGGCACCGAATCCGACTATGGCATGATGGTAGACACCGTTAACGGCTATCGTGCCGATTACACTCTGGACGGCGCTTACTGGGCATTTTACGTAAATGACGAATACTGTAATTACGGCATCGACACCCAGCCCGTAGCCAATGGCGACATATTCCAGATAGTTTATACCCTTGCGGAGTAAGGATATTGCCCTTATTGGCATGATGGTTGCGACTATCGAAGTCGCCAAGCTTTCCCTCAGCTTTGTTCCCAATGTCGAACTGGTGACATTGCTGGTGATACTGTATTCTCTGTATTTTGGAAAAAGGGTATTTTTCGCAACCTTTGTCTTTACGGTTGTTGAAGGGCTGCTGTATGGCTTTGGTGTCTGGTGGATAATGTATCTTTACATCTGGCCCGCTCTGGCAGGCATCACCATGCTTTTAAAGCGTGTTCAGGGCAGGTTCTTCTGGGCGCTGCTGGCGGCAGGCTTTGGCCTGTTTTTCGGCCTGCTGTGCGCCATTCCATATCTGTTCATCGGCGGCCCATCCATGGCGTTTTCATGGTGGATAGCCGGGATACCATACGATATTCTTCACTGCGTTTCAAACTTCCTGGTGGTTCTGGCTCTGCTGCCTCCCCTGCGCAGAGTCATGGATCGCCTGTTTCCCACAGCCTGAGTGACCCATGAGCAGATCATGGGTCACTCAGGCTTTTTGTGATTTGTTTCCCCAGTTGTTTTAAACTGTTTGCGATTTTGCATCCGCTGTGGTATAATTATTTTCAAGCGAAAATATTGAGAAAGGAAATCAGAAAATGAGTAAATATGAGCATCTTCTCCAGCCTCTGCAAATAGGCAACGTGGTCCTGCGCAACCGCATCTTTACCGCCCCCATGGGGCTTCATGCTCTCCAGGGCGGCGAGACCTATCCTACCGAGGCCATTATCGCCCACTATGCCAACAAGGCTCGGGGCGGCGCTGCCGTAGTTACCTGCTCCGGCACCGGCTCTACCCCCAACATCAACAAAGACACCGAACACATGGCCTACAACCTTTTCGAAGGTCACAGCCAGCATTATCTGGCTCAGTTGGCCGATGCGATCCATTTCTATGGTGCCAAAGCATCCATGGAGATCCAGGGCGCTTTTACCTCCACCGGATACGACGTTTCCGAAGGTCTTCCCCTTCGCGGCATGGGAGGCCCTCCCGGCGGCGGCCAGAAGAGTGCCTATTCCGGCATTAAGCCCTCCAGCCAGACCAAGCCCGCTGGCGGCTATGGCGTAGCAGGCGGCGGCAACGGTCCCGGCGGCCCTCAGGACGGCCCCGTGTCCAAAGAAATGACTGTCGAAGTCATGAACGAATTTGCCGACAATCTTGCCGACCAGTGCGAGGTTTTGAAGAAAATAGGCTTTGATATGTGCATGATACATATGGCCTACGAAATGAACATTTTCAGCCGCTTCATCACCCCCTACACCAACAAGCGTACTGATGAATATGGCGGCTCAATGGAAAACCGCTGCCGTTTCCTGAATATGTGCTTCGATCGCATCCACGAGCGCTGCGGCAAGGACTTCCTTATTGAGCTGCGTATGTCCGGCGAACTGCCCGAGCAGTGCGGCTTCACCAACGAAGATGCCATCGAAATGGCAAAATGCCTTGTTGGCCATCTGGACATTCTCCATGTTCACGCCGCCACCGGATGGCAGGCCCATCCCATGAGCTTCGAACCCGACACCCCCAACCTGTGGATGGCCGAAGCCATTAAGAAAGCCGTTCCCGAAATGACCGTTCTTACCATCGGCGGCTATCAGGACCTGGACGAGATCGAAGACATTATCGCCTCCGGCAAGGCCGACCTGGTTTCCATGGCCCGCGGCTGGCTGGCCGATCCCGAGCTTGGCACCAAGGCTTACGAAGGTCGCGGCGAGGACGTTGTTCCCTGTGTAAAATGTATGCGCTGCCACGACTCCGCCTGTATCGACGGCATCACCTTCGTCTGCACAGTCAACCCCAAGATCGGCATTGAACACAACCTCGAAAAGGTCGAAAAGCCCATCACCCGTGTCAAAAACATTGCCGTTATCGGCGGTGGTCCCGCCGGTATGGAAGCAGCTCTGGTCGCTTCTCAGCGGGGACACAAGGTCACCCTTTACGAAAAGTCTGGTAAGCTGGGCGGCCAGCTGAACTTTGCCGACTACGCAAAGTTCAAAAGAGCGCTGAAAAAATACAAAAACTGGCTGGTAGCTCAGATCGGCAAAGCCCCTGTTAAGGTCCTGCTGAACACCGAAGCCACTAAGGAAATGCTGGAAAAAGAAGGCTACGACGAAGTACTGGTAGCTATCGGTGCCGATCCTCTGGTTCCTCCCATCCCCGGCTCTGATACCACCGTGACCGCCCCCAATGTCTACGGTCACGAAGACCAGCTGGGCGACAGGGTCGTCGTCATCGGCGGCGGCCAGGTGGGCTGCGAAACCGCCTATCATCTGGCTCAGCTGGGCAAGACCGTCACCATCGTCGAGATGCAGTCCAAGGTCGCTCCCGACGCTTCTGCGTCCTACCGCAACCGCCTTATCCGCTTCATGGATATGGAAAACAAACTCACCATCTGTGTCGATGCCCGCTGCAAGTCCATCGGCAGCGAAGTTGTTTACACCGATAAGGACGGCAACGACGTCTCCATCCCCTGCGATGCCGTTGTTATGGCTGTTGGTATGCGTTCAAAACAGGCCGACGCCATGAAGCTGTATTCCCCCGAATACCGTATGCATCTCATCGGCGACTGCGAAAAGACCGCCAACGTCCAGAAGGCCGTTCGCAAGGCCTATGCCACCGCCGTTTCCCTGTAATGATTTCTAAATCATCAATGGGGCCGAAGCGTTTGCTTCGGCCCCATTTTTGCGTGTCAAAATAGTCCATCGGACCTGTTTTGACACGCTGAAACAGCGCAGAGCTAACGCTCTGCGCTGTTGTTGCTTATAGGGTTTTACACCAAAGGTTTAGCCCTGGGTAGCTTCGGTGAACAGGAAGAAGCCAAGGGTGGAGGTAGCTGCATTGTGAACATTTTCACTCAGGCAGTACATATTGGTGTAGTAGTACAGGGGGCAAACGCCAAATCCGCCTTCGGAGAACAGCAGAGCCTCTGCATCATACATGACCTGGTCGCGTTCTACGCCGCCAGCCATGGTCTTATACTGGGCGCAAAGAGCATCGTACTCTTCGTTGGACCAGTTGGAGTAGTTGTAAGCGCCACCGGAGATGAACAGATCGATGAAGGAGCTGCCATCGAGGTAGTCAGCCTGCCAGCCAAGACGGGAGACATACCAGCCACGGTCGGTGGACAGGGTGCTGGTGTAGACGGACCATTCGGTGCTGTCCATGGTCATGTTCAGACCAAGAACACTGATAACGTCCTGCTGAACAGCCTCAGCGATATCGCCGTGGGAGCCCAGGTTGTTGAAACGATAAGGAATGGTGACGCTGGTGTCGAAGCCATCAGCAACAGCTTCAGCCAGGAGGTCCTGAGCCAGCTCGCAGCGGCCGGCATAGGTAGTCAGGTCAGCATCAGGATACATATCGGCAAGGCCGGCCCACATAACTTCGCCGTAACCGGTGCCGTTCTGCCACATAGCGCCGGTGGAGTCGGTGATACCGCCGGTAACAAGGCTGGTAGCAACGATCTGTCCGGCCTGGGTGACGTTCTCAACGATGTTTTCGCGGTCGATGCAAAGGGTGATAGCAGCACGAACGCGCCAATCGGTGATGTTGTCGCAGTTGATGTACAGATAGTAGGTGGTAACAGCAGGCAGAATGTAGCAGTCGCCGCTGGCCTGGAGGGAAGCGATCTGATCAGTGGGGAAGGTTTCGATAAAGTCATATTCGCCGGACTGATAGGAGGACAGGATAGCGGTTTCGTCGTCAGACAGGTACCACTTGATCTGGTCGGGACCGACGATCTCGGGGTTGTAATAAGTCTCGCTGGGGACCATGGAGATGTAGGAGTCATGTACCCACTCGTCCATTACGAAGGGTCCGTTGGTGACCATGTTCTCGGCATTGGTCCACTCGGTGCCGTACTGCTCAATAATGTCCTGACGCAGGGGGACCAGGTTGCCGAATGCGCACAGCTGATCGAAGAAGGGGCAAGCAGCCTCAAGCTGGATCTCAAGAGTCTTGTCGTCGATAGCGACTACGCCCAGAGTATCCAGAGCAGCGCCGTTTTCATAGATATCGGTAGCGCCAACAACAATACCTTCAAGCAGGTAGCCGTAGTCGGAAGCTGATTCGGGATCGCACAGACGCTGCCAGGAGTAAACGAAGTCAGCAGCGGTGACAGGCTGACCATCGGACCAGGTAATGCCATCACGGAGATGGAAGGTCCAGGTAAGACCGTCATCGGATACATCGTAGCTCTCAGCCTGGCCATAGGTCAGGGTAGCGCTCATCATCTTTTCGTCGTCAGCAGCCTGTTCGCCGTTGGAGGCATACTTCAGCAGGCCTTCAAACAGGTGGTTGACATAGGTGTTGCCGTCAACGGAGCTGATCATTGTGGGGTCGATCGTCTCGGGTTCGGAGGCGATGCAGGCCGTAACAACAAAAGCTTCATCCGTTGCGGTTTCGGTTACAGCTTCGCTGGAATCTGCTGCTGTGGTTTCCTCAGCAGTATTGCCGCAGGAACACAGAGCGAGAACCATGCAAAGTGCCAGAAACAGTGCAATCAGTTTCTTCATTGTGGTTTCTCCTTTTCAGAAAGATTTTAAATTATTACCATGCCTTGGGGCATCGTATACGTGATTATTTCTGCTCATCGAGCATATGGCAGGCAGCAAAGTGTCCCTGGCCATATTCCTTCCACCGGGGTGCCTCCTGGCTGCATTTTTCGGTAGCATTGGGGCAGCGGGTGTGGAAACGGCAGCCCGTGGGCGGGTGCAGAGGGCTGGGTACGTCGCCTTCCAGAACGGTGCGCTTTTTAGCCCGGGTCTTGACCGGGTCAGGCAGCGGCACAGCAGACAGAAGGGACTGGGTGTAGGGGTGCAGAGGCTTGGAGCAAAGCTCGTAGCTCTCGGCAAGCTCCACCATCTGGCCCAGATACATTACGCCGATGCGGTCGGAAATGTGACGCACAACGCTGATATCGTGGGCGATGAACAGGTAGGTCAGATGCTTCTCTTCCTGGAGATCTTCCAGCATATTAACTACCTGAGACTGGATCGAAACGTCAAGCGCGGAGATAGGTTCGTCGCAGACGATGAACTCGGGTTCAACAGCCAACGCCCGGGCGATGCCGATACGCTGCTGCTGACCGCCGGAAAACTCGTGGGGGAAGCGGTTGGCGTGTTCAGAGTTCAGGCCAACCGTCTCAAGCAGCTGGTTGATGCGGTCTGAATACTCCTTTTTCGTCAGCTTGGGGAAATGCACCTGCAAAGCCTCGCCAACGATCTCACCGACTGTCATACGGGCGTCCAGCGATGCAGAGGGGTCCTGGAAAATGATCTGCATTTTTTTGCGGTATGGCAGCATATCGGTCTGTTTTTTAGCCTCACCGTCAAAGATGGGCTCGCGACGATAAAGAACCTTGCCACCGGTAGGCTCGATGAGCCGCAGGATGGAACGGCCAAGGGTGGTTTTGCCGCAGCCGGACTCGCCGACGATACCAAGAGTCTCACCGGCGTAAAGAGTGAAGGATACGTCTTCAACAGCCTGGACAAATTCCTTTTTCTGGAAAAGGCCAGAGTTTACGGGGAAGTACTTCCGAAGGTGCTGAACCTCAAGAAGGATATTTTTTTCGTCCATCAGTTCTGAGCCTCCTTCATTTCTTTTACCCGCAGCCAGCAGGCAGAATAGTGTCTGTCTTCACCGACCTGAAGCATCGGCGGCTGGTTTTCAAGGCATATCTTCATGCAATGCTTACAGCGCGGACCAAAGGAGCAGCCCTTGGGCGGATCCAGCAAATCGACCGGAGTACCCTCGATGGGGATCAGGCGCTCATGCTGAAGCTCGTCAACACGGGGCATACTTTGCAGCAGGCCCATGGTGTAGGGATGCTGAGGGTTGTAGAAAATATCGTTTACATTGCCCTGCTCGACTATGTGGCCGGCGTACATGACCGATACCCGGTCACATATCTCTGCCACCACGCCAAGGTTATGGGTAATAAAGATGATGGACATATCGGTTTTGTGCTGAATGTCCTTCATCAGCTCAACTATCTGGGCCTGAATGGTAACGTCCAACGCTGTGGTGGGTTCGTCAGCAATCAGCAGCTTGGGAGAACAGATAAGAGCCATCGCTATCATAACTCTCTGTCGCATACCGCCGGAGAACTCGTGGGGATACTGGTCCATTCGTTTTTCGGCGTTGTTGATGCCAACCAGCTTAAGCATTTCCACGGTGCGATCCCACGCCTGCTGACGGGTAACCGACTTGTCGTGACAGCGCAGGGCTTCCATAAGCTGGTCACCCACGGTATAGACCGGGTTAAGGCAGGTCATGGGGTTCTGGAAGATCATGCTTACCTTGTTGCCGCGGAACTGGCGCATCTGCTCGCTGTCGTATTCCAGAACATTCTCGCCCTCGAACTCGATGGAGCCGCCGATGACCTTACCGGGGCTTTGCAGAAGGCCGATGATGGAGTAGGCCTCGACGCTCTTACCGGAGCCGGATTCACCAACGATGCCCATGACCTCTTTGTAGCCGAGGTCGTAGCTAATGCCGTCGACGGCTTTGACCTCGCCGGCCTGGGTAAAGAAGGATACGCGAAGACCCTTCACTTCAAGAAGCTTTTTTTCATCCATATTGCGCACCTCCTTATTTCTTCAGACGCGGGTCAAGCGCGTCGCGTATGCCGTCGCCTACCAGGTTGAGGGACAGTACCAGAAGTGTCAGTATGATGCCCGGGAACAGAAGTCTGTAGGGATACAGCGTAATGGTATCCAGAGCGTCCGAGCAAAGGGAGCCAAGACTGGTCATGGGAACGGAAACGCCCAGACCGAGGAAGCTCAGGAAGGATTCCAGGAAGATAGCCGACGGTATCTGCAAACAGGTCGCAATAACCAGCTGACCGACGCAGTTGGGCAGCAGATGGCGCTTCACGATACGGCTGCTGGGTACGCCAAGGGCCCGTGCGGCGGTAACAAATTCCTGTTCCTTAAGCTGCAATACCTGACCGCGTACAATACGGCTCATGCCGACCCAGTACAGGCAGGCAAAGGTGATGAAGATGGAAATTATACCAACGCCCAGATTGGACATCATCCGGGAAAAGTCGGTGTTGGATGCATCCAGCCATGCCTGAAGCGGGTCTTTCAGCACCACCTGCAAAAGCAGAACGATGAGAACATCGGGTACAGAATAAATGATGTCGACGATACGCATCATTATAAAGTCCACACGTCCACCAATAAGGCCGGAAACTGAACCATAAATGGAGCCAATGACCAGAACGATCAGCGCGGCGATTATACCGATGGAGATAGAAACACGACCGCCGTACATGGTACGGGCCATAAGGTCACGACCGGCAGAGTCAGTGCCGAATACATGGGGATAAACCCGCTTGGACAGCTCGATCTCCACAACGCCTTCTGCCTTGCGGTCAATACCTCCGGTAGAACATTCAATAACGGTCGGCTCGTCCGCAACGCCGTCTTCCATATCCTTTTCCGTGACGTAAATAAGAGGATCGGCAGCATCAGCATCAAACATCAGTATAACATCACTCAGGGCTTTTTCGTTGTAAAAGCTGTAGGTAGTTCCCTTATATTTGAAGCAGTAGGTAGTGCTGCGGTTGAGAGAGGTCAGAGAACCGGGCATAAGAGCGGTGGCATAAACTCCGTCGCACTGCTCCGCAGCCATCTGCACAGTCTGCTCGATATCGGAATATTCGCCGGGTCCCAGCTTGATGGAGCCGCGATACTGGTCAGCGTAATTATAGGGAATGAACAGCGGTCCCAGGAAAGAAAACAGGAAAATCAGCAGAAACAGCACAAACGCGCCCATAGAGACCTTGTTGGCCTTAAAGCGGCGCAATGCGTCGCGCCAGTAGGACACCGACTGGTGCATCTCTACCATGGATTCCTTTTCAGTATCAGACGCAGGTTCAAAATCAGCTGCGTTATAGTCGTCAAGAGACGGTATCTTGTCAGCGTTGAGCTGGAAGAGGTTTAAGTTTTTCTTAGGCGTATCCATCCTCAGCTGTCCCCCTTTGTCAGATTGATGCGCGGGTCAACGATCTTGTAGGCAATGTCTACAACAAGGTTCATTATAATGACCAGAGCGGCCAGCACGACTGTCGTACCCATAATGATGGGATAGTCGCGGTTGAGGATGCTGGAGATAAAGTATTTGCCCAGTCCGGGGATCTGGAAGGTCTGCTCCACTACGAAACCGCCGGTCACGATACCTGCCGTCATGGGTCCAAGATAGGTGATAACGGGAATAAGCGAGTTGCGCAGAGCGTGCTTAAACACTATGACCCGGGTTTTCAGGCCCTTGGCCCGGGCAGTACGGATATAGTCCTGATTGATAGCATCCAGCATACTGGTACGGGTAAGCTTTGCGATATAGCACATGGGATAGAACGACAGCGCTATTACCGGCGCGACATATGCCTTCCATGTCTCCAGACTTCCCGAAATAACCGGCAGCCACTGGAGCCTGACGCCCAGGAATATGAGCAGCACCGCGCACAAAACAAAGCTGGGGATAGCGACACCGATGGTCGTAAACACACGCAGCACGCTGTCGACCCAGTTGCCCCGGTTATAGGCCGCAAGACATCCCAGCGGAACACCTATAATAACGGCGACCGCCACCGCAAGCAAACCCAGACGAATAGACAGGCTGAACTTGCCCTCGTGGAAAATGATCTTGGTGACCTCTGTGCCTTCCTGCATCTTCAGCGACACACCCATGTCACCGACGAAATAGCCCTTCACATAATTGAAGAGCTGCACAACAAGCGGCTTGTCAAGTCCGTATTTCGCCTCGGCCAGCGCGATCATCTCGGGCGTAGATTTTTCCGTCATGAACGGGCTGCCGGGAACCGCGTTCATCAGAAGAAAAGTGATGCACACGATAAGCAGCAGCGTCAGGAAGGAAACGAGGACGCGTTTGGCAACATAACCTACCATTCTATTAAAATCTCCTTTCCAAGCTCGTCCGGCCTTGTCATAAAGTTTTTCCCTGAAATAAAGCAAAAAAGCGACGAGGGCCGGCTCTCATCCGCTTTAGCGTATTGAAATTTAAAATCGCAATGCGGAAAATGGCGTATAGCTGTTTTCCATTATACAACGAAATTTCCCGTTTCGCAAGGCAATTAAATTCTGTTCCAACATTTTGTTTCTTTTGAATGAATTGAATTCATTATTTGGTGTACTATATGTCATTTTACCCACCGTTTGTGAAGCTTATGGTCGCTTTTGCCCTTTTATCTCCCCAGTTACACATATGATATTGCAGTTGCAATTTCGCCATCTTGTTGGTTTTGTGAAATCCTGATACAATTTTGGTATACCCGGTCGCTGTCAGCGGCCGGGCAGCCTTAAAATACCAAGTCAAAAAGGAAGGAAAGTGAAAATGAAAAGAAGACTGATCACCGCCTTGCTATCCCTCGTGATGCTGGCAGCCCTGTTGGCGGGCTGCTCCTCATCCAAAGATACCACCACTACCGCTCCGGCAGAAACCGAAGCCTCCACCGCTCCTGTTCAGGAACCCGCACCGGAAGCAGAAGAACCCGCCGTCGAAGAAGCTCCCGTGGAAGAATCCGAGCTGCCTGCCGAACCCCTGACCGCCGCCGAAAAGGTCGCCCCCGGCTGGGAATATTCTCCCATCAGCTATCCTCTGGAGAATCCTGACAACGTGACCTTCTCATACTGGGTAATTATGGACCTGTCAGCTGACAGCGATCTTGAATCCCTCGATCAGCATCCTGTCATCCTCAAGATGAAGGACTTCACCGGCATCGGCATCGACCTTATAATCAACTCCCAGTACACCGGAAACGAAAAGACCAACCTGATGTACGCCTCCGGCGAGTACCCCGACTTTATCTCCAATTTCAGCTATTCCTCCGGAACAGAAGCCGCCATCGAAGACGAGATAGTGTTCGATATGAAGGAAATGCTGCCCACCTATGCTCCTGACTATTGGCAGTATCTGACCTCCGACGCGGTTTACAAATCCGTGGCTACCGATAACGGCGCTATCGCCACCTTCGCCGGTATCGGAACTCCTTCCCGCGGCCCCGGCGAAGGTCTGATGGTGCGCCAGGACTGGCTGGACGCTCTTGATCTGGCCACCCCCGTGACCTTTGACGATTTTGAATCCGTTCTGCTGGCCTTCAAGACAGAATACGAACCTTCCGACCCCCTGTGGCTTACCCTTGACGGCGTGCTGAACAACGACCTGTTCTGCGGCTCCTACGGTGTCAAGCTTAAGGTCGACTCCACCGGCAGCGTCACCAGCGGCTTCTATCTGGAAGACGGCCAGGTGAAGTTCGGTTATCTGGAAGACGGCTTTAAGGACTATATCACCACCATGAACAGCTGGTATTCTCAGGGACTTATCAGCACCGAATTTACCACCCATATCACCGAAATGCGTGACGAAGGCATGATCGAATCCATCCTCACCGGCGATACGGGCATTTTCTCCCGTGGCGACGGCCTGATAGATATGTTCAATAAGCGGGGCAGCGCCGAGGGCTACAATGTTGTCGCTCTGGCCGACCCTGTTGTTAACGAAGGCGACGTTATCCCCTTCGGCTACAGTGACGAGGTTCAGGTCGGCGGCGGCATTGCCATGACCACCCAGTGTGAATATCCCGAGCTCGCCATGCAGTGGGCTAACTATTGGTACACTGACGAGGGCTTTATCCTTGGCACCTATGGCATTCAGGGCCTGAGCTTTGAATTTGACGAAAACGGCGACCCTCAGTACACCGAACTGATGACCAACGACCCCTCCGGCAGACCTCTGTCCTCCATGAAGCTGGATTACACCGGTTTTGTCCAGCTGCGTACCGACAACTCCCAGCCCGAAGCTTCCTATAGCGAAACAGCTCAGAACGCTCCTGTCATCTGGGCCAGCAACCGCAGCGGCGTCGGCGATATCCCCGCCTCTGCCACTATGACCGCTGTCGAAGGCGAAGAGTTCACCGTCATCTTCTCCGATATCACCACCTACTGCTCCGAAAACATCGTCCGTTTCATTATTGGCGACCTTCCCATCAGCGAAATCGATTCTTTCCAGGCTCAGATCCGCAGCATGAATATCGGCCGTTGCATCGAGCTTTGGGAGCAGGCACTGGAAAGATATAACAACAGATAACTCCTTTTCCATGACACATATTTAACATGACACATATTTAATATATGTGTAGCCGAACCCCGGACAGTTGTCTTAAGCTGTCCGGGGTTTTCGCCGTATTGTCTGGCACGAAATTTGCTGTATAATTAATTTAGGTCTGCAAAACCCGGGAATTGTCAATTTTTGTACATATATCATACATTTGCTACGGTTGCAATTCTGTGGGTTTTGTGAGATAATCCGAACAATTACACCATAAGAAAGGAAGATAAGCCATGATAAAAGAAAAATACGAAGTATTTTATCCCAACGTGTATTCTGCCGAAGAGCAGGCCGCTATCGACCGTTTCCTCAGCGGTAAAAACGACGGCCCTGGCGGCCCCGGCGGCCCCGGCGCAGGCGGTCCTCCCATGATGAAGCAGCAGGTTTATCAGAAGGAAAACCTTAACGAGATCATCATGCGTATGTATGCCGAGCGCATCGTCCCCGAAAACCCCCTTTATAACGACCCCGACTATGCCAAAAATACCTGGTATGGCGGTCTGCCTATCGTTCCCGGCTATATCGAAGCCCTTGCCATGGCCATGATGCCCCGTGAGCTGGGCGACAACTGTATGCCTGACGAACAGCTGGCCGGTGACGCTTATGACCATCAGGTCGAATACTTCGCCCCCATCCTTGCTGGCGACAAGCTGAGCAACAGGCCCGGCCCTGTTGAGCTTATCGACGTTACCCCCGCCGAGGGCAGCATCGTCCGCTGCTTTATAGTAGTCGCTTCTGCCGACATCATCAACCAGCGGGGCGAGGTCGTTGGCCGCAGCACCACCCGTTTCCCCAACTTCCGTTGCCGCCTGAAACCCGGCATGGAGCCTGACCAGTTCATCCACCCCTTCAACAGATATATGCATCCCGCCCACCATTACACTGACGAGGATTATGCAGTTTTGAAGGGCATTTGGGAAAACGAAAAAGTTCGCGGCGCCGAAGTCCTCTACTGGGACGACGTCAACGTCGGCGACTATACCTGGACCACCGCCGAGCCTCCCTTCACCCAGATGGACATTATCCGTATGCACGGTCAGGAGCTGGTAGGCTGCGAATCCGTTAAGGGTCAGGTCCTCAGCGGCCGCATCCGTGGTGAGAAGAACGAATACGGCGTTTACGACAACGTTATCTCCCACTACAAACCCGGCAGAGGCCCCTTCTACAACTACACCGGTCGTGATTTCTGCGTCCGCAACGTGACCAACTGGGCCGGCGACGCTGGCTTCATCACCATGGTCAACTGGCGTATGGTCAACGACTTTGAACCCGAAAAGCAGGCCAACCCCTTCCCCGAAGGCTTCTACCGCGAAAGCTATATGCTCAAAGTTCCCGAGCTGAAGGCCAAGGGCGCTCACATTAACACCCACGGTATGTGTCCCGATGCCACCATTACCAAGGGTTATGTGTACGACAAGTATGAAAAAGACGGCCAGTATTATGTTGATATCGCTCTGTGGTGCGAAGATTTCGACGGAAACTACCACACCGAGTGCGGCATCACCGTAAGGCTGCCTAAAAAATAAAATCGAAAGGAATATCTACCCATGAAAAAACGTTTGCTTATTCTCGTTATGGTAATGGCAATGCTTCTTTCCATGATGGCAGGCTGCTCTTCCAAGACCGAGGAAGGCTCCACCACCGCTAACGAAGAAAGCACCACCACCGTCGAAGAAAGCACCGCCGCTGAAGAAAGCGCTCCCGCCGCCGATGACAGCTCTGACGAAGCCGCTTCCGATGTCGGCGAAGCCGATGTGGAAGAAGACACCACCCTTGCAAAGCCCGCTGAATACGATCTGCCTCTTTATGACGAGCCTGTGGAGATCAGCATTTTCTACCCCACCCGCTCCGGCAGCCATCCCTCCAAGTCCAGCGAAGATTCCATCTTCTGGGTCCGTCTGGTCGAGAACCTTGGCTACAGCGTGACCTGGACCGAGCCTTATCAGTCCACCGCTAACGAGCAGTTCAATCTGGTCATCGCCGGTGGCGATTACCCCAACATCGTGTTTGAATCCATGCTCGCCCAGTCCGGCTCCGCCTACACCGGCGGCTACGACCTGGCCGTTGAAGAAGAGGTTTACGTGGACCTTACTCCTTATCTCGAAGAGTATGCTCCCCATTACAACTATCTCCTTCAGGATGCCACCATCTATAACGATATCGTAACTGACGAAGGCCGCATCGTAAGCTTCGCCACCATCAAATCCGAACCCTCCAAAACCGGTATGGGCCCCGTTGTCAACAAGGACTACTGGGAAGCCTCCGGCCTTGAGCTGCCCACCACCGTCGACGAACTCCACGAGCTGGGTCTTGCTCTGAAGGATCAGGGCGTTAAGTCTCCTCTGGCCGTTTCTGCTGAGGGTGATATCGTAGAGGGCCTTGTTTCCCAGGCCATGGGCGCCGGCTTCTCCGGCACTCTGCTTATCGACAACGCTACCGGCGAACTGGTTCTCGACGCCACTACCGACGAAACCAGAGCTTATATCGAGCTGTTTGCCGAATGGTATGCTGAAGGCATCCTTGACAATGACTTCCTGTCCATCACCGAAATGGACTTCACCAACTTCAACAACGGCGACACCGGTACCGGTTCCGCCATGGGCTTTGAGCTGGACACCTATTACGACACCTACGGCGTAAATCCCCAGCCCCTGCCCGTTATCCATGCCGACGGTCTTGGGGAAAAAGAGATCCTTACCGCTTCCTGGGCCACCTCTCCTGTTGACTCCATGCCCGGCATCGCCCTTTGCACCTCCTGCGAGGAAGAAGACGTTCTCGAAGCCTGCATGAAGCTTTGCGACTTCTTCTACAGCGACACCGGATTCCTGGCCTGCAACTACGGCTGGATCGAAGGCGAGACCTATGATATCGTCGACGGCAAGCCCATGCCCAACGAGTACTTCAACTCCAGACACGAGTCCCTTGGCGTCGCCATCAAGTCTCTCTACACCTCCGACGGCGACTTTGGCTATGTATATCCCAACTTCAACTTCGACACCGGCAGCGAGACCCTGATCGCCGCTTCCGAGCTGTGGACCGTACCCGAGGAACAGCCCAACGCTATCTACACCTCTCTGCCCACCAGCATGAAGCTCACCGCTGACGAGTCCGACAAGATCGGCAGCTCCTACACCGACCTCCAGACCTACATCGAAAGCACCACCCTTAAGTGGATGGTCGGCGAAGCCGAACTGACCGACGCTGCATGGGACGAATTTGTTGCCACCTGCCAGTCCCTGGATCTGGACAACATCATCAGCATCTACACCGACGCTTATCAGAGATATATCTCCAAGTAACCGTCCTCAAATACCATGTCAAAACCAGACTGTTTTGACCCGCAAAACGGGGTATCCACAAAACCGTGGATACCCCGTTCGCTGTTTGTTTCAGTCTATTACCCTTATAGTCTCAATAATGGGTCTGTCTGCCCTGAGGGTAGTGCCGTTGGAGTCCTGGACCGGAGTGTTTTCGCATATCTGGTCAACTATCTCCATACCCTCGGTAACATAGCCAAAGCAGGCATATTCCCCGTCGAGGAACGTGCTGTCCTGGTGGACAATAAAGAACTGAGAGCTTGCGCCATCCATATCGTTTGACCTGGCCATGGATATGGCTCCTCTGGTGTGAGAGAGGTTGTTTTCCACTCCGTTGGCAGAAAACTCGCCCTTAATGGTTTTTTCCGACCCGCCGGTGCCGGTACCCAGCGGGTCGCCACCCTGCATCATAAAGCCGTTGATTATCCGGTGGAATCCCAGCCCGTCGTAAAATCCTTCTTTAGCCAGCTTCATAAAATTGCCAACTGTTATGGGCGCCACATCGCCATTAAGTTCGACCCTGATGGTCCCCATATCTCTGATCTCGATCTCCACGTGATGGATGCCGGTCTGTTTGCTTCCGCAGCCCACAAGGGTAAGCAATATCGCTGCTGCCAGAATAATGGTAAATAATTTTTTCATCATAACTCCTTAGAACCTGTTCATTTTTCTGTACAAAACAATTGGTTAGTGTTATAATCATTATATCCACATTGAAAAGAAAAGCAAGGAGGAATTATACATGCCCAAGTATTACAAGCATCTGTTTTCCCCGCTCAAAATCAACAACACCGTGCTCAAGTCCCGCCTGAGCTTCCCCTGCGCCCCTGTTCACTTCCTTAACGGCCCCGAAGAATGGCCCTCCGAAGGCTACATGACCTTCTATACCAACATGGCCAAAAACGGCTGCGCCTATATCAACATGGGCGAATGGAACAACAAAGAGCAGCGTACCGTCGGCGCTGCCGACAGCATCAGAATGCAGTATTTCAACACCGATAACCCCGCTCTTGAAAACTACATTTCCCAGCTGGCCGACGATGTTCGGGCTTTTGGCAGCTACCTGTGTCTCAGCGGTGTCAATCCCGAATATCCCGAGGGTTACAGCTTCTCCGGCGGCCCCACCATGGGCGGCGCTCCCGGCTCCGAGCCTAAGATGACCGAAATGGCTACCACCGAGATGGTTTACGAAGCTATCGAAAACTATGCCCAGAAAATGCTCAGATACAAAAAGATGGGCTATGGCGTCGCTGTTGTCAGCGTCGGCATGGGTCCCGGCCGCAAAAAATCCACCGCTCCCGAAGGCGGCGCTCCCGGCGGTGAAGGTCCCGGCGGCCCCGGCGGCCCCGGTGGTCCCGGCGGCCCCGGTGGTCCCGGTGGTGGAAGGCAGATGGGCCGTACCGACGAATGGGCCGACCAGTCCAAATATCAAAAGGCTCTGCTGACCCGTGTCAAAGAGGTCTGCGGCAAGGATTTCCTGCTGGAGACTATCGTTGCAGGCGACGGCATGATGAGTCCCGAAGATCTGGGCGAACTGTCCAAGGAATACGAAGGTCTGGTAGACATCTGGACCCTGCGTGAAAAAGACATCGCGTCTTCCCACCCCACCAGCTTCACCTTCAAAAAGGGCGAGCATCCCGTCATCGGCTATGCCCGCCGTATGAAAGCCACCGGCACCAAAGCCATCATCGCCGTCAACGGCGGTTTCCAGGATCTGGACGAATGTGATGCCTACATAGCCAATGGCGACTGCGATATGATCTCCATGGGTCGTGCATGGTTCGCCGACCCCGAATATGGCAAAAAAGCTCTGGAAGGCCGTGCCGACGACGTTACTCCCTGCCTGTGGTGCAACAAATGTCACGGCACCATGGACGCTCCCTGGCTGACCTGCTGCTCTGTCAACCCGGTCATGGGCAACGAGCATAAGCTCCATCGTATGTTCTCAGCCGAGACTACTCCCAGAAAGGTCGCCGTTATTGGCGGCGGCACTGCCGGTATGACCGCAGCTATCTACGCTGCCCGTCGTGGCCACGATGTTACCCTGTACGAAAAGACCGATTACCTCGGCGGTCAGCTGTATCACGCCGAAGTGGCCGACTTCAAGTGGACCATTAAGGACTTCCGCGACTGGCAGGTCCGTCAGCTGGACAAGCTGGGCGTAAAGGTCGTCATGAACTGCGAACCCACCCCCGAAATGATCGAGGCTGAGGGTTTCTACGCAGCTATCGCCTGCACCGGCGCTGTACCCAACATTCCCAAGTTCGCCCAGGACGAAAACGGCAGCCTGAAAGCCGGTCTTACCACCTGTGTCGACGTTTTCAAAAACGGCGAAGACAAGCTGGGCAAACGGGTCGTTATCTGCGGCGGCAGCGAAACCGGTATCGAAACCGCCATGTATCTTGGTCAGGCCGGTCACGATGTCACCGTTCTGACCCGTCAGAGCGAGGTTGCTCACGACGCTCCCAAGCTCCACTACATCACCATGAGCTGGGTCGATCCCACCGCTCCCGGCTTTGCCGGCGTTAAACCCGAATGGGAAAAACCCAAATATAACGGCATCAAGCCCATAGTAGAGGTCACCACCAAGGCCGTCACCGCCAACTCCGTGACCTACTGCGACAAAAACGGCGTTGAGACTACTATCGAGTGCGACAGCGTTGTTATCTGCGGCGGCATGGTCCCCTGCCAGGACAGCGCCATCCAGTATGCCGACTCTGTAAACTTCTTCTATATGGCTGGCGACTGCGAAGCTGTTGGTAACATCCAGAAATGTACCCGCAGCGGCTACTCCAAGGCCATGCAGATCTGATGAAATAACGAAAAATCCCCAGGCACGCGCCTGGGGATTTTTTGTTTTTAGTAATTTAGGGGATAGTAATTTAGGGATTAGTGCAATGTGTGCCTGCGGCACGATTAAAATAAATTGAGCGGTTGGATAAACCTGTCATTGCGAGGAGGCGAAGCCGACGTGGCAATCTCACACCTTGCGTGATTGAGCAGTATCGATAATACGTACACATTTTCTGATAATTACTGATCCCAGACTCCCCCGGGCAAGCTACGAACTTCCCTGGAAACAACAAGTGCGATTTTTATGAAAGTCTGATTGATCAGCGATTATTTAACCCTGTTCCATTACACCCAGCAGATTGATAAGGGTGATGACCGCCTGCTCTCTGGTGATGTTGTTGGCCGGAGCAAAGGTCCCGTCAGCATTCCCGTTCATAATACCAACAGAAGTGACATAGTCTACCCCCGGCTTGGCATAGGCCGAGATAGACGCGCTGTCGGAAAATGTCTTGACTGCGTCGGCCTCTTCCATTCCCGCCGCAGTAGCCAGTCGCTGGAGCATAATGGCGGCGTCCTGTCGCTTAATGCTGTCTCCGGGCTTGAAGGTGCCGTCGGTATAACCGGTCACTATGCCCGCCGAAGCTACCTTAAGGGTGTTCTTGTCAGAAGTGTCGGTAAATTTTACGCTCTCTCCCTGAGCTATCTCAACTCCGCAAATATCCATAAACGCGGCGATCAGCTGGCAGAACTCTCCACGGGTGATGTTTTGCTGATAATGCTTGTCCAGCTCGGCGGGTAAAATGCCGAGACTCCGGGCTTCGGATACATAAGTGGCCGCCCAGGAGCTGGGTTCGTCAGTGGGAGCCTGGGTAACAGCGCTGGAAGATTCCATGACCGCCAGGACAGACGCCAGATCTCTTCCCGGGCCGGAACGATAGCTTCCGTTGCAGTAAAGCATGGTGGATGCGCCGCCGTCAAGGAAAATGGCGTCGGTAGCTCCCATGGAAATAAGGGAGTCCGCAATGGTTCTGAACGAACTGGTCACAGCGCCCATCATCATCCGTCCGTCGGACAAAAGCGCAACAAAAGTGCGCTGGCTGACCAGATCGGGATTCTGCTTGTCTTCGGTGACATTGCTGTTCAGATCAACCACGTTTTTGCCGTTTTCCACCAGCATTCCGCTGGCGCCAATAATGTTGCGCAACCCGCTCCATTTCTGGCTGTCTCCGCTGGTAACGGTGTAGGTATATTCGGCGGTGTCGCCGACTTCAACGCCTCTGGTGCCGTAACCACTGCCGATAACAACGGCGATATAGCCATCAGGGGTGACAAAATCATTCTGGCCGGAAATCATTTTCTTAACATGGCCATCGCTGACCAGCACAATGGTAAAATCGGACGAAATGTCCAGAGGCAGTTCAAATTCGTCGGTGAGGATATAAACTGCGCTGGCATCGTTGTAATGGGTGTTGACACCCCAGGCGACAAAGGACACGCCGCCCAAAACCGCCTGACCTTTGATCTCCACCCGGCCTATCTGGAGAGATCCGTCGTAGCCCACGCCCAGAGCGGCAGCGCCGCCGGAGTTGATCATTTTGCCGTCAATTACCAGAGCTCCGTATATCTGGGGATAATTGTTGGTGTTGGCATCCTGCGGCTCAGTGTAGTACGAATTAAAAAAGTTGCCGTTCATGGCGGCTACCACCTTGTCGGGAGCCGCAGAAATGATGGACGCTGCCGAAGCGTCGCTTCCCAAACGGGCAGACGGAATGATCGGCGCAACAAGTGTGCTGCTGTCAGTGGTGACATACACAACACTTGCAGTGTTTCCGCCGATTTTTACCGTTCCCGCAGACACCGCGGCGGCAGCATTGAAAACAAGGGCCAAAACCAGCATCAGTGAAATGGCTATTTTCTTCATTATTTGTCGATGTTCCTCTCTCTTTATATTCTTTAGCAACAAACCGCGAACATTATATGATATTTCGCTGTGCATTTCAACAGGATTTTCGTAATGATCTTCCATTTTTTCGACATTTTTCAGCAGCAAAAAGGCTGTAAAGAGTAAAATGCATTCCTCTTTACAGCCCTGATGGTTATTATTTTGAATGGGCCGACAGCCATGATATCATCCCGTTGGGATATCTCAGTTCAACCTTGCTGCCACAGCCGTTACATGTATTCATGCTGTAATACACAGCCCCTCTTGCGGTAAACATATCCGACGTGACCGCATACCAGGAATAGTGGTTATTGTTCAGATTCCTTCCGTCCTGACCTCTGGCCTGACCCAGGAGGGATATCCGGCAGTCGCCGGGGATCGTGCTGACCTCCATCAGCTGGCTCCAGAAGCTCGAAACCACCTTGTATGGCACCGTCTCGTCCAGCGTGGATGTGGTTATCCATATGGGTATATCCGCCAACTGGCTCAGATCCGATTCCCAGGGACTGACCGCCGGACAAACAGGAAACGCCGCCGCGAAATAGTCGGGATACGCCTTCAACATTTCAATGGTCATATATCCGCCCAGGGAAAACCCGCCGATATATATCCGGTCAGTGTCAACATTTGGATGTTCCTGAATAAACGACTCTATAAGCGCCATAAGCGCCTTTTCCATCCCCTGCGACCACCATGTAACGCCCTTGTCCTCGGGGCTTCGGGGACAGAGGATATAGGCTCCTCCCCCGTCCTTAAACCGGGATTGATATTCCGGGGTCGCCCAGTTTTCTATCTCGTTGCCGTTAAGCTGATCGCCGGGATAATTCCCGTGGCCCAAACCATGGAGCCATATTACCAGAGGATAGCTGCCCTTACCCTCAGGTTCGTAATAAACATAATCCAGCTGATGACCGCCGGCAAATTTCCCCAGTCCTCCCTGAAACTCAGCCGACCTCGACGGGGAAAAGCCGCAACACAGCAGCAGCGTCGCGACCATGACCGCAACCAGCAGTACCCTTTGCATATTTTTTCTATTCAACGGAAATGTCCTCCGAATTACTATATTCCGGATAACATATTATTCTTTTCTCAAGTCACTAAAATGTACGTTTTGAGAAGGAAAAATGACATTAGCGGTACATAACAGCGGCAATAGGTCTACTATTGAGGCAATTGTGGCAAAAAACTCGCAGCCGGAAGCGGTTAGCCCTCCGGCTGCGAGTTTTTTCAGGTGCTTGCTTATAAGGTCATGTTCTGTCCCGGCTGCCCTCAGGCTCCGGCAGCTTCCCTGCCCGCTTCTCTGCCCAGAGTTACGCACATACCTATGCTCAATCCGGCAGTGGGGGTAGAATACTGGGGGCCAAAGCGTCGTCCGCAGCAGTTGCCGGTGGCATAAAGCCCGGGAACAGGCTCAAACCCGTCATCAACTACGTTTTGCTTTTCGTCGGTCAACAGGCCACCGCAGGTACACATTATACGGCCAACATAGTTGTAGTCGTTAAACTGGATATACAGCGGCCATTGATCAAGGGGCCGCAGCAGCTTGGCATCCTTGCCAAAATCGTCGTCACGCCCCGCCCGGCATATCTCGTTGTATCTCAGGATACTTGCCTTAACGTTTTCACGGAGCTGACCTTCCAGCTCGGCATTGTCCAGCAGTTCTTCCATGTTGTTGCCGCACACGATACGCACCGGGCCATTGGGCGCTCTGGATATGGCTCCGCCCTTCCCGGCTGCCTTAGCCGCCTCCATGGCTCTTGTTACGTTCTGGATATAGCCTTCGTTGGCATAATCGAAGCCCTCGTGAGCCGGTACGGCCCACTGGAGATCGTCCATAACGTTAGAATCAAAAATGTTGTAGTATGTGCCATGCTTAAGCTGGTTGCCCTGGAATCCGGTTATGACCGGGTCGCCAAAGCACTCGTTGCAAAATCTCTTGCCTTTTGTATCCAGCCACAGCAGACCGTGGACGCAGTTAAATCCCCGGGGAGTATTAAAGTTTCCTCCCATAGTTGCAATAGGCCCGGCTTCAAGCCGACCACCGGCCCACACGCCCAGTTTAAGGGCTATGCCGCTGCGGCCCATACCTTTGGGGAAATCCTCGTCTCCGCTGAAAAGCCCCTTAAAATCAGGAAGCAGATCTTCAAGCATTTCCCTGTTGCCGCCAAAGCCTCCCGCTGCCAGAACAACAGCTCTGGATGCCATATAGCGATGGTATCTGCCTTCTTTATCAACGGCTATCACTCCTGCGACCCTGCCATTTTCCTTAATGATATCCACTGCCGACATTCCGAAAAACAGCTCAGCGCCAAGCTCACGGGCCTTTTGATGATTGGCCTTTGCCAGCAGCGTCAGATTGGGCTGGGTCTTGACCTGTTCAAGGGGATCGATGCCCCCATTGTTGACATCCATAAATCGGTCGCCGCCATGATCCTCGCCTTCACCCGGGGGACCTCCGGGACCTTCACCGGGACCACCGGGTCCACCGGGGCCACCGGGACCTTTGCCACCGCCTCCGGGAGGCCCTCCAAAAGCTCCCCGGAACTGGGCCGTGCCTGGCCAGAAGCGGAAACCCGCCATTTCGCCGTCAAACTTGTTTCCACCGGGCCAGAAAGCAACGCTGACGGTGGAAAAATCCTCTACCATATCAGTATACCAGTCAAAGGCTGCACCCGCGTTTTGGCAAAACTTCATAACAAGTCCCGGGTTTGCCCGCCCCAGGGCTCTGCGCATCATTTCGTTATAGTAGTCTATGGGGTCGACCTGGGGAACTCCGCGGCTTGCAAGGAATTTTGAATTAAAATGCCCATAGTCAGCGCCCCATACGCTGAACCGTTCAGCCTGCTTTTCCTCAATACCCATGACCTTTGCTCCCGCCTCAGCCGCCGCTCTGGCAGCAGCTGTTCCCGCGTGAGCCAGGCCAACCACCAGCACGTCACATTCATGGCTGAATGCTATCCTGCTTTCGTCAACCGGTTCGGGGCGAACGCGCCAATTGCTCATTGCTTATTCCTCCTTGTGTCCGAAGCCCGCCTCAGGGCAGCGGGCTTTGCCGGGTAAAAATCAAAAATTGTCAGGGTCGTTCCTGCCGGGAGAATAGGAGTTGTCGTCGTCCAGCGTTTCGTAGGGTTCGGGCCAGGGAACGGTCTTCTGAACAGTTTGAACTATGTCATAATCCACATGCAGCGGTCCGGGATCGGTCACCGGAGGCGGATTGTGATAACCCGGCTGGGTGAAGTTCCCCTTCAAAGCCTGCTCATAGCGAACGTGGGCCCAGTTGCCGTTGTTATAATCCGCAAACCCATCAGGGCAAACCTGCTCGTGGAGATATTCCCACCGGCCATTGCTGTAAACAAAGTCAGAGCCGTAGCGCTCGTTGAGTATTCGCCCGCCGGAAACGAAGCCATTGCCCATAACAAACGGGCCGGGAGTGATATAGCTGGACCGGCATGACCTGCCATCAGCCGCCACCTCAACAACTCCCGAGGACAGAGCATGACAGGCGTTTTTGCCCATGGATCTGGGGTCCTTCCGGGCAACCTCCGGATCTGTTTCAAGGGCTTTCAAAAACTGCTGATATGCCCCCGGATCCACCAGGCACACGCTGTCCCACCAGATCTGGTCAAACCCCACCATACGGCCAAAGCTGTGGGCCCAGGTTGCGTCCTTGCTGCGGTTCCATATGCCGTCCCATTCCTCGGCAGAATACATCATGCCGTGGAGATAGCTGTGGGTCGATTTGATATTTTCACACTGCTGGCTGCCCAGCGCATTGTGCAGCCGCTGCTCAAAGGTAAGTTCTTTTGACATTTCGGCTTCCTCCTTATCTCCAGGATCTTAGCTGATCCGGATGGCCCTCGGGACCATAGCTGATTTTGGGTTCGTAGGTTTCGTTGGGCGAGTAGGTGTTCGGCATCTGCTTTGGCAGATCGTTCCATCCCCACTTGACCTCATAGGGCAACGCCACAGTAGGAACGCCATAATCGTCCTCATAGGGGTCCGGACCCATATCCGGCATCATGGGAGGTCCGCCGGGTCCGCCGCCTTCTCCCCCCTCGGGAGGAGGTCCGTCATTGCCGTCATCCCCCTCCTGGGGAGGCGGACCGCCAAATCCACCGCCAGCACCGGGGACCGGAGCCGCCGGAATGGTCAGATCGTGCATACCCTTGATGTGCCATATCTTCCAGGTCCCGTCTTCCTTGACCAGATCTGCCAGAATATGGCCCGAGGTCCAGTATCCCTTCGCGCCGCCATCCGGCTGGGGGTCGGTCTGATGGCCGTGGTCATAAGCCAGATATCTGGCGGTCTTTCCGTCGCCGGAAAGCTCGACCATAACGGTGTGGTAGGTGTGGGCGTTCATAACGCTGTTGCCGCATTCCGCATCGGGGTAACTGTCCCTGACCATTTCCAGCTGAGCGGCCCGCTTTTCGGCAATGCCGTCAACATAGTATCTTTTAATATCGCCCATGCCAACAAAATAGCCCAGATTGTTGGCAAGAGACGCGGAGGCCCTGTGGTCCTCATGGCTGACCCAAAGCTCGTCCAGCTCTTTCTGCCGCCAGTCGTTCTGCTTATAGTAGCAGCGGCGACTCATAAGGTCTTTGATCTCTTCCTTGTCCCAAAGCCGGGTGACCAGCTCTTCGTTGGTATATCTTGAATTCATCATATCGCTGCTGCCCCTTTCTTAAATTCCATAGCTGAAGGTTTCGGCAAAAGTCTCATAAGGTTCCGGCAGAGGAGGCGTTTCGGTAAAGGGTCTGCCGGGATAATAGCTCTGCCGAAGCACGGCAGGCACGTTTGGCTCAGGGAAGGTAAAGTCCTTCATGGCCGCGAATTTGGGATCTTCGGGCCAGCTCAGAGGCTTATCCGCCCAGTCGCCGCCGGTGGGGTTGTTGATATCGGTCAGATACTGCATATGCCATATCTTCCAGCCTTCATCGTCCAGAATAAAATCAACGCAGTAATATCCCCAATCCCAAAAGCTGACCGGTCCGGAAGCTGTTATGTCAGCATAGGTGCCATGAAGGCTCCATATGCCCTTTGCCGTTTTTCCGTCGCCTGCGATCTCAATTACAAAGGTATCCACAGGCTTGACACCCAGCTGGCCCACGCCATACAGTTCTTCTCTGGTTTTGCCGCCCAGTTTTTCAGGGAATATTTCAGCAATGATACCGCTGGCCAGGGCGATTTTTCTGCCAAGAGCGTCATAGTATTCCCTGACAGCGTCCTTCCCGCTGTACCATCCGGTGTTAACGCCCAGGCACACATCCTCCCTTTTGCTCCACCAGCGGTCATAGATCCGGGCTTCCTCCATCATCAGATAGCTCTGGGTAAGTCTGCCCATAATGTTCTGCATCTCCCGGCGGGCTTCCCACCGGTCAAGCAGCTGTTCGGGTGAAAATTGTCTTTTAGCCATCTTGTTTCCTCTCGTTTCTTCGTTTTCTGTTCATATTGCTCCATACTTTCTTACTATACAGATATAATACTTATAAACCGCTTCCAATTACAAGACGCTTTTTATGTCATTAGGGAAGCACTTTTGTAACTGTGTCTCAGGCCACCGCTTCTTTTTGCCCCTTTTATTTTCCTTTTCTCTTTGATATAATGCTGATATAAGATAATATTTCAACTAAAGAGGATGAGAAATGTCAGACTATACTTCGCTTTACAACCTGAAAAAGCGTACTGCCGACCAGTGTCTTGAGCTTATTCGCTCCAACGATGTTGTGGTCGCCATGGCCGACAACCACGAACCTGAGGACATTATCAAGCAGATGCACACCATTGCTCCCCGAGTAAGCAACGTTATGCTCATCAAAGGAGCTAACAATATTTACCGATGCATAACAGACGAAGGCATGGACGGCCACATCAACAGCGCCGGTTACTATTTTGGCCCCTCCCACCGTCAGGGCAACCTGTATGGCAACAGCAGCTATATCCCCACCGACATTCCCGACTTTGAACCCTTTTATAACGCCGTGTCCCCATGCACCGTGTTCATCGCCTCTGTCTCTCCTATGGATGAAAACGGCAACTTCAACGCCGGTCTGTGTCTCCAATGGGGCTTTGAGTTCATCAAATCCGCCAGAGACATCATTCTCGAGGTCAATCCCCACCTGAAACCCATGAAGGACGGCATTGTCATAAATATCAACGACGTTACCGCCCTTTACGAAACGGAGCACGGTCTGTGGGATCTTCCTACCATCAACTCTACCGCCGAGGAGCAGAAGGTTGCTGAAAACTGCCGGGAGCTGGTTCACGACGGCGACTGCATCCAGCTGGGTATCGGCGGCCTGCCCAACGCCATAGCCAAGGCCATGTACGACCTTAAGGATCTGGGCCTCCACACCGAAATGGTCACCGCCACCATGGGCGAAATGATCCGCCGGGGAATCATCACCGGCGAACGCAAAAACTTCCACAAAGGCGAGCATATCGGCTGTTTCGCCGGCGGCGACCTGGCGCTGTACGAAACCATTTTCAACGACCCCAAATGTCGTATGCTCCCGGGAACATGGGTAGTTGACCCTGTCAACATTATGAAAAACGACAACATGGTGTCTATCAACACCGCCATCGAAATAGACCTGACCGGTCAGATATGCTCCGAAAGCGTCGGTTCCCGTCAGGTGTCCGGCTCTGGCGGCGCCTTCGATTTTGCCTATGGCGCCCTTCATTCCAAAGGCGGCCGCGGAATCTATGCCTTCACCAGCACCTCCAAAAAGGGCTTTTCAAAAATCAACTGCCTGCTTAAAGAGGGCGCTCAGGTAACCGTCCCCCGTAACTACGCCGATTACATCGTCACCGAATACGGTATCGCCCCTCTCCGGGGCCGCACCGTCCGTCAGCGGGCGCTGAACCTTATTGCCATCGCCCACCCCGATCATCGGGCAGAGCTGAGGCGGCAGGCCGAAAAAAATCTGTTTATTTAACGAAGAGCATGGATCAGCCGACGGCAGATAACAGCGTCCCTTCGCTGTCATTGCGAGACGGCGCAGCCGTCGCGGCAATCTCCAAACTTGCGTAACCACAATGTTGTGTCAAGCGCAAATACTTGCCGTTACGTCCACTAATCTCTAATCCCTAAATCGTCATTGCGAGGGCGAAGCCCGTGGCAATCTCACCCCTTGCGTAACCAGATAGTTACTTCAAACCTACATCCTTGCGCCTACAGAGAAAAATTCAAATGCGTGCCGCAGGCACTCCTCGCACTAACCCCTAACCCCTGACACACGAAAGGACCATCACTATGGAACAATACCACATCAAGGCCAGGCCGGAGGATATCGGCGGATATTGTCTGCTTCCCGGCGACCCTGACCGCTGCGATATCATCGCCCAATATTTCGACGAACCCCGATTCGTTATTCAAAACAGAGAATACCGCATTTTCACCGGCAAGCTGGGCGGTCAGAGCGTGTCCGTCTGCTCTACGGGTATCGGCGGCCCCTCTGCCGCCATAGCCATGACCGAGCTTGCAGCCCTTGGCGCTCACACCTTTATTCGCGTTGGCACCTGCGGCGGCATATCCACCGACGTTTTGCCCAACGATACGGTCATCGCCACCGGTGCCATCCGCTTTGAAGGCACCTCAAAGGAATATGCGCCTCTGGAATACCCCGCCGTGACCAGCTTCGACGTTACCACCGCCCTTGTGGCCGCGGCAAAGGAGTCCGGCCACCCCTATCACACCGGTGTCGTCCAGTGCAAGGACTCCTTCTACGGTCAGCACCGTCCGGATGAGATGCCCATTTCCGGCGAGCTTCTGGCAAAATGGGAAGCCTGGAAGCGGCTGGGCGTTCTGGCCAGCGAAATGGAAACAGCCGCCCTGTGCGTCGTGGCCGACACTCTCAAAGTCCGCTTCGGCTCCCTGTGCCACGTGGTCTGGAACCAGGAGCGCAAGCTGCTGGGTCTTCCCAACGAAGAAAGCCATGACACCGAACGGGCTATCCGCATAGCCTGTCGTGCCATCGAAATACTAATGGAAGGAAAATAAGAAAATGGACGAAAAGATCTTACAGGAAGTAATGCAGAGACTGGAGAAGGTAGAGGCCGTAAATGCCTGCCGCAATCTGATGGGCAGATACTCCTATTACCACACCGCCTTTCGCAACTACGACTACATGACCCTCTGGGCCAAACGTGACGACAGCTACTTCAAATTCCCCTATGGCGAATACCGCGGCTACGACGCCATTTATCATTGTTACTGTGTCGAGCATGGGGACCGCTCTGACCCGGGTATGGAAAACAACCTCAAGGGTATGCTGATGATGCATCAGCTGGACACCGAGGTCCTCGAGGTCGCGGCCGACGGCAAAACCGCCAAAGGCTGCTGGGTATCCCCCGGCCACGAGACTGTTCTTCGCAGCGAAGACGGCGGCCCGGCGGACAAAAGCGGCGACTGCTCCGACCTTAAGGCCGACCCCATGTGGGCATGGAGCAAGTACGAGGTCGAATTCATCAAAGAGGACGACGGCTGGAAGATCTGGCACATGAAGCTGTATCCCCTGTTCAAAACCAACTTCTACACCGCCTGGACCGACGGAGTCGAGATCGTCGAAGGTGCTACCGGCACCGATACCAAAGCCTTCACCGGTCAGGAGCCTCCCAAGTTCTGGCAGTGGAGCAAAACCGCCATCTATCCCGCCGACGAGCCGGAACCCCCCGTACCCTACAACAGCTACGAGGATATGCCCCACAAGATCATGGGCTAACCACCAGATAACCGCTGATTCGGCAGTGACCGGATCAGCGGTCACCCGGGTCCCATACCCCGGCCCCGAAAAACCCTTGATAACTGGAGATGTTTTATATGGATCGCATCCGTTCGATAATTCTGCCCGTTGCCGCCCTTGTGTTTGGGCTGGCAGGCGCGATTTTGCGCAGACTGGAACTGGCCTTTGTTTACGATGCCTCCGGCCTGCCCATAACCGGCCACCCGCTTACTCTGGCCATGGCTCTGCTGTCGGCCCTGTTTGTTGTGATACTGGTTTTGGGAGCCGTTTTAAGCGTTAAGCCCGCTCCGGACTATGGCTCCTGCTTTTCCGGTGATCCGGTGGCCTGCGTTATCCACACCGCCTCGGGGATAATCCTTGCGGCAGCCGCCGTAGCGGGGATAATATCAGCTCAGGGCGATCTGTTTTTGTCTCTTTCCCTTTATCTGCTTGCTCTGGCAGGGCTTTGCATCTGCTGTCATGGCGTGTTCTGCCTTGTGGGCAAAGAGGGTCAGCCGCCCTCCGGACTGCTGCTTGTCCCGGTTTTCTGTGTGTGTATACGGCTGATTTATGTTTTCAAGGGCTGGAGCGCTGACCCGTCTATAGTCGACTATATTTATGAACTGCTGGCGATCATCCTCATCTCCATATCCCTGTTTATGGCCAGTGGCTTCATTTTCGACTCCTGCCGCCCCCGACTGACCGCCGCCGTGTCCCTCTGCGGGATATACTTTTCGCTGGTCACCTTTTTAAACGTCACCTCCCCGGATCAGAAGCTGTTTTTCATTTTCTCCGCCCTTTATATGCTTTCTCTGGCTCTGCGTATGACCGGCCCCCGCTCCCTCCAGGAAGCTTCCGAATCTCCGGAACAGCTTTGAATTTTGCCAGTTTAGCCCGTCCAATTGCGGCTGAATTTTGTCTATAATTCATAACAATACCCCGTGCAGGATGTTCAAAATGTTACCTTGAGTTTCAAATGTTTCCTGCCCGGGGTATTTTTGTATCTTATGCTCTTGACGATTTCTGCAATCTGTTCAATAATATATCTATTCTTGAATATATCAGGAAAATATCAGAAAGGAAAAGCAAAAATGAAAAAAAGACTCCTTGCTCTGCTGCTGTGTCTGACCATGGTGTTCTGCCTGTTTGCCGGATGTTCTTCCAGCAAAGACAGCACCTCCTCCGACACCGCCGCTGAGACTACCCCTGCCGCCTCTTCCAACGTCGACCAGGAAGCCCGGCAGGAAGAAAAGGCAGCCGCTATCGAAGACTCCGCAGTCGTTCAGGAAGCTACCGAGACCGTCGATGGCCTTCAGATAATCTCCGCTGCCGATTCTGCTATCAGCTATCCTCTGGCTGACCCCAACGACCCCATCGAGATCCTTCAGTATAACCCCTGGCCCTCCCTGTTCGATGTCACCGGTTACACCGAATGGAACGAACTGCCCATCCTCGACACCATCCAGGAGACCACCGGTGTTAAGTATCAGTTTATGACTGTTTCCACCACCGCTCAGACCGAGCAGTTCAACCTGATGATGGCATCCGGCGAATGGTGCGACGTTATCAACGCCGCCGACTACTATACCGGCGGCCAGCAGCAGGCCTATGCCGAAGAGATCATCTATGACCTGACCGACATTCTCCCCGACGCCGCTCCCGAATACTGGAACTACCTGATGAACACCAACCAGGCCACCATCGATTCCGTCCAGACCGGCGGTCTGTACCTGGGCATGTGCATCCTTTATACCTATCCGTATAAAGACCAGGGTACCATCTACCGTGCCGACTGGCTGGAAGAGCTGGGACTTTCCGTCCCCACCAACTTCGAAGAATACAACGAAGTTCTGTATGCCTTCAAGGACAAGGCCAACGACGCTTCTATCTATGTTGACTACACCGGCGCCATCAGCGCTCTTGGCAACATCTTCGACTGCACTCTGTTCGACGTATCCGGCAATGCTACCGGCGTAGCTGCCAACCTGGTTCTGGAAACCGGCAAGTACCATTCCGACTTGGTATCCGACAACTACAGAGCTTACCTCGAATACTTCCATCAGCTGTTTGTGGACGGCGTCATCGCTGACGATTTCTACACCACCAACTTCACCGATACCGAGAAGCAGCAGGGCGCTGCCGCTGGTGACTACGGCATCTGGACCGACTGGGCCGATGCTATGTACCTCGCTCGCAGCTACAGCTCCGATGCCAACTTCGATATGCTTCCCGGCGGCGCTCTGTATAACGACGACGGGCTGTACACCTATGGCACCACCACCACCATGGCTGACAACAAGGGCTACAACATCACCACTCAGTGCGAGTATCCCGAGCTTGTCTGCTCCTTCTGGAACTACTTCTTCACCGAAGAAGGCATGGTCCTTGCCAACTACGGTATCGAAGGCACCAGCTGGGAATGGAACGATTCCGGTATCCGCGAATATACCGAATTCATCACCAACAACCCCGACGGCATCAACCCCATGATCATCAAGATAGTCAACATGTTCTCTCAGACCCCCATGCTGAAGGACAACATGGCCTCCATCACCTCCGACTATGACGCCGAAGGTCTGGCCGCTGTCGAAGTCTGGTCCGATCAGACCAACTATGTTGCCTACCACGAGGTTCCCGCTGCCGCCGAGCTGAACGCTGACGAAACCAGCGCCATCGCCCTTACTCAGACCGACATCATCACCTACGCCACCGAAGAAATTCTGAAGTTCATGATTGGCACCACCGAGCTGAACGACGATAACTGGAACGCTTATGTTGACCAGTGCTATGCTCTGGGACTCCAGACCGTTATCGACACCTATCAGAACGCTTATGACGAATATCTGGCTGGCAACCGCGTTATCGAAACCACCTCCGGTGGAGAAGGCGGACCTCCCGATGGTGATATGCCTCCTCCGGATATGTAAAAATTCACCTCAATACAACTCATGGGCCGAAGCTTTCGCTTCGGCCCGTTTTGTAATATTATTCTCTTTCACTGAGTCACGCCGGTTGCGATCGCGGCTCCCCATCCGGGGACAAACTGTACGTTGCTTTCCACATCCTCGTTTATAAGGATCTGGTTCAGTTCAAATTTTACATAAGCCGCCAGCTCATAGGCATATACAACTCCATCGCCGTCATAGTCAGCGTTAAATCCATTGTCATAATGGAGGGCATGAAGTATCGCCCGCTCAAAAAGGTTATAGGTATATCCATCGGTCACGTTTTCGACTCCGTAGCTTTCCTCATCGGCTCTGCACGCTGTTATGATAACAAAGCTTTCGTCAATAGCGTCTGCCTCCAGCATCTTTCCGGAAAAGCAGTTTCCGACGATCAAAACCTTTGTACCCCTGTATTTCGACATAGCCTCGACTATGGACGAATAGCTTTCCGTTTCCAGGTTTTTTCCGTCACTGAAAGCAAGTTTTCCGGTTTCCAGTCCGTGTCCCGATGTCAGCAGAATAGATACGTCGTCATCATCGGCCTGGCCAAACACCTGGTCCAGCAACGCGTAAAAGTCTTTTTTCAATATATTCAAAGCCGGAGTCACCTGCCAGGCCTTACCGTTTACGGTCAGGTTCGGCAGTTTTTCCATATATTCATTGACCGAGACTTGAAACCGCTGACCGTCGTTTTCGTCGTTGTCATAATCGGAGATCCCCAGAGCTACCGCCCGATACACCGGGTCAGTAACGGTCACGGCCTGACCTTCGGTTTCTGTGGACTGGCACATACGGCAGATGATCACCATGGCCTGCTCCCGGGTAAGGGTTCCGCCGGGTTCAAACCCCAGGTCAGTTCCCTGCATAAGCCCCATGTCCCATGCGCAATAAACATAAGGAACAGCCCAGTCGGCAATATCGCCAGCATCGTCAAAGGGGAGTTCGGAGCGGTCTGCGTTTTTCAGCTCATTGGCTTCGCCCATGGCCATAAGGAAGGAATACAGTATCTTTGCCGCCTCCTGGCGCGAGATGCTTGCGTCGGGGTCAAAGGTGTATTGGTCCCGCCCCTGGATTATGTTCTTGTCGTAAGCGCAGAGTATGTGTTCTTTATAGGGCGAATCGTCAATATCTGTAAACTCATTTGTCTCGCTATAGGTGAGTTCAACATCCATAAATGTCATGGCTCCATAGATGATGGCCGTAAATTCTCCTCTGGTTATGCTCGCGCCAAAGTTCGACATCAGCTCTACGGGTACGCCGTCGCGGCTATAGAGCGTAAGCACCTCCGGCACAGCCCAGGACGAAATTCCCGGAAAAGCAAAAACCGACGGCTGTACGGCATTGGCCGACACCCCTTCTGCCCCGGCAGCCGCTCCCACGCACGCCAGCATAAGAGACACGACCAAAACCAGAGCCAATTTCCTGATATGTTTCATGTTTACCTCCGTCAATGATTTATCCATTTGTTTGATCTTATTTTAGCTTAAAATACGACATAATGCAACAGCAGTCTCAATCTATGTACATTGCTTTTCTTCTCCCAGGTTTCGCCACAATTGTGTCGTAGGCGTGTCACAATTGTGTCACGGTTGACAACAAGTACACTTCTGTGCTACAATTCTCTGGGTTTCCACAGGAACCGATAAATTATGATCACAGGAAGGTAAAACTGCAATGCACACTGGTTATGACCCCGATGTCCGACACGATTTTGACTATTGGACGGTGGATAAGCTGGTCAAATGGAACAGCTGCGACCTTTTGGACCTGTTCCATACTCTTGATGCCCCCGACCCGGAGGAAATGAACGGCGAATTCCTTGTTCGCTATCCCCTTTACCGGGAGGAGGAGGTTCAAGCCTTTTACTCCGACCCCAACAGCAACGGCCGCGGGTCTCATCATCTGGGCAAGGCTCTTAACCCGACCCTTCCCCATAAGGACCGCATCGGCGAAGGCTATAACTGGTGGCTCAAAGACGGCCGTGTCCAGCGGTTTTCCCGCTTTGCGTGGAAAATCGGCCCTTCAACCATCGACGGCCGTCCGGCCCTGCTGGCGGATTACTGCTATTTCGACAATATGTCCAAAAACGGTCAGATGGGTCAGCACGACGAAATGCGCCGAGTTAAGCCGAATCTTTATCTGTGCATCGCTTACGACAGAGTATGGCCCCGGCCTCCCTTTAAATTCGGCTGGAATTTCGAAGAAAACCGCTCAAAAGAAACCGTGTTCTTTCTCCACGGCCCCGTCTTCCCCTGGCAGGGCGTAGACGACCCGGAAAAAGAACCCGAAATGGAATAAACCGGAAACCGCCAGAACCCCTGTGTCTCATTATGGGCGCGGGCAATGGCCATGGAGTTTTTCGCAAAAAGGACTATTCTGACACGCTGAGAAGCAGCGTTCCCAACATAGGGGAACGCTGCTTCCAGTTTAATTTCAGTCCGGCTTACCCAATAAACATCTGGCACCAATAATTGCCGGCATACCCCAAACCCATCTGGGTAAAGGAGCCGTTAAGTATGTTTGCCCGGTGACCCTCAGAATTCATCCATCCCTCCACCACGGCCGACGGGCTTGAATATCCCATAGCTATGTTTTCTCCGGCCGCGCTATAGGATATGCCAAAGCTTTTCATCATTTCAAAGGCTGTCCCATAAGTAGGGCTGTTGTGAGAAAAGTAGTTATTGTCCTTCATGTCCTGAGCCTTCGCCTGAGCAACCTCTGACAGCTTATTGTTAAGAGTCAGGGCTTCCAGCCCATATTGGGCGCGATATTCATTTACCAGCCGCAGGACCTCGCTGGCATAGCTGCTGTCCAGAAGATCGCCGCTTACGCTGTCCTCAGCAGTGTCCGGGTACTGAACGCCCGTGTCCAGGGTGTCATCAGCTTCACCGGCATACTCCGGAACAGCAGGAAGCTGTGTCCAGTCGCGGCCAAAGGCGGCGCTGCAAGTCGTCTGCCAAAACCGGGCGTGGTTTGCTCCCTGTCTTCCGCCCTGCCAGGATGCGGCAGATGCAACGGTCAGGCTGGACACAAGTCCTGCAACGGTTATAAGTGATACAATTTTCTTTTTCATAATTGTTACCTCCTTGTCATTATTGTAATTGTTTTGTAATCTTTTGGCAAGGAGCAAATAATGGTAATTCCGGCGCCATCCCAACCCGGACAAAGGCAAAAGTAATTCCCCAGATGCATCTGCATCTGGGGGAATATAGGCTGTAGGCAAAGGTGTAAAGTAGCTGCACCGGAAAGGAAGATAGTGTGAAAGAAACCCATCAGGGGTGTCTTTCGCGTTCAATAACCCGCCGCAGCGGCAGGAACGAACTTTAGTTCGTTCCGCACAACCTGTAGACAAAGGCTACCGGGCCTTTGTATACAAGTTGAATTCCCCAGATGCATCTGCATCTGGGGAATTAAGTGTGTCAAAATAGTCCTTCTTATGGTCTGTTCGGACTATCCATATATGGTTATGGCGCTTTCGGTAGTCGATTCTCCATCCCCGGATCCCGACGGAGCTTCTTCAACATAGTCAGGTTCTGACGACGGTTCCGGAGACGGTTCCACCGACGGCTCTACAGACGGTTCAGGCGAATGCTCGGGTTCCGGTTCAGGCTCAGGTTCAGGCTGAGCGCCCACCACGGTTATCTTGTTGCGGACCTGATAATTGCTGTATGCCTCATAGGTAGTCTCAATGAGCTCGCCTGACGCGGAATAAAGGTTGCGATAGCTTTTGACCTCATATCCGGTGTAAGGGGATTGGGTGACCGCCGAATAATCCGCCGGTTTGTCCGGATCTTCCTCGATCTCCTCTTCATAAGGAGTGGTGGACAGGACCTTATAAGTCATTTCAACATACTCGCCCGTCTCGTTGGTACCATAAAGGACGCAGTGGACATAGCTTCCTTCCACCCATGTGCTGATTTTGATCGGGTAATCGGTGTTGTTTTTAAACTTGAAATCATAATATCCCCAATAAATTGTCGCGTCACAGCCCATGGGTACATAGGTCACCAAAAACTGATGGGGTTCCCGTTCAACGATCTCAAGATTTGCTCTCAGTGCAGAAAGGTAGATAGCGGACGCGACCTGACAAACGCCGCCGCCCAGCTCGTTCTGGGTCTGACCGCCGACATAAACTCCCGCTTCAAGATATCCCTTGGCTTCGGTCCGCTCTCCGACGATATTGTTAAATGAAAAAATGTCGTCCGGATAAAGGATCGTTCCGTTAATAGCCTCGCAGGCCAGGGTAACATTGTTGGTGCGGTTATAGTTTGAGCCGGTCATTTCGCTGTCGCAGGAGCCAAGGGTGTGGGCAAAGAGCTTGCCCCCCAGCATTTCAGCGGTCATTTGCGGCTGAGTTATCTGGAGCTGGATAATATAATCGCTGTTTTCGGGGGCAATGGCCAGCATTTCCTTTTCAGATTGAAGGTCAAAGGTGCAGCCGATCACCTCGTTCACGATCTCCCCGGTATCCTCGTCATAATATGCGTCGGCGGCTTCCCTGTTTATCTCGAGGTAAATGGCATCCAGGTCGACTCCGCCGGGGCTTACGGTTTTGACATCGAACTCGATGGTCGAAAAATCTCCCATCAAAAAGGCGCTGCATACGGTTTCGTAAAGAGCGTCAGCATCCAGCTCCCGCTGAGCGCTGCCCACGTGGACAATGATCGAGCTGTCAGTTATTTCATAAGACGATTGGACCAGCTGGGAGCTTATGTCTGCCGCAGCTTCGTCAATTATGGAACGAATGGCGTCCCTGTCGATAGATACATCGGCATCAACATCTATGTAGTGGTCATTGGTCAGGGCGTTGTTGTAAGCCCGGTACATATCGTATTTATCCCCGTCCCGGCCATATTCATAGGCTTTGTCCACCGCCTGACCAACATCAATGGAAAACTTGACCTCCTGGGGAGTAAAGCTCAGTGTTCTGTCCGGCAGACGGACTATAAGGGTGTTGACTCCATAGCTCTCGGATACGCCCTGCTCGACCCTTTCAAGAGCCTGCTCCTTATCAAGCCCGCCAACATTTATCCCGGCAACATATACGTTGGGGAAAATATATTGATAGTTGGATACGTCCCCGGCGGCGCTGCTGGCGTGGAGCCATACGGCGATAGCGGCAATGGCAGCCACCACAAGGAAACCCGCGCTGATATACAGCGGCAGCCTGTTGTTTTTCTTTTTGCGTTTAGTGCGTCGTTTCTTTTTAATGACGATCACCTGCCTTTTTCATGCTATCTGCATTATAGTCAATGCTTATGTCAAATTCAAGAACAAAGCGGTAACATTATGTATAGGACCACTTTCAGAGATATTGTCCTCTTGCAAAATATCATTTTTTCTGATATAATTTATTATGAATTGATTTCACACATATGGAGGGATATCATGGACAGCAAAAAGATCCAGACCTTACTGACAGTTTTGGAAACCGGAAGTATGCTCAAGGCAGCCAACAGTCTGGGATACACTCCATCGGGTCTTGCGCACATGATGGATTCGGTGGAATCAGAGCTGGGCCTCAAGGTCCTTGACCGTGGGCGTTTTGGGGTTCGCCTGACCAGAGAAGGTCAGCTGTTGCTGCCCTATATGCAAAATTATGTCAAGGCCGAGTCCCAGATGCTCGACGAAGCCCAGAAGCTTACTCTGTCGACCAAAAAGGTTTTGCGGATCGGCGCATATCCTGCCGTTGCCCGACTGTGGCTGAACAAAATAGTAAGCGAGTACCAGCAGCTTTGCACCGACGTTGACATTCTGCTAACCGAAGACGGCCGGGACGAGCTTTACCAGCAGCTGGCCCGTGGGGAATACAACATGATCCTCGCCAGCCCTCATCCAAAATATCACTACGAATTTATTCATCTGCGGGCCGACGATTTTTTCGCCGTCCTGCCCCCGGACGTTGATTATCCCGGCAGGTTTTTCAGGGTCAGGGATTACGAAAAGTTCCCCTTCATCATGCCCACCCTGGGAAAGGACACAGACATTCTCGAGGTTTTGGACAAAAACAGCGTAAACGTAAACGTTATTGCCGCCACCGCCGACGAAAGCACCGTTTTGCGTATGGTTTCCAGCGGACTTGGGGCAAGTATGCTGTCCTATTACGCTCTCAGCGCCAACGAAGGCAACGTGCGCAGGCTTCCCCTCTATCCCGAGGCCACAAGAATGTTAGGCGTATCCGTCCGTTCTCTTGGGGACCTGAGCGAGCTGGAAAAGGACTTTTTATACTTTGTCCGCTCCTCTTTCCTGGACTGACCTCAAAAAAGCTGCCCGCCCCGGTTTGCTCCCGGTGGCGGGCCAGTATGGGTTGTGGGATAAAGATCGGTTGCTCGGATATTGGATAAGCTGCATCTATAATATAGCATGGTTTCCATATTTTGTAAATAGGAAGTTGTGTCGAATCCGGGGATGTGTGGGGGAAACGCAGGATCCGGCGATATGTTTATAACCTCACAGGCATTCCCCGGCCTCTGTGTGATTCGTTACAGGCCTCAGCCTAACTTTTTGTTGACAAAGCGCTAAAGCGGTGCTAATATTAGCTTAACTAAATAAGGTCCGAAAAAACGATAGAGGCGCGGCAACGATCAGTAACTCTCCCATTTGCGACAGGCATCGCGGGAGCGCGAAAGGCAATGCCGCCGAAGTGAAGGTCAGCCTGATGACCGGAGCTGGGCCGGTGTGGAACACATGCCGGACTGTCACTTTACTGTGGAGCGCTATCTCAACCGGCACACCCCTCCTTCGAAGAGACGCTTACAGTTCATCATAAGCAGTCTCGTTTTTTTGTACCCGGAAAAGAGAGGTTAGAATGTATAACAAAAAGAGAAAACTCTTTGCGGTCATGACGATCATCGTCGTTCTTGCCTGTGTGCTGAGCGTGACTGCCTTCGCCGATGGCGACGGAGCCGAATCCAGCAACCCCATGGTCGGAACCTTCATGTCTCTTGTACCGCCCATCATCGCCATTGTTCTGGCGCTGATCACCAAGGAGGTTTATTCCTCCCTGTTTATCGGTGTTCTTGCCGGCGCCCTGTTCTATGGCAACTTCAACCCGGTCGACACCCTTAACACCATGGTTATCGACGGCTTTATCGCCGGTATGTCCGACTCCTGGAACGCAGGTATCTTCATGTTCCTGGTCATGCTGGGCATCCTGGTAGCTCTGGTCAACAAGGCCGGTGGTTCTGCCGCCTTCGGCCGCTGGGCTCAGAAGCACATCAAGACCCGTGTTGGTGCCTGTCTTGCCACCTTCGCTCTGGGCGTACTTATCTTTGTTGACGACTATTTCAACTGCCTTACCGTTGGCTCTGTCATGCGTCCTGTGACCGATGGTCACAAAATCTCCCGGGCAAAGCTTGCCTACCTGATCGACGCAACAGCCGCTCCCGTTTGCATGATAGCTCCCATCTCCTCCTGGGCCGCTGCCGTTTCCGGCATGGTCGACGAGGGTGTCTACTCCGGACTGGAGCTTTTTGTTAAGGCTATCCCCTACAACTACTATTCCATGCTGACCTTCGTATTCATCATCGGCACCGCCCTTATGAAATTCGAATACGGTCCCATGAAGCTCCACGAGAAGAATGCCGAAAATGGCGACCTGTTCACCACCGGTACCTTCAACGGCGGCGAAGACATGGAGTTCAACGAAAAGGGCAAGCTCATCGATCTGGTGCTTCCCATCATCGTTCTTATTATCAGCTGCGTTATCGGCATGATCTATGTCGGCGGCTACTGGGACGGCGAAACCTTTATCGACGCTTTTGCCAACACCGACGCTTCTCTGGGTCTGCCCCTTGGCTCTATCGTTGCTCTGGTCATCACCTTCATTTACCTTATCGCCCGGAGAGTCATCACCTTCAAAGAAGCCTGCGAATGCATCTCCAAAGGCTTTGTGGCCATGGTTCCCGCCCTGCTTATCCTGACCTTCGCTATCTGCCTGAAGAACATGACCGGTATGCTGGGCGCTGCCGAATATGTTGCCGGTCTGATGGAAGGCGCAGCCTCCAGCCTGTATAACTTCCTGCCCGCCATCATCTTCATCGTGGCCTGCCTGCTGTCCTTCGCCACCGGCACCTCCTGGGGTACCTTCGGCATCCTTATCCCCATCGTGGTCAACGTGTTCCCCGCAACCTCCGAGCTGCTTATTATCGGCGTTTCCGCCTGTCTGGCCGGTGCCGTCTGCGGCGACCACTGCTCCCCCATTTCCGACACCACCATCATGGCTTCCGCTGGCGCACAGTGCGACCACCTGAACCATGTTTCCACCCAGCTGCCCTATGCCATCACCGTGGCCGCCGTCAGCTTTGTGTGCTTCATCTTCACCGGCTTTATCCAGAGCGCATGGATATGCCTGCCTTTGTCCATCGTTGTGATGTTCGCGGTCCTCTTTGTTCTCAAAAAGCTCACCGCCGAAAAGGCATAAACAGTTTTAAAAACCCCCGTAAAGGTCCTTCGACTTTTACGGGGGTCAGTTTATAATCATGTGGCCGATGCTTTAGATCGGACAAAAACCAGGCGGCAGAAGCGTTTTGCTTCTGCCGCCGTTTTGTATGACGTTACCAGCTCTTGGTATAAGAGTTGTCGTTGTCCAGAGTCTTGTAGGGTTCTGGCCAGGGGACAGTGTTCTGAACCACCTGAGTGCAGGACCAGTTGCTGTGCAGCGGGCCGGGATCCTCGCAATCGGGGGAGAAGTTGTATCCGCCGCCAGGTGCGCCGCCGCCAGGACCGCCAGGTCCACCGCCGGGGCCACCAGGACCGCCGCCACCGGGAGCGCCGCCGCCAGGACCGCCAGGACCGCCGGGTGCGCCACCGCCGGGACCACCAGGTCCGCCGGGACCACCGGGGCCACCGCCGCCGGGAGTGCCGGGAGCATCGCCAAGGCCGTTGATTTGATAATTTTTACCGGCCAGCTTCTGAACATAGTTGTCGTGGCCAACGTTGCCGCTGTCGCAGCCAACGCCGATATCGGGGCAAACATGCTCATGGAGGAACAGCCAGCGGTCATCTTCGAATACGAAGTCGGCGCCATAACGTTCCCACAGGCCGCTGACACGACGATTGCCGCCGGTGCCGCCGCCGATGTTGCCGGGAGTAAGGAAGGTTGCCCGGGCGCTGAGGCCGTCGTCGGCAACTTCGATAATATCGGTAGCCAGAGTGTGCATGGAAACTTCCATCAGAGGTCTGGGGTCAAGACCGCCGACCTCGGGGAATTCGTCAAACAGGCTGAGCCAACGGCTGAAAGCCTTGCCGTCGTACAGGGTGACAGAGCCGTGCCAAACGGAATCCCAGCCTCTCATGCGGCCAAAAGCGTGGGCCCAGGAGGCGGTGTCAAACTTGGACATATCGGGGTTGCCGTGGGACCAGATGCGGCTCCATTCTTCGGTAGACCATGCTTTTGAATGGAAATATGTATGGGTAGCGTGGCAGAACTCAACTTCCTGAGTTGCGGCGCAGTTATGAATGCGTTCGGAGAGAGAAAGATTTCTGTTCATTATTTCTTACCTCCTTGGAACTTGGGGTGTCCGGCCGGACCATAGCTCAGTTCGGGAGTCATGGTTGCGTAAGGCTCGGGCATGGGAGGATAATCGTCGGCATAGTTGAAAGCGCCGTCGTGAGTTATCATCTTGATGGTGGGTTCGCCGAATTCGACCTCCATAGGATCCTGGCCGGGTTCGGGATAGGTGGGGAAGCTGTAGCCTTCGCCTGCGCGATAGCTCTGGTCGTTGCAGTCGAAATAATGGCATATCTTCCATCCGCCGCAAAGGTCATCGTCGCCGCCTTCTTTAACGAAGTCGCAGGCAACACGGCCATTCATCCACATGGAACGGCCGGAGCCGTCTTCTTCATAGTTGGTCTGCTGGCCGATAACGTACCAGAAGCCCTTGGCAGTTTTGCCATCGTCGGCGATGCGGATAAGGGAGGTGGAATAAGGTAGCATCTGCATACAGCCATAGCCCAGGTTTTCAGGCTTGTTTTCCAGCTCGGGATTGTTCTTGCAGGCCCATTCAAGCTGCTGAGCGCGCTTGGCGGCGTGCTGGTCGACATACCATTTTTTGACTTCGTCATAGCCAAAGTAGTAGCCCCAGTTGGTGCCGTAGGATGCGCACATCCTGTTTTCGTCCTTGGCTACCCACAGGTCAGCCATTTCTTCTGCGCGCATATCGTTGGCATGATAATAGCTGCGCAGATTCATCAGGTTACGAACGTTTTCGATGTCCCAAACGTGACGGATCATTTCGTCGTCGCTAAGACCGACGGGCATTTTGTATTTTACAGGCTCAAAGGCCTCGAAATACTGAGCGGAACGCTTAAATTCTTTCATTATTCGGCCTCCTTCCTATATTCCGTAGCTGAAGGTTTCAGCAAAGGTGGCGTAAGCAACAGGCACCGGGGGCAGTTTGGTGAAGGGACGGTCGGGGCTGTAGAGCCTGCGGACTTCCTGCTTTACGTTGGGTTCGGGGATAACGATGTTTGCTATCTCGGCAAACTCGGGCAGTTCCTCATAGGGAACGGGATCGGCTGCCCAGTCCTGACCGCCGATGTTGTTTACATCCAGAGTATACAGCAGATGCCATATCTTCCACTGGTCGTCTTCCATAACGAAGTCAGCAGCAAAGGTACCCCAGCACCAGTGGCCGACGGGGCCGCAGGTTTCGACATCGATGTTATAACCGGCGCTCATCCAGATGGCCTTTGCAGTCTTACGGTCGTCAGCAACGACGATGTAAGGAGAGGTAAGAGGCTTGGCCTCGAAGGGGCCAACGCCATAAAGCTCTTCGTCGGTCAGCTTGCCCAGCTCGTCAGGGAAGATCTTCTGCAAAACCTTGCCTTTAACGGCTGTTGCTGCGGCAACGGCCTCATAATAGCCCTTAACAGCTTCGGCGCCTTTGTAGTAGCCGTTGTTGAAGCCCAGGCAAACGTCCTCTGCCTTGCTCCAGAAGCTGTCGTAAACCTTGCCCTCCCAGTTGAGAAGGAGGGAGGATACGTATTTACCCATAATGTTTTTGATTTCACGGTGGTCTTCAAACCGTTCCGTGAGCTGCAATGTAGTCAAAACACGCTCGCTCCTTTCGGAATATTTTTGTGAATATTGCTCATGTTACTATTATAAACTCAGTTTAATAATTGTGGAAATGCAGATTTGTTATTAAGTATAACCCGAGGTTATATATTTCGAACGACGGGCCGTTTAAATTTGATTTGTCTGTTATAACTTTGTGTCGTACCAGTGAAAAGTGTTTGCGTTTTGCGAAGCTTATGTTATAATGTTTATGGTTGAAAATAAATGGAAAATTTGAGAAAGGAACAAAACGATGAAAACAAGAAAAATGCTTGCTCTGCTGCTGGCGCTGGCAATGTTGTTTGCCATGCTCGTCGGCTGCGGAAAAGAAGAAACCGCAGTAGAAGAAACTCCGGCAGTATCAGAATCTGCTCCGGCGGAAGACACAGCCGAAGCTCCTGTAGACGAAGCTCCGTCCGAAGATGCCGAACCCGAAGAAGTCGAACCCGGCGTGGTAGACATGAGCGTTTACCCCGTTTTTGAGCAGACCCGGAAGATCACCGGCATCATGACCGGCCAGAGCGAAACCAATCTGCTGCTGAACAACGACATTACCAATTCTCTCGCCTTCGAGCTGCTGGAAAAAGCCTGCAACGTGGAGTTTGAATTCTTCACCTCCACCGAGTATTCCACCCAGTTCTCCCTGATGCTGGCTGGCGGTGAGTTCTACGACCTGCTGGAATCTCCCCAGAACTATGTTACCGGCGGTATCGACGCAGTTGTGGCAGACGATATCTGCTATGACCTGACCGATTGGCTGGAGGAATATGCCCCCGCATTCAATTCCTACCTGGAATATGACGCCAGTTTCCGCAAACAGCTGACCTCCGACGCTGGCCACCTGATAGCCGTTACCGGCTACAGCCCCGTATCCAACGACGGCTTTGTCATCCGCGCTGACTGGCTGGATGCCCTGGGTCTGGAAAAGCCCATGACTTACGACCAGATGCACGACGTTCTTCTGGCCTTCAAGACCGAGTATAACCCCGATGCTCCCTTCTTTATCGACAATAACTTCATCTGGAACAACTCCTGCTTTACCTCCGGCTATGGCTTCTACACCGACGCCATGGGCTTTGACCTGCCCTGGTGCGTCCGCGAGGGCGGCGAAGTGTTCTGCCCCTACCAGACCGACGAATATTATGATTTCCTGGTCATGATGAAGGGCTGGTACGACGAAGGCCTTATTGACCCCGACTTCTTCACCAACGGCGTTGTGTGGGATCGTGAAAAGTACGTTCTGGGCAGCAATACCGGTATGCTGGTAGGCGTTGCTGATATGATCGCTTCTTCTTACGCCGCCCAGCAGGACGACCCCAACTTCCGTATCGAAGCCACCTATGACATTCGCATGACCGAAGACCAGATCCTTAAATGCGGCGGCACCGTCACTTCCGTCGCCAACCAGATGGGTATAGGCATCTCCACCCAGTGCGAGGATCCCGAGCTGGTTCTGCGCTGTGTTGACTATCTGTTCACCCAGAAGGGTCAGTTCGACCTGACCTGGGGCGTTGAAGGCGAGACCTTCGAATACGACGACGACGGCAACCCCTACTACACCGACCTTATCCTTAATAACCCCGACGGTCTGTCCGTCAGCCAGGCTGAGACGGTTTACTTCCAGATGTTCCCCGGCGGTGTAAGCTCTCAGGAAACCGCTCTGCGTACTGCCGACAACGACCTGATGCTTGAATGCTACGATATCTGGTGCTACAACAAGACCGAGGATCTGGTCTATTACGGCACCCTGACCACCGAGGAAAATGATGTCTACAGCCAGAAATCCGGCGATATGCTGACCTATTCCAGCGAATCCATTATCAAGATGGTCACCGGAACCGAGCCTCTGAGCTACTATTACGACACCTTCCAGCCCACCCTCAGCTCCATGGGTCTTGAAGAACTGGTAGCTCTGAAGCAGGACGCTTACGACAGATTTATGTCCAGATAAGATCCCTGGCCTTCCATAGGCAGGAGCCGCGTTTTTGCGGCTCCTGCCTTTTGCACAGGTTCCTTCTTCTTGCAGGCCGGGAAATAATGTGCTACAATTGCGGCATATATCGCTATTGCTAAGGACAGGAGAATCGTTTATGAACAGCATTCAGTGGGAAGACTACAAAATAACCGGCGAAGCCTGCGCCCAGGCCGCCGAGTATATGGAAAACTTTATGCAGTCCATGTTCCCCGACCCTGAGGACCGGATATATATGGACGAAAACTATTTTTCCATCATGGCCCACAAAACCGCCGAAGCTGAGGCAAAATTCGGCGTGACCTTCGAGATCAGTCTCTAACCATTCAAAGCACAAAGCCAGCCGCGGACCTGCGGCTGGCTTTGTGCCTCAGCGTGTCAAAATAGTCCGTTGGACTATTTTGACACGAGTTCTTGCGGCCTTCGGCAGCGCACTCAAAAGGCCTCCATGCGGCCTTTTTCGCACGTTTGAAGGCCGAGCGGAGAAATTTTCGACGTACACGCCGCCGGAAATTTCATATGTGAATTTTTTCGCCGCTAAAGCGGCGAACTCTACGAGGTTTTTTGACAGCCTCAAGCACAAAGCCAGCTGCGGACCTGCGGCTGGCTTTGTGCCTGTTTATGGTTTTATCCAAGCCTGTATTTAGGCTGGGCTGTGTAATGAGTGTGCAGCAGATGATGAGCCTTTTCGCCACCGTATTCGCCAAGGTAGGTTTCATAAATCTCCTTGACCACCGGGCTTTCATGGCTCTTGCGAATGGGCATGGCAGCGTCCTGATCGTAAAGGGCAGCCGCCCGAAGGGCCTTCAGGTCGGTAAATCCCTGAACATCGGCGCTCTGAATGGGCTGACCGCCGCCATTGATGCAGCCGCCGGGGCAGCACATGACTTCGATAAAGTCATACTCTTTTTCGCCGGCCTTAACAGCGTCCAGAACCCTTGCGGCATTGGCGGTACCGGAAACGACACATACCCGAACGGTCTTGCCGGGCAGCTCATAGCTGGCTTCCTTAACGCCCTCCATTCCTCTGACGGCGGTAAAGTCAACATTGTCCAGCGCCTTGCCGGTAACGATTTCCACCACGGTACGCAAAGCAGCCTCCATAACGCCGCCAGATGCGCCGAATATTACGGCTGCGCCGGTGGACATTCCAAAGATGGGGTCAAACTGCTCGTCAGGCAGCAGATCGAACATGATGCCCGCCCGTTTGATCATTTCCCCCAGCTCACGGGTCGTCAGGGCAACATCGATATCGGGGTATCCGGAGGCCGCCAGTTCGGGGCGCTGGGCCTCATACTTCTTGGCGGTGCAGGGCATGATGGAAACGACGAAAATGTCCTTGGGATCCAGTCCCATCTTCTCGGCGTAGTAGGTCTTCATCAATGCGCCGTACATTCCCTGGGGAGACTTGCAGGAGGAAATGTTGTCCAGGAACTCGGGATAATACTGCTCGGCAAACCGGATCCATCCGGGGGAGCAGGAGGTGATAAGGGGCAGCTTGCCGCCGTTTTGCAGCCGGTTCAGGAATTCGGTGCCTTCTTCCATAATGGTGATGTCAGCAGCGGCGTTGACATCGAACACGCCATCGAATCCCAGCCGACGCAGAGCAGCGGCCATCTTGCCTTCGGTGTTGGTGCCGGGAGCGTAGCCGAAGCATTCGCCCAGCTGAGCGCGGACAGAAGGAGCAGTACCTACCACCACGTGCTTGGAGGGATCGGCCAGAGCGGCAAACACCTTGTCGGTGTCGTCCTTCTCCCGGAGTGCGCCGGTGGGGCAGGCAACGATACACTGGCCGCAGGAAATGCAGGCCACCTCGTTAAGGTCACGCTCGAAGGCGCAGCCAATGTGGGTATCAAAGCCGCGGCCATTGGCGCCGATAACGCCAACGCCCTGACGCTGACAGGCTGCAACGCAGCGTCGGCAGAGAACGCATTTGGAATTGTCGCGGATAAGGTGGGGAGCAGAATCATCAATGTCGGGCTTAAGGTCGTTGCTGCCAAAGCGGACCTGATCCACGCCGAATTCCTGAGCCAGAGCCTGAAGCTCGCAATTCTGGTTGCGATGGCAGGTCAGGCATTCCATACGGTGGTTGGAAAGAATAAGCTCAAGGGTGGTTTTCCGGGCCTTACGCAGCTCGGGAGAATCGGTTATGACCTCCATCCCCTCAGCCACTGGATAGACGCAGGATGCGACGAATGCCTTGGCTCCCTTGACCTGAGCCATGCAGATGCGGCAGGCGCCGATCTCGTTCAGGCCGCGAAGATAGCAAAGCGAGGGGATCTTAACACCGGCGGCACGAGCAGCTTCGATAACAGTGCTGCCAGCGGGAACCTCTACCTCAATATTGTTTATTTTAAGCTTTACAGTATCCATTTTCAGTCCCCCTTAACCCTTGGAAATTGCGCCGAACTTACATTTTTCAATGCATGAACCGCACTTTAAGCACTTGGCGGGATCGATCTTATGCGGCTGCTTGACAGAACCGGTGATAGCTCCGGCGGGGCAGACTCTTGCGCAGGCGGTACAGCCCTTGCACTTGTCGGGATCGATCGAATAGCTTACCAGATTTTTGCAAACGCCGGCGGGACAGCGCTTGTCAACAACGTGGGCGATATATTCGTCCTTGAAGAACCTCAGGGTGGAAAGCACCGGGTTGGGAGCGGTCTGACCCAGGGCGCACAGAGCGTTGTTTTTCAGATGGTAGCACAGCTCCTCCAGCAGCTCCAGATCTTCCATGGTGCCGGTGCCGCCGGTTATGCGTTCCATGATCTCATACATTCTTCTTATGCCGATACGGCAGGGTGCGCATTTGCCGCAGCTTTCATCCACGGTAAATTGCAGGAAGAATTTTGCAATATCGACCATACAGGTGTCTTCGTCAACGACTATCAGTCCGCCGGAACCCATCATTGCTCCGATGGAGGTCAGGTTGTCGTAATCTATCTCGGTGTCAATAAGGCTGGCAGGGATGCAGGCGCCGGAAGGTCCGCCCAGCTGAGCGGCCTTAAACTTTTTACCGTTAGGTACGCCGCCGCCAATCTCCTCGACCACCTCGCGGAGAGTGGTACCCATGGGGATCTCCACCAGGCCGGTGTTATTGATCTTGCCGCCAAGGGCAAATACCTTGGTACCCTTGGATTTTTCGGTACCCAGCTTGGCATATTCCTCAGCACCGTGGTTGATTATCCAGGTGATAGAGGCCAGAGTCTCGACATTGTTGAGGATGGTAGGCTTGCCGAACAGACCCTTGACTGCGGGATAAGGCGGGCGGTTCCTGGGTTCGCCCCGCTTGCCTTCGATAGAAACCATAAGAGCGGTTTCTTCGCCACAGACGAATGCACCGGAACCAAGACGAATGTCAAGGTCAAAGTCGAATCCGCTGTCGAAAATATTCTCGCCCAGCAGGCCGTATTCCTTAGCCTGAGCAATGGCTATTTTCAGGCGTTCAACCGCGATGGGGTATTCCGCGCGGACATATATGTAGCCCTGATGAGCGCCGATGGCATAACCGGCGATAGCCATAGCCTCAATAACGGCATGGGGGTCGCCTTCAAGAACGGAACGGTCCATAAAAGCGCCGGGGTCGCCTTCGTCGGCGTTGCAGCAGACGTATTTGACATCGTTGACAGAGTTGGCAGCAAACTGCCATTTCAGGCCGGTTGAGAAGCCCGCGCCGCCGCGGCCTCGCAGGCCGGAGGCTTTGATCTCGTCGATGACCTGCTGAGGGGTCATTTCGGTCAGGACCTTACCCAGAGCGGCATAACCGTCGACACCGATATACTCGTCGATGTCTTCGGGGTTGATGACGCCGCAATTTCTCAAAACGATACGATACTGTTTTTTGAAAAAGTCAGTCTCGGCCAGGGTCTGGACCGCCGCTTCATCGGGATGGTCGTTAAACAGCAGGCGCTTGACTATGCGGCCTTTAAGGATGTGTTCAGTAACGATCTCTTCCACGTCTTCAACGGTCACGTGAGTATAGAAAGCGCCCTCGGGGTAAACGACCACAATGGGTCCCTTGGCGCAAAGGCCGTGGCAACCGGTTTTGACGATCTTAACTTCCTTGTCCAGGCCGTTAGCCTTAAGACAGCGTTCAAATTCCTCGATAACCGCCAGGCTGTTCGAGGAGCTGCATCCGGTACCGGTACAGCACAGAATATGAGCTCTTACAAGTTCCATATTTGTAGTTCATCCTTTCGTTAAAGGTGAGCGGCAGCTGGCTGCCGCCATAGAGCAGGCGCTTATTCGGCGGCTCCGATGGTATATTCGGTAACGACCTGGCCATTAACAAGATGGTCGGCCACAATGGCCGGGACCTTGTCGGCAGTCATTTTTACATAAGTGACCTTTTCCTGGCCGGGAACATAAACTTCAACTATAGGCTCCAGTCGACATACGCCGATGCAGCCGGTCTGAGTGACCTGGACATTGGTCAGTCCGCGCTTGGCGATTTCGGAAACAAAGGCGCTGAGAACAGGACGGGCTCCGGCGGCGATACCGCAGGTGGCCATGCCGACAACGACCCGAATGCTGTCGCCATCCTCCTTACGGATGTTGACCTTGGACTGCATTTTATCCCGTATCGCCTTGAGTTCTTCAAGAGATTTCATGTTCAGTATCCTCCTATATAGGTTGTGGGCAGGGGCGGATCAGTCGGCGCCTGCCAAAAGGGATTCGTTTTCCCCGATGTAATCTTTTATCCATTGCAGGATCTCCGGCTCGTTCAGGGGAATGTCACCCATAATTTCCCTCAACTGGCGGGTGTCAAAAGAATATTCGCCGCCGTCCCGGTAATGGGTAAGCACAAAATCGGTATCGGCAGATCCCTGCACCAGGGTAGCCACAGTTTCTGCCATATCGCCCAGAGGAGGCCGGTCGATGCTGGACCGCTCAAACCGGGCAGTAACAACAGTCCCCTTTCCGGAGGCGCTTTGGATGTCAAAGCTCCCCCCGGCCATTTCGGCCGCCATTTTCAGCAGCGGGATACCCAGCCCGACCTTTCTGGTGGTGCGGGTGGTAACAAACGGGTCAGTCACCTGGGCCAGCAGCTCAGGCTCCATGCCGCAGCCATCGTCGCCAATAACAAGGGTCATAAGGCCGTCGTCCTCGCGAATGCTGACAGTTATCAGCCCGGCTCCCGCAGAAACAGAGTTTTGTGCAATGTCAAGAATATTAAGGGAAAGCTCTTTCATTTACATATATTTGTCGAGGATCTCGTCCACCATGTCGGGGGTCATACGGCCATAAACGTCGTCGCCCACCATCATAACAGGAGCAAGACCGCAGGCGCCTACGCAGCGGATAGAATCCACCGAGAAGCGTCCGTCGGCAGAGATCGAGCCGGACTTGCATCCCAGCTTTTCCTCGATTTTCTGAAGCACCTTGTCGGACCCTTTAACGTAGCAGGCTGTTCCAAGACATACGCTGACATTATGCAGGCCCTTGGGCGTAAGGTTGAAAAGAGAATAGAACGTGGCTATGCCGTATACTTCCTCCAGCGGGATGCCCAGCCCTTCGGCGATCATTATCTGAACCTCTTCGGGAAGATATCCAAAAACATCCTGAGCCTGCTGCATAACAGCCATAGTTCCGCCCTGAACGTCTTTGTAGGCGGCAATTATTTCCTGAAGCCGGGCTTCTTTTTCGGCATCAGGAACATAAGCAATGTTTGTGGTACGGTTTGGCATTGATGTTGTCCCCCTTTAAAGTTTATTTTGAAAGTTTTGTTGCACGCAAGGAAAAATGCAACGTTTCTGTCAACTACTCTTCCATGATATATTGTACAACAACATAATGAAAAAGTGAATAGGCAGAACACGTTTATTTTTTAACGATTTTCAACGAGCAGACAGCCCGCAAGAACGGGTTGAAAGGACGAATTTTGCGGAATTTTCCCGAAAATATATCTCAACCCCATAGATTTTCTGTCCGATATCTGAAAATTCTGAGAAGACCGTTTGAAAGTTAACAAAGTTGAACTTGCAAAAATAGAAACATTTTGTGGCTTGAGGCGCAAAATGACACTCATTGTTTTCAGGGCCGCGCCGGGGAAATTCCCGTTGATATATTTCCATAATATGTTATAATTATCGTGAAATCCGATAAAGAAAAGAGGAAAAGAAAATGATTGGAACCTATATCATTACCAGTCCCGAAAGAAAGATGCCCGGAGCCGGTGGCGCTCCTGCTGGTAGTCCTCCTGCTGGCGGCGCTCCTGCTGGCGGTCCTCCTGCTGGCGGCGCTCCTGCTGGTGGTCCTCCCGCTGGTGGTCCTCCTGCTGGCGGTCCTCCTGCCGGTGGCCCTCCTGCTGGTGGTCCTCCTGCTGGTGGCCCTCCTGCTGGCGGCGCTCCTGCCGGTGGCGGTATGCCCACTAAAATGTCCAACGAGAATAAGCTGGTCTGGGACGGCGAAAAAGCTGTCTGGACCAACGAAATGGGCGAGGATGTTGTCCTCGAACAGTTCGAAGCTTTTGACGGCGAACTGAAATTTGTTGCCATGGCCGGTCCCGCTCCCATCGAATGGAGCATCAAAAAGGAAGGCGACGGCTACACCGCCGTTTCCCACCGGGGAGCCGACATCCACGGCAATCCCCCGGTAGACACCGTCTGCAAGGTAGAAAAGAAATAATTCCTCTCCCGTTATCAAACACCGCTCCGTGCCTGAGCAACCGCTGATTTATCCAGAGGTCGCAATAGTATGGAGCGGTATTTGTTTAATCAATTTGCATATCCAGCAGCCGGGCGCACTCCCGGAGCCAGCTGATATATGCTTCATCACGGTTGATACCACCCTTGATAAGTAAATATTCGCTGAAATCCGGAGTGAATTTCTGCGGCTCGGTTTCAAATCCGGCCAACGACCCCTGCAAAACGGCAAGCCGGGCCTGATATGCCTCAAGCTGGCCTTTAAGTATTTCCAGCATATCCTCTTTAGCAAGGTTTTCGCCAAAATAAATCTTCAGCCTGAATGCGTCCTTGGGAACAGGCTCCAACGGTTCGGCAGTCATGAGCCATTCCATCAGCTCGCTGTGACCCTTGTCAGTTATGCTGTAAAGCTTCTTTTCCAACCGCTCTCCATGGATGGCAACGGTATACTCAACCAGCCCTTCCCCCATCAGGCGGCGCAGCTCCGGATATATCTGGCTGTGCTTCGCTTCCCAAAATTTGGACAGCGATCCCGAAAAAGCCTTTGTAATGTCATATCCGGACAACGATTCTCGATTAACAAGGCCAAGAATAGCATATTTCAGTTCTCTCAAAACAAGTCCCCCATCACGTCGTTCCATTGGACGCGCCAGAATTCCGCCGGGCAAATATTGCGGCTGCTTATTAATGATAACATGCAAAAAAAATTTATGCAACGGAAATTTTACATTTCTTACATGTTTGCGCTTACATATTTGCGTTTGCAGTTTTCTAAACAGCCATCGGCTGCTTAAATCATCGCCGACAGGCATAAAACAGGCCGCAAGCCCGGGGGATCCGGGTTTGCGGCCTGCGCAAATTCAGTTATTATTCAGCAGCCTGTTTTGCCTTTTCTTCCATCTCTTTAAGAGCGGCCTTGCGGGAAAGGTTTACACGACCCTTTTCGTCGATCTCGGTGACCTTGACCCAGGTCATGTCGCCGATATTCAGAACATCCTCGACCTTTTCGGTGCGCTTGAATTCCAGATCCTTAATATGGATCATGCCGTCCTTGCCGGGAACCAGCTCCACAAAAGCGCCGATGGGGATGATCCGAACGACCTTGCCATAATACAGCTTGCCGATCTCGGGAACGAAAACAATATTGTCGATAGCCTGCTTGGCAGCGTCGATAGAAGCCTGATCGATAGCGGAAATGAATACTGATCCGTCGTCCTCGATGTCGATCTTGGCGCCGGATTCGGCAGTTATCTTCTGGATGGTCTTGCCGCCGGAGCCAATGACTTCGCGGATCTTGTCGGGATGGATCTTCATGCTGAGCATCTTGGGAGCGTACTTGGAAATGGGGTGAGGTTCGGAAATGCAGGGCAGCATGATCTCGTCAAGGATCTCGATACGAGCCTTGCGGGTGATCTCAAGAGCGTCGGCGATGATCTCCATGGTCAGGCCCTTGT
>CAYLKH010000002.1:23719-78576 GCA_964384255.1 uncultured Oscillospiraceae bacterium | reverse complement strand
GGTCATCGGCGTTGACGTTGACCAGTATGCTGAATCCGACCTGATCGTTACCTCCGCTATGAAGGAACTGGCCACCTCCACCGTTCTGGCCCTTACCTCTCTGTATGAAAACAACGGCTCCTGGGACGCCGATCATGCTGGCGTTACCGCCAACCTCGGCGCTGCTGACGGCTGCGTTGGTCTGCCCACTGCTGAAACTTCCTGGAGATTTGAAAACTACACTGTTGCCGAATACGAGACTCTGTTCCAGAGCCTGGTTTCCGGCGAGATCGTTGTTGACAACTCCAGCGACGCAGAGGTCCTTCCTGAAACCACCAACACCACTGTTGATTACCAGGGCTAATCACCATAAAAATCAGCTCCCCACGGGAAAACCCGTGGGGAGCTTTTTGTACAGAACAGCTTTTACTGCTTTGCATATTTTGCCGCTTCAACGCCGGCGATATAACCTTCGTTAAAGGCCTGAGTCAGGCAGGAGAATACGCTTTCAATATAGTTTACGCCTACAGAGCCGGAAATCATGATGCCTCTGGTGGTGTCGCCTGCGGCGAACAGACCGGGAACCGGGTTGCCGTTTTTCAGTACGGAACAGTTTTTGTTGGTATTCATGCCTCCAACCGCGTCCTCGTGGAACAGCTTAAGCTTCATGGCGTAGAAGGGACCGACCTCAACAGGCTTGGGACCGGGGACCATTCCGAACATTCCCTGGACCTCGGCGGGTGAATTGCGGGCAGTTTCGTTATAGCTTTCCATCTCGGCCAGGAAGGTTTCCTTATTGAAGCCCAGCTTTTCGGCAAGCTCTTCGAGGGTGGGGGCGCTGACGATAGCCCCGGCGACCTCTTCTTCGGCCAGAACATCACGCCAGTTAGCCATGAATTTTGCCATGTCCATACCCGGAGACTGAGGAGGCTCCTTCATCGCCCGTTCAATCACGAACTGGCAGATGTTATCGTCAACGATTTTCCAGTAATAGCGCTTGGGGTCAAATGCCAGGGGGCTGACCTCGTCCATCACCATGCCGTTGGCGACTTTGTTGCCCATGCTTCCAAAGGTCACGCCGCTGCTGCCAAGGCAGATATTCAGGCTTACGCAGGGATAGGGATGACGCATGGGGCCAAACAGGTTGACACGTTTGTTAACGTAGTCAATATCCGCGCCGATCTCGTCGCACATAACGATCCCATCGCCGGTGCAGCCGGAACCGGTGAAAATATGTACAGGTTCCTTGCCCTCATCGTCATAGAACAGGGGCTGGAATTTGGCCATCAGCTCACGGTTTCTGGTAAATGCACCTGTAGCAAGAACAACGGACTTGCAGCTTATCTCAATCTCGCCACCGCCGTCTTCGGCCAGAATACCCACAACGTCGCCGTTTTCGTTGGTAATAAGCTTTTTGCCCCAGGTTTTATAAAGCACTTCCCCGCCCTTTTCGGTGAAGTCTCTGCAAAGGTGGGATGTTACGTACCATCCGGCTTCGCCGGGGCCGATCATTTTGTCTATTCTTTTGGATGCCCGTTCCCAGGTGTACTTCGGCTTGAACATACCGCCTCTGGGGCCGACCTCAAAGTCATAGTCATCAAGGTAATGATGCTCGTCGACCATCCAGTCGACAAATTCGGCGTTGGCTTCGAACATGCGGGCAAGCAGCTCTTTGTCGACATTGCCGTCTACCTCTTTGATAAAGCGCTGGTATTCTTCGGCGCGTTTATCTTCGGCACCGGCGGCTTCATGAAGCTTTGACCAGTGGATACGATAACCGCCAGCGTACCAGGCGCTGCCGCCGACTTCGTGGTTCTTTTCAAGCAGGATGACCTTTAGCCCTTCGTCAGCAGCCTTTGCTGCGGCTACCATACCGGAACCGCCAGCGCCAACGACGCAGACATCGCAGTCCATTTTGATCCTGTCATGGGGAGCGGGAACAGGATCGGGATGATTGGGGTCACTGATGCAGTCGTTGTGGCAGACCTTTTTGCAACTGCCGCAGGACACACATTTGTCCGGATCTATCCAGTATTTAGCATTGCGGAAGGTTATTGCTCCCACAGGACATTCAACTCTGCACTGATGGCAGGCTGAACAGAGGTCTTGATTGATTACAAATGCCATTTTTACTTCCTTTCAAATTCACAGATGGATACCTGATTGTATCATTTTGTCAGGATCAAAGCAACTGCCCTGATTTCTGGCGGTCACATAGCAGCTGCCTGAAAACTCAGGCAGCTGCCAGACGCACTGTTAATCTTCTCTGCTGGGCAGCTTGACTACTATGCGGCACTCTTCGGTGATAAGTCCTTCAATAGTTTCGGACCATGCTGCCATTTCGACGTATTTGCCGGTTTCGTCGGCATATTTGTTATAAACATAGCCCTTGCATATGCTCAGGTCGCCGACCATACCGTGGGCATTGATGTATTTGTTCTCGGCTTTCAGGTAAGGAACCTTAAGCAGCCAGCTTTCCCGGCAGAAGCCTTCGGGGAAATGGTTAAAGTCGTCAACTCCCCTGTGTTCCTGGCCCAGTCTCCAGGATACGGAAGCCACAAGACCCGCATCGCTCATCCAGTTGGTGACCATCCTCAGGATCTGGTTGCGGCAGGTAGTGTTGTAATAATAGGGTCTTGCGTTGGGAATGTTCAACGAGCAGAAATGCATTGCCCAGTCGTTGTAGTGCATATTGTACTGGTCTGTGGGCATCATGGGACGGAGCTTGTTATTAAGTATCTCGTCTCTAAGGGAGTTGCTGTTGAACAGGGTGTCAGTATGGTAGCGGATAAGGTCAACAGCGGTCACGGGGCCGTCGCAGGTCCAGGTGGGTTCGTCGCCGATATTAACATCTTCCCAGTAAAGAGTATCGCCGCCGCGGATCTTTTCTTTTCTCCACAGGTCGCGGATCATGTCATAATCATCATCGGTATAGGTATGGCACTCACGAAGCAGAGAAAAATGCTTCATTGAACTCATGTCGGGGGGAGAAGCCTTCTCGGGGTCGATATATCTGATAAGTCCGGTAAACTGGGAGCCGATGGAGCGGCAGACCAGCTGGCCATCACGGTTATAAAGCTCGCCGACACCAACAGTGCGGAAAAGACGATAAGGTGCGCCGCCTTCGGGAGTGCAGTCTTCGATATAACCGCCGCAGGACTTGGGATAATAGGTTTCGCCGGGACGGATGGGCAGGAAATATTGAAGCTCGGTATCGAAGTTGCCGCCGGGGATCTGAACTTCGCAGCCAAAGGGACGCGCTCTTTCGCCCAGTTCGCCTGGAACCTGAGGCCCCATACCCATTGCAGACACATAGCAGGGGTAAGCGGTTATGCCGTTAGTGGCAGATTTTTCCGCATAAGAGTCGTCGTTATAAAGGGGGTTCAGGGGCGACCAGGCTTTGTTATATATCTTCATCCGTTCATAATTAACGGTTTGAGGTCTTGGGGCAAAGGGAGAATCCGCAGGAGCGGGAGCATTGGCCTTTTCCACAGCCTTTGCAAGAGCCTCAGCTTCCTGGTCGGTATATTTTCCGGGGTAAAAAATCTGATAATTATCCAGCATATGCTGATCTCCTTTCGGTTATAGGGTAACCACTGATAAGCTCAGTGGTTACCCCGGGGGATTATCTGTTGACGTATCTGTCGTAAACATCCTGCTTAACGGAAATGCAGTTTTCGATACCCATATCATAGAGGTTTGCTATAAAGGCATCAAAGTCGGACTCGAGGTTAAGCTCGCCCAGAATGAATCTGGGAACAGTTTCGGAAATGTAGGTAGCGATATCGTTGACCATGGAGCTGTAGGATTCGGACTCCTCAGCAGTCATGGTGACAAAACGGCTCATGCTTTCGCCCTTGGTGTAATCGATGTCCTGGTTCCAGACCTCTTCTACATAAGCTTCGTCTTCGGTGGTTCTGTAATCCTGTCTGTGGATATTGATCTTACCTACCTCGGACTGGATGCAGTAGCAGTAAATAAGCTGGTTGGTGGTATACTGGCCGTCGCCATTGAGGATCATATCGGTCCACTGGGCATCGCCGTTTTCGTCAATATAATAGCTTTCGCCTTCGATACCGTAAGAAGCGCAGAGGCTGCCTTCATCACCGTACCACCAGTCAAGATAACGCATGGCTATCTCAAGATCCTGGCACTGGGTGGAAACCGCAAAACCGTTGCTGTCTACCAAAGTAACGGTGGTGCTGGAGGGCAGAATGTCGCCGTCGTTAACGACCATGGTCCTGGTGGGTTCAAGAGCGAAATCGGGATTCTTCTCGCGAGCGTCCTCCAAAAGGGTGGAGACATTGGAGGTATAGGCAAACAGGGCGCAATCGCCATCGATAATGGCAGAATAGTAATCAGCATCGGGAGGCATAGTCTCGGTGCTCTGGGTGATGAAGTCGCGGGAGTAAATGCCGTCATCCAGCCACTGTTTCAGGATAGACAGGACGGTTTTGTAATCTTCCTGGAAGTAAGGCACACCAACAACGCCGTCTTCAATAACGTAGTTCAGGTCAACGCCGGAGAAGCCGCCGCCAACGCTGATGCCGCCAACGCCATAGGCGGTTGCGATAGAGGCGATACCGGTGGAACCAACGTACATGGGATATTCGATGTCGGTCTGGTTTTTGATAGCCATAAGGACTTCGTAATATTCGTCGATGGTATGGGGAGCTTCCATGCCGACCTGAGCAAGAATATCGGAACGGACAAAGTAGCCGGAGCCGTTATTCTGGGGTTCGCTCTCGATGGTGAAGAACTGGCCGCATTTGCCGGTGTCGGTGTGGGTGTCCTTCAAGGTCTGGGCGTTTTCCAGCATGAGGGCATAATAGTTTGGAGCATATTCCTCAAGGTAGGGATCAAGGTCAACAACGATATCGTCCTCGATAGCGGCATCCATGCCGGAGGTATAATAGGAGTTGACGTTGAAAATAAGGTCGGGATATTCGCCGGAAGCCATAAGAAGGTTAAAGTTTTCCGAGAAGGTCTGCTGGCTGACGTCAGTAGTTTTCAGAGATACGCCGGTGACCTCGGCCGCATATTCAAAACATTTGGTTTCGCTGCGGGCTGAGATCATGCCGCCGGTATCGGTGGAGCGGAATTCGGTGAAAGCGGTGAGGACGATATTTTCGCCCAGAGGATAAACGCTTTCGACGACCGCTTCTTCCGGTTCGGCCTCGGCGTCAGGTTCTGCGGCCTCAGCTGGGGTGGATTCAGAGACAGGAGCAGAGGATTCGACAGTCTCTGTGGATGAGGATTCTTTGGATGCGCAGCCTGCCATAACGCAAAGCAGCATGGTAAGCGCAAGAATCAATGCTAACAGTTTTTTCATCTTTGATCTCCTTTCAAATATTTCTACCAAATATAATTATAATTTATCGGTTTTAATGAGGAAAGAAGCAAATCGATAGGTTTGTTGTTAAAAACATACAACAGCTATAGAAAAAATCCAAAATATTTGTTAGAATAGATATGTTACTTATTATGCAAACTTTTTGTGAGGTAATATATGACTTCATCGGAATATGAATCCCGGATAACAGAGCTTGAATCCCAATGCCGCCAGCTGGAACAGAAGGTCCGGGAGCAGAGCGAACTTTTGCAGCGAAAAAAATTTGACGACAGCAACACCTTTATGATAAAGCTGACCACCGGCTGGTATATGCGCACCGAAGACATTCTGGACGATGCGCGGCAGCTGGATATCAGCTTCCCTTCCGACAGATTTTGTGTTGTGACTGTTATCCTTGATTCCTGGGGCAGCGCATTTTGCAGCAGCGACGGATCTATGGACAAGCGCGGCCAGATCCAGGCCGAATATACCATCGGCCGTATACTGAACGAGCTTCAAAACTCTGCCTTTGATCACCGGTTTTTTGTCAGCGACAGGCATATCCACGGATTTATCAGCGTATTGGCCGAAAGCGATACTTTTTATTCTCAGCTGGAAGCCAGCCTGCTTTATGCAAAGTCTGTACTCTGTGACCAGTTTGGTATCGAGATCAGATTCGGTGTCAGCAGGATACACTCAGGACTTATGAATGTTAAAAACTGCTACGACGAATCCATGGGCGTTTACGAATATATGACCATGCTGGATATGGATCGCCCGGTGCTGACCTATCTTGAAGCAAGTCACGGAGCATCTGGTAAAAAGGGGCCGGATATTGGCATTGATTTTGAACGCCGAATAATCAACTGTTTTGAGGTCGGTGACTACGAGGGGGTCGAAGGACTTATACAAAGCGTTATTGAGGACGAATTTGAAAACACTCCCCCATCCATTGAGATCGCAAAGATCCGGTTTTATGGCGTGATCAACGTTATTCTCAACCTGATGCACGAATTTGGTCAGGCTATCGACGCGGAGCTTTCTGTTTCAAAGGAATCTATCGACGCTCTGTTCCAATCCGAAAACGTGACCGAGCTGAGGACCGCCGCCGAATCACTCTTAGGCGCAGTGGTCACAGCCCTTAACCAGCAGAGCAGCCGGGACATCCCCCAATGGGTGCTGAAAATGGCGGACACCATCCGTGATCGTTATGCCGACAGCAACCTGAGCGCCGCTGTGCTGGCCGGAGAATTCGGGCTGAACAGCACTTATGCCTCCCGGGTATTTAAGCAGGTCATGGGTAAGGGAATATACGAATATATCCACAGCGTAAGGATCGAAGCGGCTATTATCCTGCTTCACGAAGGGTTGTCGGTCAAGGATGCTGCCCGGGCTGTTGGGTATGTTGATTCCGGGACCATGAATCGGGCATTTAGAAAATACCTTGGAACCACAGCCAGCTTTTATACAAAGCAAAAATCCGACCGATAAGGATACTATCGGTCGGATTTTTGCTCAATTTTGTATCAGCCGGTAATGCCGGTGACCTCGTAACCGGCGTCGATCACAGCCGCCTTTAGGGCTTCCGGTTCGCCGCCCTTTACGGTGGCGGTACCGCTTTCCAGGTCGACAGTTACGCTGACGACTCCAGCGGTCTGCTCAAGGGCCTTCTGGACCCTGCCTGTGCAATGCGCACACATCATGCCTTCGATCTTCAATACATGCTCCATGGTTTTGCTCTCCATTTCTTTAGTTTTTGCAGCTTCTGCTTCTGCATATCTTGGGGGCGTAAATTTTCTCAGCCTGAGGGCGTTAGTAACAACGCATACGGAGCTGAGGCTCATGCAGGCCGCGCCTATCATGGGATTGAGCTGCCATCCGAACAGAGGATAGAATACTCCTGCTGCCAGCGGAATTCCCAGGCAGTTATAAAACAGCGCCCAAAACAGGTTCATCTTGATATTCCGGATAACAGCCTTACTCAGGGCAATAAGACCGGGAACGTCCATGGGGTCGTTGCGGATTATGACCACGTCTGCCGATTCGATGGCGATATCTGTGCCTGCGCCAACTGCGACACCTACGTCAGCTCTGACCAGTGCGGGAGAATCGTTAATACCGTCCCCTACCATCATCACCTTTTTCCCGGAAGCCTGCAACGCACGAACAAGGGATTCCTTGTCCTGGGGCATAACATCGGCTACTACCCGGTCTACGCCCAGCTGTGTGCCGACATAGTTGGCTGCCTTTTCGTTGTCGCCGGTCAGCAGACAGACCTCAACATTCTGGCTTTTCAGCTGGTCCACAGCCATCTTTGAGCTGGTTTTCAGAGTATCGGCCACGGCAATAATGCCCAGCAGACAGCTCTCTCTGGCAAAGTAGGTCACGGTTTTGCCTTCGGCCGCCAGGAGGTCACCCTTTTGGGCATAGTCACCCAAATCAATACCTTTTTCTTCCATCAATCGGGCATTACCGGCAAAATAGACCTTTTCGTCAATAACGGCCCGCAGACCCAAACCGCTATAAGCCTTAAAGTCGGAAACAAACATCCGCTCGGATTCGATGCACCGTCCCTTTTCAACGATAGCTTCGGCAATGGGATGCTCGGACCGCTTTTCGGCAGCGGCTGCCAGAGCAAGAAAATGCTTTTTGTCAATAAGTGGAATTACGTCAGTCACCTGCGGCTCGCCATTGGTCACGGTACCGGTTTTGTCAAAAACAACGGCATTGACACTGCTGGCGGTTTCCAGCGCTTCGGCAGATTTGATAAGGACACCGTATTCAGCGCCCTTACCTGTACCCACCATTATGGCCACAGGGGTGGCCAGGCCCAGCGCACAGGGGCAGGATATGACCAGCACCGCAATGGCATTAGACAGAGCGAATTCGACCCCGTATCCCGCTGCAAGCCACACCACGGCAGTGACAAGAGCTATGCTGATGACCACAGGCACAAACACGCCGCTTACCTTGTCGGCAAATCTGGCGATAGGTGCCTTGGAGCTGCCAGCCTCCTCCACAAGACGGATTATCTGGGACAGGGTAGTATCCTGGCCGACCCGCTCTGCCCGGAAGGTGATGGCTCCGTTTTTGTTGACGGTTGCGGCCATTACTCTGTCGCCAACCTTTTTTTCTGCCGGGATGCTTTCGCCGGTCAATGCGCTCTGGTCAACAAAGGTACTGCCCTCGGTAATTATGCCGTCAACACCTATGCGTTCACCCGGCTTGACAATAACAAGGTCGCCTACAACCACCTCTGAAAGAGGTATTTCTATTTCTTCGGTGCCTCGAAACACTCTGACCGTGTTGGGTGCCAGTCCGATAAGCCGGGAAATCGCCTCACCGGTTTTTCCTTTGGAGCGGGCTTCGAGGAATTTGCCAACGGTGATGAGAGTCAGTATCATTCCGGCAGATTCAAAATACAGATTGTGGGCATAATGGCCCATAGCCGAAATGTCACCGGCTGCTCTGGCGACAAGAATATAGTAAATGTTAACAAGACCATAAACCACGGCAGCGCCGGAGCCGATAGCGATCAGGCTGTCCATATTGGGCGCCCGCCCGATAAGAGTTTTGAAACCCACGATATAATATTTGCGGTTGATTATCATTATCGGTATCGTAAGGATAAGCTGGGTCAGTGCCAGAGCAAGAGCGTTTTCCGCTCCGGTCAAAAACCCCGGCAGAGGATATCCAAGCATATGCTGCATGGAAACATACATCAGCGGTATAAGGATACATATGGAAGCGATAAGCCGCCTTTTCATGCTCTGCTGCTCGGCATCAAGGGTGCCGGTTTGCTTTTTTTCAACAGCGCCGGGCATCGAGGCTCCGTAACCGGCTTTCTTGACCGCCGCAATTATCTGCTCGTGGTTAAGTATGTTGTCGTCGAAATCGACGACCATAGTGCCGCTGAGAAGATTTACATTTATGTCGTTAGCTCCGGCTAACCCCCTGACAGACTTTTCGACATGAGCTGAACACGCGGAGCAGGTCATGCCGGTAACGATATATTTTTGTTTCATTATGCCACCTTCCAAATAGAATCAGTATGATTATAACCAAAATTCGAAAATCTTTCAAGATGTGATTGCATATATTGGCAAAATATAATAAAATCGTCCTTGAGAATAATATGAGAGGAAGTATATTATGTCTGATATCAGCGGAATTTATCCCGTATTTGAACACACCGGCATGGCCGAGCGGGAAACCACCTTTGATTTCAAGGTGATCGACGGCGCATTATCCGGCACCGCAACCATCGATGCCGCTCCCGGAGTTATTGAGACTCTTCCGTTTAAGGAGGCCAGTGTCAATGGCAGCGAATTTGAAGTCCTTATTGAATACGGTAACCTGGGTCGCCGTTATACCGGCAAGGTAGTAGACGGCAAGGCCGAAGGAAAAATGGTATTCGAAGGCGGCATGGAAGGTGTTGTCATTGAGTTCGACACCGAAAAGCGTGAGGTTGCCGAAGGCGGACCTGGTGGTCCCGGTGGACCTGGTGGTCCCGGTGGACCTGGTGGTCCCGGTGGACCTGGTGGTCCCGGTGGACCTCCACCTGCTAAGTGACTTACGAACTGTTGAGCGCAATAATGATCCCGTAGAGTTCGCCGCTATGGCGGCAAACTCTACGGGATTTTTGCAGCTTATGGTCAAAACAGAGTTATCTGGCTGGTATCGGGCAGGTTTCCAAAGGCTCCGGCTTCTTTAAGCTGGGCCAGATGGGTTTTCGAGACTTTGGGGCAGGCCTGACTGATCTCTTCGATGGAGATGAAGGTCTTCCCTTCCCTGCCCTCAACAAGATTCTTCGCAGCGGTTTCTCCCAATCCGGGAACAGCCAGAAACGGCGGGATAAGCCCGTTTTCGGTTTTGACAAAATCTACGGAATCGGAAGTGTAAATATTCATCGGTTCAAAGGTAAAGCCCCGAAGATAAAACTCGTAGCAAACTTCCAAAGTTGTAAGCTTGTCCTTGTCGTTTGCCGAAGCGTTGGGATCAGAGCTGATTTTTTCAATAAGTTCTACCACATGCTTTATCCCCCGGGTCATTTCGATACCGTCAAAGGCCGGAGCTCTTTTCGAAAAATAAGCGCAGTAGAAGTCCAATGGCCGGTGGACCTTGAACCAGGCAATGCGGAACGCCATAACAACATAGGCTACGGCGTGAGCCTTGGGAAACAGATATTGCATGGTGTTGCAGGAGGTGATATACCATTCGGGTACGTTGATAGCCCGCATGTCCTCTTCCCAATCCGATGTCAGGCCCTTGCCCTTACGAACGGCTTCCATTATCTTAAATGCCTTCATTTCGTCCATGCCCATGGATATGAGATAAAGCATAATATCGTCACGGCAGGCAATGACCTCGTCAACTGTTGCAGTGCCGGAGGAAATGAGGTCCTTGTTGTTCCCGAGCCAGACAGCAGTTCCGTGGGAAAATCCGGATATTTTAACCAGCGTATCGAACTTATCAGGCATTGTATCCAGCAGCATACCGCGAACAAAGGATGTACCAAACTCCGGTATGGCAACGGCACCGGTCGGCCCAAGAAGCTTGTCGTTTTCGAAGCCTAAAACCTTTGATGATGTAAAGATGCTCATGGTGTCGGGGTCGTCCAGAGGTATCTTCGTAGCGTCGATACCGGTCAGGTCCCCCAGCATTCTTATCATTGTCGGGTCATCATGGCCGAGAATATCCAGCTTTAAAAGGTTGTCCTCCATGGCATGATATTCAAAATGCGTGGTGACGATATCGCTGCTGACCGAGTCCGCAGGATGCTGAGCCGGGCAGAAATCGTAAATCTCCTTGTTGCGGGGAATAACGACCATGCCGCCGGGATGCTGTCCGGTGGTACGCTTAACCCCTACGCAGCCAAGGCTGAGCCGGGTCGTTTCTGTCTTGGTCACGTCCATATTCCGCTCTTCGGCATATTTCTGGGCATAAACATAGGCGGTCTTTTCGGCGACGGTACCGATAGTACCGGCTCTGAAAACATGAGTTTCGCCAAACAGTTCTTCGGTATAGGCATGGGCCTTTGGCTGATATTCTCCAGAAAAGTTAAGGTCGATATCCGGAACCTTTGCTCCCCCAAAGCCAAGAAAAGTCTCAAAGGGGATATCAAAGCCGTCTTTTTCATAATCTGCTCCGCAGATGGGGCATTTTTCAGGCGGCAAATCAACGCCGCAGGCATAACCCTTTGGTACATCGAAATCCGAGTTTTTACAGTTTGGGCAGCGGTAATGGGGCGGCAGAGAATTGACCTCGGTTATGCCGGACATATACGCGACCATGGACGAGCCGACGGAACCACGGGAGCCAACAAGATAACCGTCAGAATTCGACTTTGCCACAAGCTTTTGGGCGCTCATGTAAATAACGTCATAGTTTCTGCCGATAATGTCGCCCAGCTCGGTTTCGATCCTGGTAGTGATTATTTCCGGAGGATCATCGCCGTAAAGTCTGTGCATTTTTCCGTATACCAGCGCTTTAAGGTCTTCCACTGAGTTTTCGATTTTGGGTGCGAACAGCTTTTGCGGCAACGGCTCAACGGTTTCGCACATATCTGCTATGAGATTCGGGTTGGTAACAACAGCCTCCATGGCCTTATCTTCCCCAAGGTAGGCAAATTCGTCAAGCATTTCCTGAGTTGTGCGGAAATATATGGGCAGGCTCTTGTCAGCATCTGAAAATCCGTTTGATGCAAGCAGCACCCGCCGATAGATCTCGTCGCCGGGGTCAAGAAAATGCACGTCGCCGGTGGCTACCAGAGGCTTACCGAGCTTGTCCGCCAGGTCTGCAATACGTCGGTTAAAGTCTCTCAGCTGTTCTTCGTTCTCGGCCTTGCCTTCGTTTATAAGGAACATATTGTTGCATATGGGCTGGATCTCAAGAAAGTCGTAATATGACGCAATACGTTCAAGCTCCTGCTGAGAAGCCCCGTTGACCATTGCCGAGAACAGTTCGCCGCTTTCGCAGGCAGAACCGACAATAAGTCCTTCACGGTTTCTGTCGAGGACAGATTTGGGTATCCTCGGTTTTCTGTAAAAGAATTTCAGATGCCCAAGAGTAACGATCTTGTACAGGTTTCTAAGTCCGGTCTGGTTTTTGGCTATGAGAATAATATGCTTTGCCGACTGCTTTTGCATCTTATCGCTGATAACCACATCAGCAAGGGCGCTGTCTATCTGGCTGAGCCGACTGACTCCCTTTCGTTTCAGCATTTCAAAAAAAGGCTGGAGCATATAAGCTACGGTCCTTGCATCGTCGACGGCACGGTGATGGTTAAAGGCAGGCAGCGCAAGAGTGTCGGCTACGGTGTTCAGCTTATGCTTGACCAGATCCGGCATAAGCCTTTGGGCCAAAACCAGAGTATCTACCGCGGTTATGTCATAATTAATGGCGCATTTTTCGCAGCCGTTTTTAATAAAGCTCACATCAAACTGAGCATTGTGGGCAGCCAGAGGAGTTTTGCCGCAGAAGTTGATAAACGCGAACAGAGCATCGTTAAGAGACGGTGCGCCCACAAGCATTTCGTCGGTTATGCCAGTAAGCTCGATTATTTTCTGATCAAGCTTTCTGTCGATGGAAACAAAGGTTTGAAACTGGTCTATGATCTCTCCGTTTTTGCATCGAACAGCACCGATCTCGGTAATGCAGTCCTTATGGGGGTCCAATCCTGTGGTTTCCAGGTCGAAGGCGACGTATTCGTCGTCCAGCGAAAAATCCCCACGACCCATAACAGCGCTCCGTTTTTGTGGGCTTCTGTCGGTAACATCGTCGACAAAATATCCCTCGCAGCCCAGCAGGACCTTGATCCCGTTTTTCTTGCCTGCTTTATATGCATCCGGGAAGGAGTGGACAACGCCGTGGTCAGTAAGGGCGATGGCCTTATGGCCCCATTTGGCTGCACGCTTGACTATTTCTCCCAAATCGGTCAAGGCGTCTTTGGCAGACATTTTAGTATGCATATGAAGCTCCACCCGTTTGACCTGGCAGTTATCCATACGCTGGCTGTGGCTTGCTTTTTCGATACTTTTGGGTTCGATTATAATTTCCTCGGTATATCTGTCTGAGGATACTCGGCCAAGTATTTTGACCCACATTCCCATAGCTATTCCGTCAATAATCGGCTTAAAGCCCTCACTCATAAATTTTGTGACCTTAATACCGCCGGTATCGTCCATTACGGAAAAGGATATTACATAAGCGCCGTTATTTCGTGTTTCGCGATGTTCAACAGCAAATACCTTCCCCTCAAAAATGACTGTAGACAGGTCAAAGCTGATCTGGTCTATAGTCACGGGATCGCCCTTAATGGGCTTGCCAAAAATCACCGGTGAGGACTCGCTGCTTTTGGCGGCCTTAGTTTCGGCCATAGCCTTTTGCTTAAGCTGCTGGGCCGCCTGGGCTACCATTTCGTCAGTCAGCTCCTGACCGGGTATGACCTGGAAGCTGAGCTTTTGGTCAAAAAGCTCCAATGTCCTTTCGGCTGCGGGTCTGAGGTTGCTCTTTATCTGCTCGGCACCGTTGTTTTTCAGACGGATGGTCACAGAGCTGTTATCCAGCTCCCAGACAGACTCCGTCAGGGACGAAACTGCCGCCGGACACACGTCGATTATCGATTCTTTAAGCTCGGGGACTGCTGACGAGAACAGGCTCAGGGGATATTTGGGTTCCAGCACCAGCTTTTTCAGGCCATACAGCTTTTCCAGCTGCTTCTTTAAAGTGTTGAGCATATCCGGAGATATGTAATTATTAAGGTCGATGACGGCGCTTATACGCCGTCTGGTGGTATCGATGGTTGCCGCGCGAATAACACAGCCGTCCAGAAGAAGCTTTATTTCTTCGGACGGCTTGTATTCAGAAAACAGCGCCAGAAATTGTGGGGTGTTACTCATTACTATCACCGATCATCTTATGTATTTCTTTCATCAGTTCGTCGGCCAGGGCTTCCTGAGGTACGGTGCGAAGCAGCTTGCCGCCGGCGAATACGGCTCCCATGCCGTCTCCTCCGGCGATACCTACATCGGCCCGGGATGCCTCCCCCGGTCCGTTGACAACGCAGCCCATGACCGCAACGGTCAACGGCTGAGTAATGCCCTCCAGACGCTGCTGGACATCCTTTGCCAGGGAAAACAGGTCGATTCTGGTCCTTCCGCAGGTAGGGCAGGAAATAACTTCGGGACCAAAACGGCGCAAACCGGCAGCGGAAAGGATCCGTTTTGCGGCTGCCACTTCCCTGACCGGGTCCTCAGAAAGCGAAACTCTCATAGTGTCTCCAATGCCGAGGCAGAGCAAACCGCCTATACCCATGGCGGATTTTACTATCCCCATTTCTTCGGTTCCGGCTTCTGTTACCCCCAGATGCAGGGGGAGATCGCTTTTGCTGTTCATAAGCCTGTATGCTTCTATGGTCAGAGGGACCGAGGAGGCTTTCAAAGAAACACAAATATCATAAAAACCCTGATTTTCAAGCAACTCAATATGCCGAAACGCGCTTTCGACCATGGCCTGAGCAGTAGGGCCGTTATATTTAGCCAAAAGGTCTTTTTCCAAAGAGCCTGCATTGACTCCTATACGGATGGGGATACCCTTTTCCATGCAGGCGTGAGCGACCTCCCTGACCTTACCGTCATCGCCGATATTTCCGGGATTTATCCGGATCTTATCGATACCGTTTTCCACCGCCTTCAGGGCCAGCCTGTGGTCAAAGTGGATATCCGCTACCAGGGGCATATCCGTCATAGCCCGAATATCGCCCAATGCGTCTGCCGCCCTCATATCTGGAACAGCGAGTCTCACTATCTCGCATCCGGCCTGTTCAAGCTGCCGGATCTGGGCAACAGTTTTTTCAGCATTGTCGGTGGGCGTATTGGTCATAGACTGTATGGAAACCGGCGATCCGCCGCCGATCAGAACTTTTCCAACCTTTATCTGCCTGGTCATTATTTAACTCCTATCAGCTTCAATATGTCGTTTGCCGCAACCAGCACCATCAGGCCCATCAGCAGCACCAGCCCGGCCATGTGGATATATCCTTCGTACCTGGGGTCAAGCTTGCGACGGGTGACGGATTCGATAATGGCGGTTATAACAAGGCAAAACACCCGTCCGCCGTCCAATGCCGGCAGCGGCAGCATATTCATGACCGCCAGGTTAACGGCAATAAAGCCGCCAAGATAGGTCACGTTGATAAAACCTGTGGCCGTTGTGGCCGATTTGGTACCCACCTCGTTCATAGTACCGACAATGCCAACAACGCCGGACATATCGTTTAACCCGGCTGACCCGGAGATAAGATCCATCAGACCCAGCCTGACCATTTTGACAAAGTCCATACAGTTGAGCCAGGCGTATTTGAAAATGTTGGCGCCGGTTTTCTGCTCGACCCTCATGTTCATACCGTATAAGCTCAACTGCTGACCGTTATAGTCAAACAGCTGCTTATAAATATGAAGGTTTTTAAGCTCTACTCTTTTGCCATCCCTCAGGACGGTAACATTATGGTAGTCGCTATCGGTTCTGGACATTACCAGGCCAAGATCACTGTTGGTCCAGATATGCTCGCCGTCGATGCTGATTATTGTGTCTCCCACCTGGATACCGTACTGCCCGGAGTATTCAACATCTCCCATAAAGCTGTCAACGGTCCTGGTCACAAACTGACTGCTCTGGGTAAGGATGATGCATACCATCAGGAAACCCATAAGGAAATTCATAAACGCTCCGGCCACAAGAATAACTGCCCGTTTCCATGGCCTTTGGGAGGAAAACGCTCTTGGATTATCGGAGTTTTCGTCTTCCCCTTCCATGGCGCAAAAGCCACCCACAGGCAGCACACGTATGGAAAAGACGGTTTCGTGGCCGGTATTTTGATAAATTGCAGGACCCATGCCCAAAGAAAACTCGTTGACCTGGACCCCGAGAGCCTTAGCGGCGATAAAGTGTCCAAATTCGTGGATAGCAATAAGCAATCCAAAAATTATGATGGAAAAAATAATATACATTGCAGAAGCTTTCCTTATTTGATATTGTCCGCAACAAAAGCCCTCGCTTCTCTGTCGGCTTCGAGTATCTGATCGAGACTGGGAGACTGGATATAAGCGTCGTTTTCCATGGCTCTGGTCACAAGTCTCCCGATATCATTGAAACCGATCCGTCCATCCAAAAACGCGGCGACGGCAATCTCGTCGGCACCGTTCATAGCGGCGCAGGCAGTACCGCCACAACGGGCAGCATCCAGCGCAGCCGCAAGGCAGGTAAAGGTTTCGGGGTCAGGCCGCTGGAACGTCAGCTCACCGCAGGAAAAAAGGTCGAGCTTTTTGGCCGGACCGACGGTACGTCGAGGGTAAGTCAGGGCATATTGAATAGGAAGTCGCATATCAGCCGAACCCATCTGGGCAATAACTGAGCCGTCGACAAACTCTACCAGAGAATGGACTATACTCTGACGGTGAACTGCTATCTCTATTTTGTCCAGCGGTACGTCAAACAGGCACATGGCTTCGATCACCTCGAGTCCCTTATTCATCATGGTGGCAGAGTCCACAGTGATTTTTCGCCCCATGCTCCAGTTTGGGTGTTTTAATGCCATGTCCACAGTCACGTTTTCCAGTTCCCTACTGTTCCATCCAAAAAACGGACCTCCAGAGGCGGTGATAATAAGTTTTTCCACCTCTGTGCCAGTGCCGGAATGGAGACTTTGGAACAGGGCTGAATGTTCGGAGTCAACAGGGAGTATCTGAACATTATTCTCCCCTGCTTTTTCCATAACCAGTTGACCGGCACAAACAAGAGTTTCTTTATTTGCGAGAGCTATACGCTTATGCTGTTCGATGGCGGCCAGAGTAGGCTTAAGCCCGATCATACCGGAAACCGCTGTAATGACCGTGTCAGCCCGTGGGATACAGGCAGCTTCCACCAGTCCGTCAATTCCAGACAGGACCCTGACCGGAGTATCGGCCAATCTGATTTTTAAATCATATGCAGCCTTCTGAGAAAACATCACCGCAAGCTCCGGCTTAAATCGGCGACACTGGTCTTCAAGGAGGTCGACATTTGAATTCGCTGTCAGGGCGCAGCATCGAAAGCCAAGGCTTTCCATCACCTCAAGAGACTGGCGGCCAATAGAGCCGGTGGACCCCAGCAGGCTAATATTTCTTTCGTAATTCATTTCAAATCACCGCAGGCAGCAGGGCCAGCAATATCTCGACCAGAGGAGCTGTGAATACCACGCTGTCGAATCTGTCCAGCAAGCCGCCGTGTCCGGGCAGCAGGCTGCCATAATCTTTGATACCATATTCTCTCTTGATAAGGGAAAAGGACAGGTCGCCAATAACCGAGATCACAGAACCGGCAACGCCATAAACGACAAAGGCGAGCAAGCTAGTGTTCAGTCCCCAAATCGCTCTGGCCGCAAGGGCGTAGATCACGCAGCTCAGCACTCCCCCAATAATACCGCCCACAGCGCCTTCGACCGTTTTCTTGGGGCTGATGGTTGGCGACAGCTTATGTTTTCCGAACAGCATCCCGGCAAAAAGGGCAGCTGCATCGGCCACAAAGGCTATTACCAGAGGAAGCAGAATAAGCATCTGACCATTGTCAGCGATCCGAAGCCGGACAAAGGCCGCAAAAAAATAAGGTATCAGCAGTCCGCAAAACATGGACTGGGATATCAGCTCAAAGTTTACTGATTTTTTTGAAAAAATCGCTTCCATAAAGAGCAAAAGGAACAGGGCGAATATGACCCAGATGCCCACAGTTGACGGACTACCCATCCAGCACCAGAAGGGTATGAAAAAGCTGGTCGCCATACAGTAGACAAGTATCCTCAGGTTTTTGGCTGCGCCAATGCAGTTCATAAGCTCATATGTGGAGATCGCACACACAAGGGCGACCAGAAGCACAGTCACCCAAAGGGGCAAAGCATAAATGGCTACAAGCAGCAGAGGAATACACACGCAGGCTACAATAAGTCTTGATTTCATTTTACGCCTCCGAATCTCCGGGATCTGCCCTGATACCATTCGATAGCCTCGTCAATATCAGCTCCGGTAAAGTCTGGCCAATAAAGGTCGGTAAAATACATTTCGGAATAAGCGCACTGCCACAGGAGAAAATTGCTTACCCGGAATTCCCCGCCCGGCCGGATGATCAGTTCGGGGTCAGGCACGCCGGCCGAGTAAAGATGCTTCGAAAACTCTTCTTCGGTCAGGTCCTCGGGCTTACCGCCGCAGAGCATATAATCTCTTGCTGCCCGTACTATTTCGTCACGCCCGCCGTAATTGAGGCAGACATTGACCTTAAATCCGTTGATCCTGGCAGATATTTCGTTGGTTCGGTGGATAAGTTCACGAAGCTTTGGCGAAAGGGGCGACAAATCGCCAAAAAATGTCAGGTTGATATTGTCTTTTTCCATTTTTTCCATTGCTTCATAGAGGTAGTTTTCCAGCAGACCCATGATCGCCGAAACCTCTTCCTGAGAGCGTTTCCAATTTTCAGTCGAAAACGCATAAACAGTCATATATTTTACGCCAATATCCTTCAAATATGTGGCGATAGTCCTGAAGGTTTCAGCCCCGGCGGCATGACCGGCGGTTCTGGGCAAGCCCCTTTTCTGGGCCCATCGGCCATTGCCGTCCATAATGATGGCAATATGCTGAGGCAAAGCGTTTGGATCGTACTTTGCCTTTGATTTGTTCTTTTTAAACAGCTGCATAAGCGGCTCCCGGAGTTTTGGTATTTCATGCGCAAAATAGCGCAAATGCCAAGGCGGCTGGTCCGGGACCCGGATCAAGCTCCGGGCCGGACCGCTGCCTTGACCTGAGGGATGACGGAGAGATCAGATCTCCATCAGTTCCTTTTCTTTTTTGGCACAAAGGGCGTCGATATCTTTGATGTATTTATCGGTGATGTCCTGAAGCTCTTTTTCGATGCGTTTCAGGTCGTCTTCGGTAATGACGGATTTTTTCTTATCGGCCTTATAACGCTCGATAGCATCGCGGCGGATGTTGCGGATGGCAACCTTGCCTTCTTCGCCATATTTTTTGACCTGCTTGGTCAGGTCTTTGCGGCGTTCCTCGGTCAGCTGAGGGAAAGCAAGACGGATCACGCGGCCGTCGTTTTGAGGATTGATGCCCAGATCGGAAGCCTGGATAGCTTTTTCGATGCTCTTAAGCAAGGTAGTATCCCAGGGCTGAATGGTGAGGGTCCTGGGGTCGGGGGATGCAATGGTGCCGATCTGGTTCAGCGGAGTATCAACACCATAGTATTCAACGGTGATACGGTCAAGAACGGCGGCATTCGCTCTGCCTGCTCTGACGGCCGCAAACTGCTGGCCCAGGACCTCAAGGGTCTTATCCATCCGGGAAGTGTATTCTTTGTAATCTGACATTTATATTTCCTCCTTAACTATAGTGCCGATCTTTTCGCCCATAACGGCTTTGAAAATGTTTTCAGGGTCCTTAAGGGCAAAAACGATAATAGGTATGTGGTTATCCATGGAAAGCGATGTAGCGGTCGAATCCATAACGCCAAGGTGCCTGGCCAAAACATCGTCGTAGGTTATGCAGTCGAACCGTTTGGCGTTAGAATCCTTGGCCGGGTCAGCATCGTATACTCCGTCGATATTTTTGGCAAGCAGGATAACGTCGGCTTCGATCTCGGCAGCTCTGAGAACGGCCCCGGTATCGGTTGAAAAGAAGGGATTGCCGGTGCCACAGCCGAAGATAACAACTCTCCCCTTTTCAAAATGCCTGATGGCCTTGTTGCGGATATAGGGTTCTGCAATAGCCCTCATTTCGATAGCGGTCTGGACTCTGACCTCAACGCCCCGCTGTTCGAGGCTGTCGGCAACTGCCAGGCAGTTAAGAGTGGTGGCGAGCATTCCCATATGGTCGGCCCGGGTCCTGTCGGTCATGCCGACCCCCTGCTTAAGGCCACGCCAGAAGTTTCCGCCTCCAACAACGATACCTACCTGAACTCCTGCGTCAACGCATTTTTTGACAACATCACTGACGCTTCCAATAAAATCAAAATCCAGCCCGCTTTCCCTGCCTCCGGCAAGAGCTTCACCGCTTATTTTAAGCAAAACACGTTTATAAGCTGGCATCGGTTTCATCCCCCTTCTGTCTTCTTAAGATATTCTAATATAAAAGAGCAGATTTTTAAAGTATAATTTTAATATTTAACACATTGTTTTTTTATTTGCCAATTGGGGACATATAGTATATAATAAGTTTTTGAGAAAATAACAAATGAAAACTTGATTAAGGAGCAGATATATCGATGGCAGACGAAGTCATTTTAAACGAATCTCCAAAGAATTTTATTCACACTTTTGTTGAGCAGGATATGGCTCCCGGCGGCCGCTGCGAAGGTATGCAGGTCCACACCCGTTTTCCCCCGGAGCCTAACGGTTATCTCCACATAGGTCACTGCAAGGCTCTTTGCATCGACTTTGGCACGGCCGAAAAGTATGGCGGAATTTGCAATCTCCGTATGGACGACACCAACCCCGCCAGGGAAGACACCGAATATGTTGACGCCATCAAGGAAGACATCCACTGGCTTGGTTTCGACTGGGGCGATCGCTTTTTCTACGGATCTGACTATTTTCCCGAAACCTATGAATATGCAGTTGAGCTTATCAAAAAAGGTCTTGCTTATGTTTGTCAGCTGACTCCCGAGGAATTTAAAGCCAACCGCGGCGATGTGGGTAAGCCCGCTGTCAGCCCCTGGCGGGACCGCCCTATTGAAGAGAGCCTTGACCTTTTCCAGCGGATGAAAAACGGCGAGTTCCCCGAGGGCAGTCACACTCTTCGGGCCAAGATCGATCTTGCATCCGGCAACTTCAATATGCGCGACCCTGTTATCTATCGCATCCGCTATGTTGAGCATCATCGCCAGGGTACCAAATGGTGCGTATACCCGATGTATGATTTTGCTCATCCTATCCAGGACGCTCTTGAGGGCATAACCCATTCCCTCTGCTCTCTGGAATATGAAGACCACCGCCCTCTTTACAACTGGGTCATCGAAAACGTTTCCGTTCCTTCATCCCCCCGCCAGATCGAGTTTGCCCGTCTTGGCATCAATTACACCGTTATGTCCAAGCGTATGCTCCGCCGAATGGTTGAAGAAGGCTATGTTTCGGGCTGGGACGATCCCCGTATGCCCACACTGTGCGGTCTTCGCCGCCGCGGCTATACTCCCGCATCCATACGAAACTTCTGCGACCGCATAGGTGTTGCCAAAAACGACAGCACTGTTGAATACTCGTTCCTTGAACATTGTCTGCGGGAAGACCTTAACGCCACCGCCAACCGGGTCATGGGAGTTATCGATCCCCTTAAGCTGATAATAACCAATTATCCCGAAGGCCAGACTGAGGATTTTATGGTCGAGAACAACCCCGAAGACGAATCCGCAGGTACCCGTGTAGTCACCTTCTCCAAAGAGCTGTGGATCGAACGTGAGGACTTTATGGAAGAGCCTGCAAAGAAATACTTCCGGCTGTTCCCCGGCAATGAGGTCCGTCTCAAGGGTGCATATATCGTCAAATGCACCGGCTGCAAGAAGGACGAAAACGGCGTTGTGACCGAGGTTTATGCCGAGTATGATCCTCAGTCCAGGGGCGGGAATCCCGCCGACGGCAGAAAGATAAAGGGTACCATCCACTTTGTCAACGCAGCTGACGCTATTGATTGCGAGGTAAGGCTTTACAGCAATCTGTTCACTGTGCCTGACCCTGATGACCATGTTGACGAAGACGGCAACAAGGTCGATTTCGTAAACTTCATCGACCCCGACTCCCTCAAGGTCCTGACAGGCTGCAAGATCGAAAGCAGCGTCAAGGGCGCTGTTGCTCCCGCATCCTATCAGTTCATGCGCCATGGCTATTTCTGCATAGACAGCGTAGACTCCACTGCTGAACATCTGGTGTTCAACCGCAGCGTCTCGCTGAAAGACGGCTTTAAAAAGTAATATCCAGCGTAAATAACAACAGGCTGTAGAAAGTCTAACCCGACTTTTCTACAGCCTGTTGTTTTTAAAACGCGTTATAAACAAAGGCCACTTCCGTCTGCTCCACCAGAGCAAACATGGCGATCAACGCCAGCAGCACAAAGGAATAAAACAGGATCCTGCTCCAGCTGTGGGCAGCAAAATAATCACTGGTTTTCGTAATAAAAGTTACAAATCGCTTCATTTATATCCACCCATCCCAGCCAGCCTATATGCATAACATCGCAAAGGTAATAGCTGTCGTATTCTTTGGAGGTCAGGTCAAGATAATTGCAGCCATGCCCGTCAAGAATGGCCCGGACGTTATCGTAATACTCCTGCCTTTTGTCAGCGGTAAAGCCGCAATAATCGCTCCAGGAGCCATGGAGCGGCGTATGGATAAACAGGGCATCTATCTCAAAGGTGTCGCACAGCTGGATAAGTATTTCGAGATCGTCATATTCCACAGACTGGGAATAGGACAAATCGGAATCCTTGTTTTCCATACGGATAAGCTTTCGCCCGATATTGGTATCGTAGTAATCGTTAAGTATTCCGAAATCATTGTTGTCGGATTCCCTGGCGCCCAGACCTATCATCTGCTGACGACAGGTTTCCCAGTCGAAGTCATCGACTACACTGCCTTTAATGTCATCAAAACCGCTGACAGCTCTGGCTGCCGAAACGTTATCTCTGATTTGGAGCAAAAGGCCTTCCAGGGAGTAGTACGGTTTCATAAGGTTATAGGCAATACCGCCCCCAGCCAGCATCTGACCTGCAAGCCGACGGGAGGACTGGAAGCCCGGGTCACCGTATTCAAGCTCGTAACGGTCAAAGCAGTCGCTGACCCGGGAGGAAAGATAAAGCCTGATTTCCGGGTCGATCCGGTCTGACATCATGGCTTCGAGATATTGCTGCTGAGAAAAGTTTGCCACAAACATATCCGACGCGATACCGTCTTCAACAAAATGCTGAGGCGATATCATAAATACGATTTTTTTACCTCGCAGACTTTCCCCGTTGCCGGCCAGAATAAGGGCATGGATAAGGCTCTGGCTGGAGCCGCGCCCCACAGTACATACATCAAAGCCAAAATCGTATTGGGTAAAGAAATTCGCCGGGTGGGAGCTTATCATAGTTGTGCTGAGTTCTGATGAGCCGAAGAGAAAAACAGTATCATCCTGGGCAGCGGCGCTTTGGATAATGGCCTGACCCTTCACCTTTTCAGAGGTATATTCATACCCGGTCTGGCTTTTATAATCCGGGACCATGGCCCGGCTGCCAGCCAAAACAGCCGCTGTCAGCAGCACGGCACATAAGGCTGCGCAAAGGGCTGATAATATGGTTCTTTTCATCACACGTTTTCAACCATGATAACAAGCTTGTCCATAGTGTTGATATCGTCCCGGACGATTTCGGCAATGTTTATCTTCTTGCCAAAGGTTTCTTCGATCTTGATAAGCAGATGAACAACGCCGAAGGAATCCAGTATTCCTTCTTCAAAGAAATCAATATCGTCGGTTATATCTTCGGGGTCAAAGCCGGAAACGTCGGCAATAAGCTCTTTCAAAGTATCTTTCATAGCAAGTTCCTCCTAGAATAATCTGCCCGAGAAAATGAGCATACCAAAGCTGATAAGATGGAAAGTGATAAGCGCCATAACTGGCCACGCCTTATCCTTCCTTCTCAGTTTTTTATATCCCTTCCATTTGTGTTCGATCACATCATTTGCGCACATAAGAAGGCCGTGATAGATGCCATAAACAATATAGTGAAGCTCGAAGCCATGCCAGAACCCCATAACAGTCATGGTGATGATATAGCCTATGTAGCTTCCCATATACACATTTTTGAACCACTTATTTCTAAGGCTTATGGCAGCAAACCTTGTGTAAATAAAGTCCCGAAACCAGGTCGACAGACTGATGTGCCACCTGGACCAGAAGTCCTTAAGGTCCTTGCTGACAAAGGGCATATTGAAGTTTTCGGGGACCTTAACACCCATGATATACCCTGCGCCTATGGCCATTCGGCTATAGCCGGCAAAGTTGAAAAACAGGTAAAAGGTGTAGCAGTACATATACTGCCAATGGTTGAAAAACCCGGTTTCCGGGATGCGGGACATCCAGAAGGTGCTTATAAGGTTGCTGACCACAAGGCCATAGAAAACGCCGGTCATAAGCTTCCAGACGCCCTGTTTGAACAGCTGGGCATACTGCTGCCCGGTCAGTCCAGCGTTGATATCGCCGCAGAACCTGCGGGATCTGTCAATAGGGCCGGATGAAATGGTGGGAAAAAACAGCAGAAAATACAGGGTATCCAGGGGCGAAAGCTTATCTATCAGTCCGTCATAGGTTTCGACCACGATCTGCACTGCCTTGAATGTCAGATAGGATATGCCCAAAAATCCAACAGCATTTCCGGTCAGCAGACCGCTGAGCTTTGACACCAGCAGCGGCGCGGCCGCAAGGAACACAAATATCCAGCAAAGAGTAGGGCTTTGGCCCCGTTTTCTCAAGGCGGAATATATAAACAGAACCGCCATTTCAAAAACCGTAAAGCCCACCAGCAGCCATAGCTGCTGGCCCTGGAAAATCAGAAGCAGCATAAGCAGGGTCGATATCATGCCCCAAAGCTTAAGGCCCCTGCCCACAAAGCCCAAAACAGCAGAAACCAGCAGCACTGCCGCCAGAATATAAAAGAACAGCAAACCCTCGTATGGTATCATTTATTACTCCGTTTACAGCGACGCCAAAAGCGTCTTTTTATCCACCTTGCCATTGGCATTGGTGGGGAATGAATCCTTAATAACAAATTTTCTGGGTATCATATATGCCGGGACCAGCTGACCAAGCTGAGCCTTTATGGCGTTGATGCGTTTCAGCTTTGGCAGCTCGCTTTCGCCCTGAGGCAGGATAAAGGCCACCAGACTGTCGACCTTGCCGTCCACATAAACCGGGCAAACCGCCGCACGTTTTACCGAAGGCAGCTTCATAAGGTTTTTTTCGATGTCTTCTATCTCGATCCTGAACCCATTAAGCTTGATCTGCAAATCGTTGCGTCCGCAATAGTGGAGCATATCACCCACCATATAGCAGATATCGCCGGTATTGTAGCCTCTTGTGAGGCGGCCGTCAAGCTCAATATCAAAAAACGCCTTTTCGTTAAGATCAGGTCTGCCAAAATATCCCGGAGACACGCTGTCGCCAATAAGCTGAAGCTGGCCCTTTTCACCATTGGGAACGCAATTACCGTTTTCGTCAACTATTCTGGGGGTTATGGATTTAAAAAAGCGACCAACAGGCAACGGTTCGTCAGACTGGGCCATCTGCCTGGAAACCTCAACAGAGGTAACAAACACTGTGGCCTCTGTTGGGCCATAGGTATTGAGTACGGTGGCCTCAGGAAATCTTTCCAGCAAAGCAGCGGCAAGCTTGTTAGTAAGGATCTCACCGCAGAAGAAGAATTTTTTTACATCGGGCAGAAGGCTGTCGTTAAAATCGTCGCTCATAACGCATACCTCCGCATAGGAAGGAGTTGTTACCCAGAGAGTGATACCGGACTTTTTCAAAGCGGTAAACATCTCTTTAAAGTTTTCGGTGGTCTTTTTGTCGATGGTATACAGCGTCATACCAAGTCCGACCGCGACCCAAACCGCAATAACAGAAAGGTCGAAGGAATAAGAAACCGAATTGAGGCACACTCCCCCATCCTCGGTGGCGCAGACGACACGGGCTGAGGAAAACATATTTTCAAGATTTTTCAGGCAAATAGGAACGCCCTTGGGTTTTCCTGTGGACCCGGAGGTGAAAATCATATAGCAGGTGTCCTCCGGCCCAACCCAGCTGGTTCTATCAGGCTCACGACCATGGAAGCGGAGGAAAATATCCTCAAGCTCATCAGGATCGATGCCGCCGCCGATAGTTCCGGTAAAGTCGACTATAACACCGGGCCCGACCTCGTCAATGACCTGTTCGAGCCTGTCATGAGGGAAGGAGATATCTATCGGCACATAGGCTCTGCCGGCTTTGAGGCTGCCGTACATACAGCTTAAGAAGTCTGCCTCCTTATGGCCATAGATAAGCACAGGTGCGTTGCCGCCAAGGCTCAGCAGATAGGTCCCGAAGGCTCCGCTTCTTTCGTCAAGCCTGGCATAGCTCATAACGGAATCTCCGCATATGACAGCATCAGTTCCCAGCCGGGCGCTGCGTTTAATGCTTTCAAGAAGGAACATACGAACCTCCAATAAAATCAGTCTTCCGAATATATGGTTTCGCCGTCACAAACCGGATAGTCGTCAGCCTCCCAGGTGTGATGAGAGGACATTTGCGAATCGGTTTTTCCAAAAGCTCCCCGGTCAACTCCAAGGTTAGTATACTCGAAAAGAGCGTCATAATGATACCACAGCCCTTCCCCGGTTTTTGCCAAAACCCAGGAATGGTCAGACCAGTCGCCATAATTCAACGACAGCCTGTAGCCCTGGATGAGCTGAGTCTCGATACCCAGCCGGTTGAACAGAAGAGCGTTAACTATGGCAAAATGCTCGCAAGCACCTCGCCGTGTTTCGAGAGTGTTCGTGCCGTGTTCAATGACCAGCTCCTCAGTGTATCCCTGGGAAAGGTCGATAGGAGTCGAGCGATAGCGGATATTGACCTTGGTCCAGGCGTAAACCTCCCACATTTTTTCTTCGAGGGTCATGTCGTCGGAGCAGATCTCGGCAATTATCTCGTCAAGCATGGCATCCAGCTCTTTATCGCCGCTGGATATCCGTCCGCCGTCAAAATTGGTTATGACGCCGTTTTCGTCGATTATCATATCGTCGATCTGGGTATTTGTGACCATGGCATAGGTATCGGGATCGAACCAGTGAGCCTCGTCGTCGAACTCTACAATGCCGGTCAGCAGCGAGCCTTCCTCGCTGGCAGCATAGATCTTTCCATCGATCTCAGCAAGCCCGTTAAGGACAAGGATACCGTTGGCGTCAGATACATACCAGGAACCCTCATATTGGAACAATCCTGTTTGGAGTATGCCCGACTGGTCAAAGACGTACTCATATCCGCCGATTATCTGGCGGCCCGTAAGCATCTGACCAAGGACATCGTAATAGCAGACGTTACCATTTACATGTTTAAAGCCGCTTATCATAACGCCGTCGTCGCCGAAAAGGTATTCAACCCCATCGATCTCAACCAGACCGGTGGCCATAACGCCGTTATCATCAAAATAGTATTCGTCATCGCCTACCATGACAAATCCCTTATAAAGCTCTCCCCCGTCACCCACAAGGTAAGTTTTTCCAAGGATAACAAGGAATCCGGTTTCGGGGCCGCTGTAATAGCAGCCGGGAGAATCAAAATAAACATCGGGAGCGGTGGCAAAGCTGGAGCCGGTGGCGTTTTCGTTAATAATAGCCATGGAAATGCGGCCCGGGCCGGAAACGTTAGCAACATTATCAGCCACAAAGAAGCTGACCACAGCCTTGTCTCCCAAAGAAAGCTCAACAGCTTCGTTTACATACATTTCGTCCACATCTGCGTTGATAAAAACCGCCGAAGGATAGTCGCAATATATACCGTTGACCGAGCTTTCGGTCACGGACACTGCGGGCATAACGCTGCTTATGCTTTTGGTCCCGCGGCCAATATAGATATTGCCGGTAATGGTGCTGTTGACTATGTTGAGATTTACCTCTCCCGCGCCGGCCAGAACATAAATGTTGCCATAAATCAGAGCGTCGGAGATGTTGACAGTGCCGCCAGTGACCATTATGCCGGAATAGTATGTTCCCGAAAGGTCGCCGCCGCTGACTATGTCGTTGACCAGCTTGTCAATCATCCAAAGCAGCTCGCCCTGGGTTATGCTGTCCCCCGGGCGAAGCTCGTCGCCAACATACCAGTTATTGCGGTCAAACTGAAGGCAGGCATTTCTGGCCCAGTCGGAGATAAGCGAATCGTCAGAATAGGAAGTAACGCCGGTTTCGTCGGTCAGCTGGCCAAAGGCTTTGACAAGGGCGGTCATTGCCCGTTCCCGGGTAACAGGTTCTTCCGGAAGGTAGTATCCGCCGGAACCGGTCAGGATACCTACTGCATCGATGGCCATAACATCATCGTAATATTCGTCCTGACGAAGAATATCATAGTAACGATGGACACCGCTTTTGTCGTAGCCCAGGATGCTGTTAAGTATCTGGCACAGCTCACTGTTGGAAACAGCGGAAGCTCTGTCGTCGCCGGAAACGACCCCAAGGCTGATCCATTTTGAATAAAGCTCGTCAGTGGTCTGGGGGCGGGTGCGAGCAGTTTGAGGAACCTGAGGTTCGGTGGAAACAGGTTCGGCAGATTCGGCTTCTGATTGGGAATTATTGGAAGAATCGGTATTCTCCTTTGTTTCGTCGCCGCAGGAGCAAAGGCACAAAAGCATTGCTGCGGCCAGTAAAAGCAGTAAAATCTTCTTCATTGATCTCATGCCCAGAATTTAAGGCATTCCTTTCGAAAAATCAGTCTTCCTGCACAGTCATAAAGTCGATATCGGTAACAGCGCCGTCAGATATGCTGAAGCTAATGAGTCTTCCGAGGGCTTCGTATTCGATCATTGAGCCGACCTCGCTGCCCTGACCATAAGCCGCGATAACATCGTCCAGGGAAGAGCCTACGGTGATGCCACGGGCGGTGGTGCATACGTCGGAGAAAATAAGGAATTCGCTGACGCGATCAGTTTCGCCGTCTGGCCAGGAATAAATCACCAGATCGGAGTATTCAAAGGTTTTGTCCATGCCGTCGTAAGCGCAGCTGATAGCTTCGGAGTATTCGTAATCGGTTCCAAGCAGTTCAAAGACAGAATCCATCGTCATGTCGAAGGTGAGTTCCCCACCGTTAATGACAACCACAAGGTCTTCCTCGTTGATGTCGGCAGCCGCGGCCGGAGACTGGGCTTCGTCGGCGGCACCGCCTATGACCAGTGGGCCGTTGGACTGGGCAGGCTCGCTTTCTGCCGGGGATTCGGAAACAGCGGCCTGAACAGGCTCGGAAGAAGCTGCTTCGGCGGAAACGGCTGGCTCGGAGGCTCCGCCGCAACCGGCAAGCATTGCCGCGATGACGACAAGAGAAAGCAAAACAAGATATCTTTTCATAAATGAAAGCTCCTTTGTAATATTTATTGTCAGTTACTGCCATGGATGGCAGGCAATCGGTTCTCGCAATTAAACTAGTCTATTATATCCCAAAACATACAGTTAGTCAATAAATCCCAGCCTATTTTGAACCGAACACAACATATTGTATTTTGACCTTGACAAATACCCATGCCGGTGGTATCATACCCACATTCTGAAAAGGAGGTTTGGGAATGATAATGCGTAATTTTGCTCTGCTTTACTGCAAACATCAGCGCGTCGCAAAAGCTTTTGCTGTCGGCGGGCTTGGCCTTGCGCATTCTTTTTCAAACTGAACGCTTTTGAATTGATGCACCGGCGCAGGCTTTTGTCAGGCTTGCGCCGGTTTTATATTTTCTTTTGGGAGGGATAAATTTGTCCAATTCATTAAAGCTCACTTTACCATCCGCAAAGCTCCAACGCTCTGCTCTTGATATGCGCAGAGAATTTTTTGATTTCGGCGAATCGAAAATCGCCGGGAGCTATGGATTTGACAGCGCTACCAGCTACAGCATGTGGCTAAAGCGGGTCACCGATGCAAAAAGCTCGCCGTTGCCCGGATATATGCCTTCCATAACATATTTCGCCACTATCGGTGATCTTCCTGTTGGTATGCTCCAGATAAGGCCCGAGCTTAACGAAAGCCTTCTGGCTACCGGCGGCCATATCGGGTATTCCGTCCGTCCATCCATGCGCGGCCGCGGTTATGGTACCTCCATGCTGGCTCTGGCTCTCCAGCGCTGTTTATCCATGGGGATAAGCAGCGTTCTTGTGACCTGTCAAAAGGATAACATTGCCTCGGCCCGGGTCATAATCAAAAACGGCGGCGTGCTGGAAAACGAAATAGAAGACGAAGATCACACCGTTTTCCAAAGATATTGGATAACGCTGGCCTGAACGCCGGAGTTTGGATCGACAACAATATATTAATGTTGCTTTTGCTTGACATTCTCGGCATAAAAATCTAGAATATACGTCGAACAGTATGACCAAAGTATTAAACGGAGGATGAAACACATGGACTACTTTGCCGAAATGGAAGCGCGGATCCCAAAGAATGAGGTCCGTACCCGTTTTGCTCCCAGCCCCACCGGATATATGCACGTGGGCAATCTGCGCACTGCCCTTTACACCTTCCTTATCGCACGGAATCTTGGGGGCAAGTTCCTGCTGCGTATCGAAGATACTGACCAGGACCGCTTTGTGGAAGGCGCAACAGACGTGATCTACAAAACAATGAAGGAATGCAGGCTCCAGCACGATGAGGGTCCTGATATCGGCGGGCCTGTTGGGCCATATGTCCAGACCGAACGTCGCGAGATTTATGGAAAGTATGCCGAGCTTCTTATCAAAAAAGGCGCAGCATACCGCTGCTTCTGCACCAAAGAACGTCTGGAAGAACTTCACGCCGCTGATCCAACCGCCAAATACGACGGATTCTGCTCCCGCCTTTCTCAGCAGGAGATCGACGAAAAACTCGCTGCCGGGGTCCCCTATGTTATCAGGCAGAAAATACCGTCCGAAGGCACTACGACCTTCTCTGACGCCGTTTTTGGCGACATCACCGTACCCAACGAGACTCTGGACGATAATGTTCTTATCAAATCTGACGGCCTTCCCACCTACAACTTTGCGAACGTTATTGATGACCATCTGATGGGCATTTCCCATGTTGTCCGCGGTTCGGAATATCTTTCTTCCGCTCCCAAATATAATCTGCTTTATCAGGCCTTTGGCTGGGATATACCCACCTATGTTCACTGCTCTCCTGTTATGCGTGACAGCCAGCACAAAATGTCCAAGCGTCACGGGGATCCTTCCTATGAAGACCTTATCGCCGAGGGCTATCTGTCCGAAGCCGTTATCAACTATGTTGCTCTGCTGGGCTGGAGTCCCGGAGGCGAGCAGGAAATATTTGACCTGGACAGCCTTATAAAAGTCTTTGACATCAAGGGCATATCCAAATCCCCTGCCGTGTTCGACAAAGCCAAGCTGACCTGGATGAATTCCGAATACATCAAGGCTCTGCCTGCTGAGGAGTTTTATCAGCGCGCTCTGCCATATATGGGCCTTACCCGCTCCGGTCTTGACCTTAAGGCTATCGCCGCACTTGTCCAGTCCCGATGCGAGGTACTTACCGACATTCATGACCGGATAGACTTTTTTGACGATCTTCCCGATTATGACATCCAGATGTATGTCCACAAGAAAATGAAGACCAACCTTGAAAATTCTCTGGAATCCCTCAAGGCAGTTCTCCCCGTTTTCGAAGCTCTTGAGGACTGGTCCCAGGAAGGTGTTCACAGCGCTCTGTTTGCCCTGATCGAAGAGCTGGGGGTCAAGAACGGTCTTATTCTCTGGCCTGCCCGGGTCGCTCTTTCCGGAAAGCAGATGACTCCCGGCGGCGCTGTGGAAATAGCCGCCATCCTTGGCAAGGAAGAATCCATCCGCCGCATAAAGGACGGCATTTCCCGTCTCAGCTAATGGCGACACCCTGAACTCTATAACCCGCAAAAGAAGCATTGCAGGACCTTTCCGATTTATGGAAAGGTCCTGCTGCTCAGCGTGTCAAAATAGTCCGTTGGACTATTTAGACACGGGTTCTTGCGGCCTTCGGCAGCGCACTCAAAAGGCCGCCATGCGGCCTTTTTCGCACGTTTGAAGGCCGAGTAGTGAAATTTCCGACGTACACGCCGCCGGAAATTTCATATGTGAATTTTTTCGCCGCTAACACGGCGAACTCTACGAGGTTTTTTGACAGACTCAGCATTGCAGGACCTTTCCGGTTTATGGAAAGGTCCTGCTGCTATCTATAGTATTATACATATCAGTCCGCCGCTGCCCTCGTTGATAATACGGCAAAGGGTATCTCTGAGCTTGAATCTTGCTTCCTCAGGCATCTTTTTCAGCTTTGAATTCAGGCCCTCGTTTACAAGTTCAAATAGTGATTTGCCAAAAATATTCGACTGCCAAAGCTTTTCGGTATCTTCTTCAAATTCGCTAAGCAGGTAGTTCACCAGCTCCTGAGACTGCTTTTCACTGCCGACTATGGGGCTTATCTCCGCTTCAATATCGGCTCTTATCATATGTATTGACGGGGCTGACGCCTTAAGCTTAACTCCGTAGCTTCCGCCGCTTTTGATTATCTCCGGGGTTTGAAGCGTCATTTCCTCGGTATCGGGCATAACGATCCCATAGCCTACTGCCCTGACCTGTTCCAGCGCTCCGGAAATTTTGTCATAATCTTTTTTGATATGGGCCATTTCTGCCAGCATGGTCATAAGGTCGCCATCACAGGTCACCGCAACTCCGGTCTGCTGGGTCAGCGTCTCATAAAACAGCTGCCGTGGCAGTTCGATGGTTATGACCGCTATCCCCTTTGCCAGATCTGTGGCGCTCATTTCGCAATATTTGACAAAATCAACCGTTCCCATGGCGGAAACAATTCTTTCGGCGTCCTTCAACCTTGCTATCCCCGGCGCTGTATCCAGCAGTTTTTTATATATCTCGGTTTTCATTGGGCAGTCATAAGCCATGGCATCTACCCAGTCCGGCAAAAGCACCTGCATTTCTGTCATGGGGAATTCCATAAGCATCGTGCTGAAAACGTCAAGAATATCCGCTTCGGTCAGTTCGAGGCAGTTTACTGCAAGGCATGATACCCCATGCTTTTTTTCTATCTCATTTTTCAGGCTTCTGGCACTTTGAGATGCCGGGTCTGTGGTATTGATAAGCACCATGAAGGGTTTTCCCAGCGCTTTAAGCTCGCTGATAGTCCTGTCTTCTGCTTCAATATAGCTTTCTCTGGGAAGCTCGGTTACACTTCCGTCGGTAGTTATGACTATACCTACGGTGCTGTGGTCGGTGATTACCTTTCTTGTTCCGGTTTCGGCCGCCTCGAACATGGTGACCTCATGGTCGAACCAGGGGGTGGTGACCATTCGTGGAACTCCCTCCTCGGTTTGACCTATGGCTCCATCCACAAGATATCCAACGCTGTCGATCATCCGGACCCTGGCTTTAGCTTTTCCAAAGCTTACTGTAACGGCTTCTTCCGGCACAAACTTGGGTTCCATTGTCATAACCGTTCTGCCGGAGCCGCTTTGGGGCAGCTCATCTCTGGCTCTTTCTTTTTTATACACATTGTCAATATTTGGAATTACCACTGTTTCCATAAACCGTTTTATAAATGTGGATTTTCCTGTTCTCACAGGACCGACCACCGCAATATAAATATCCCCGCCGGTCCTTTCGGCGATATCCTCGTACAGTCTGCTGTGTGCCACGTTTATACCTCCCTGCTTTTCCCTGTTATCACTGCACCATACCGCTGGAAGCAGCCGACGGTTTGGGAATGATGATCATTTTTCCATCGATATTATCCTCAGTCAAATTGTTAACTGCCTTTATTTCATCCACTCTTGCGCCGTATCTTTTGGCCAGCTGCCACAGATCGCCGTTCCCACGGATTACCACCGCTGACGGTCTGTCCGTTTTCGCTAAAGGCTCACCTGTCTCCCCATTTGTAAGCAGCCGGACTTTCTGGGCGGAAGTACAGACATAAGCAAGCTCAAGTTCAACATTCAGCTCTATCTCATCACCGCTGATGGCTGCATTGGGAGCAGCCATAAATCTGCACTCCGTTTCAGCTTCGGCGTTATTGGCCAGCGCAAGGTCAGCGGTCACATCAAACTTTTTCCGTTGAGTTTTAACCATTCCGTTTCTGTCAACATAAAGGATCGCAGCTTCAAGCCCCTGCTTAGTCTGTAGACCGTCTCCGACCCGTTCGGTTTCCTGTCTGAGCATGGTCACCGTAACATCAAGCACCTTTTCCGGCTGGGTGTCGCAGGCTATTGTCTGACGGGCAGAACGAGGGACGCTTTTAATATCCAGCAGCGAAATCAGTTCGGTTTCTTCTGTTTCAACAGTCGAGCTGAGGTCGGTGCTGTAAAAATCCAAAACGGGCATAATTGTCATCTGCCGTGACATCGTCGCCTGAGCCAGAACATTCATATTAAGCTCCATCCGTCTCAGGTTTTCGGAATAGTCGTCCAGTATTTCCAGCTCGCAGGAAGACATTACCATATGCACTTCGGGAATGTCTGTTTCTTCAACCCCGTCCAAATCTATGATCTGAGAAAACGGCAGGCTAAGACCAGCCTGTTCAACGGTTCCTTCGTGGGAAAGATATACCACCTGGGCATGGGCCTCGCCCTTAAATACCAACCGGGTACCAACCAGCTTTTTGTCCGTCAGATTCAGGCTGACTGACGAAGCCAGCAGCTGACCAAGACCAGGCTGACCGTTTTCCAGCTGCAATTCGTCGGATATTGTAAAGCTCTTGTCCTTTACAGCATTTGTGAGCAATAGTGGATATTCACCATATTGGATTTCAAGCTGACTGTCATTATCCAGGCTCTGGCAATAAACCAGTTCAGTCTTATTCATGACCGTTACAGTTAAATATACAGCCGCTTTGACCTGTAGCTTTCTTGAGTTGACCATCTTTCCTTCGCAATTAGCAAGCCGGGGTTGGACGATAGCCACAGAATCATCAGTAATTCTCGGGTCAGCAAGCTGGACGGTATATGGCAAAACCGTTTGCATCGCCCGGATTTCCTTATCCGGCGACTGATAAAGTATCCATGCCTTAACGCTCCCGCTTACATTAACCTTTCCGGTAGAACACTCGCGGGATCTGACGATAACCGTCCCTGCGCTTCCGCATATGGTTTCGGCATCTGGCCAGGAATCGGGAACGATAACGTCTCCGGCTTCTTCTGCCACCATCTGGCGGGACAGTAATGTACAATAGTTTTCAATATGCTGCTTTTTTAAGCTTAAAGCCATGTTGTCCACTCCTTTGGTTTTTGTAAAGCATATTACGGGACAAACGTAAATATTCCGGCTTGTATGGGCTGAACTCATACAAGCCGGAATTATGCGTGCCAAAATAGTCCAACGGACTATTTTGACACGGTTTATGCGGCCTTCGGCAGCGCACTCAAAAGGTCGCAAGCTCCCTTTTTCGCACGTTTGAAGGCCGAGCGGAGAAATTTCCGACGTACGCGCCGCCGGAAATTTCATATGTGAATTTTTTCACCGCTAATGCGGTGAACTCTACGAGGTTTTTTGACAGTCTCTATTCCGGTTTGTATGGGCTACTCATACATGCCGGAATTGTGCTTCATTTATTATCTTCCAAGGAGAATCAGACCAATTACCGCCGCTATAACTGCCAATACGACTGTTCCATATCCTCCGAAGAACAGAGACAGCAGCAGCCCTGCGGCAACAGCAATGGCAAGTATCCCTGCGGCACAATGCCTGCAAAACATAAAAAACTCCCCCGCACCATACTATGCGGAGGAGTTGAAGACGGACACCGGTTCAATTGTGGTTCTGCTTAAGCTCCCAGGGCTTTATCTGGTTAGCCTGTTGCCTCAGTCTGACATAGCTTTCGTGCCTGCTGGGGCAGATGGCTCCGTCATCCAGGGCCTGCAAAATGGCGCAGCCCTTTTCCTTTGTGTGGGAGCAGTTTACAAATCGGCAGCTGCCAATATAATCGGCAAAATCGATAAATCCATAAGGCAGCCTTTCGGGAAGGATAGGATCCTCCTGATCGGCATCGAAGGACGAAAAGCCGGGGGTATCGGCAACATATGCGCCAAAGCTGAGAGATATCAGCTCAACGTGGCGGGTGGTGTGTCTTCCCCGCCCAAGTTTATCGCTGACCTCGCTGACCTTAAGGTCGATCCCGGGTTCGAGCCGATTGAGCAGGCTGGATTTTCCAACGCCGGAGTTCCCTGTAAAGGCGTTTAGCTTTCCGGCAACCGCCTGTTTCAGTTCGTCAACACCAAGGCCGGTAGCCGCACTGGTGCGTATCACCCGGAAGCCGGCTTTTGAGTAAATGTCGTACAGCCTGTCGGCCGGATCCATATCTGCCTTGTTAAGGCAGATCAGCACATCAACATCTTTAAGCTCGGCAATGACCGACACCCGGTCAATAAGGTATGGGTCGGTTATTGGTATCACTGCCGAAGCGATGACTACCAGCTGGTCGATGTTTGCTACTGCCGGGCGGACAAACCAGTTTTTCCGCGGGTCAATGCCCATAACGTATCCCCGATCCTCGCCCTGAAGTTCGATCTGGACTATATCACCCACCAGTGGCGAGAGGCTTTCAAGCCGGAACTTTCCTCTGGCGCGGCATTCGATCAGGCCATTTTCTGTCTGTACATAATAAAAGCCGCTCAGCGCTTTAACGATCCTTCCACTAATCATGAGCTGAAATCCACCACATCGGAGTATTTTAAAATATCATCAAAGTAAATGTCCATAAATTGCTGTCCCGTACCGGAAATGGAGCAGGTAAGAAAATCGCTGTCGCACAAAACTACGTTTTCATAAACAGTTTCCTGGTTCAGCTTGACAGTGACCTTAACCGAGACAACATCCTGAGGCAGCTTGATTATAACGTCACGGAGTACGGGAGTTTCTTCCTCAGAGGGCAGCACGATGTCTGCGTCTATCGAAGGCGAAACAGAAAGGCTTGGTGACGACTCCGGACTTTCCTCGGGAGGTCGTGTTTCCTCGGGTTCTTCTGTCTCTTCGGGTTCTTCGGGCTGCTGTTCGTCCTCGTCGTCTGGGGTACCCAGGCTGATATAAAGGTTTACACTGGTGCCGGGAGCGACAGTTGTGCCATGAGAAACGCTTTGGAAGTATACCGCGCCTACAGGCATTTCGTCGTTTTCAAATTCTCTTACCTCGCCAAGCTTAAGCCCGGAATCCATAAGCAGCAGCTCGGCCTCGCTTTCGGTCAGTCCGATCAGGCTGGGCATAACGACTGTTTCTTCCTTGGGTCCGAGGCTTACGACCAGCGTGATCTTGTCGCCATCATGGAGAATAGTGTCGGCAACGGGATCTGTCCTGATAACATAGCCCTCTACATAGTCGGAATATTCCTGCTCAAGGACCAGATCTATCATTACGGACAGGGAATCCAGCGTCATCATGGCCACCTGCTGCTGAGTATTGACAACATCCGGCATGGTATCAATGTTTTCGCCAGAACTTACAGTAAGCTTAATTGTGGCACCGGACTTGACCTCTCTGCCCGACTCGGGGTTCTGGCTCATGACGACACCTTCTACATACTGGTCGCTGCTTTTGGTCGCTTCAAGCTCGATATTGAATTCGGGATAATCATCGTTGGAGATAGCGTCGTAGTTTACACCAATAAACTGTGGAACGATGACGGTTTTGTTCTGGGTAAAAATATCGTCCAGCAGGAAGCTGCAAAGAAAATATATCAATCCGGCAGCAAACAGCAGAATACAGGCCACTGCCGCGATCACTCCGGCTTTGTTCTTACCTTCTGTTTTTTGCTTTGTGGAAGGTGATTTTTTGCTGGGAGCTTTTCTTTCGGTCTTTGACTTATCGGGAACCCTGGTCGAAGCTTCTGCCGGTTTTGCCACAGGCACTTTGGGTTCGGGAGACTTTGGCTGGTCAAACAGTATCTCAGGATCTTTTCTGAACGCCTCAAGGTCCTCGCACATATCCGAAGCCGAGGCATACCGTTTACTCAGGTCGGCAGTCATGGCCTTCATGGCAATATATTCCAGGCCGGGAGGTATGTCGTCGGCAATTTCATGGGGAAGTATCGGAGACGAGTTAATATGAGCAATGGCCACCGCAACGGGAGATTCGCCGTCGTAAGGCAGGCGCCCGGTCATCATCTCGTACATAACAACGCCAAGAGAATAAATATCCGTCCTGGCATCCAGCTGACTTCCCCGGGCCTGTTCGGGGGAAATATAGTGAACAGAACCCAATGCTTCCTGTGTAAGGGTATGCTGAGAGGTGGTGAATCTGGCGATGCCGAAGTCGGCGACCTTAACGCTGCCGTCTCTCAGCACCATAATATTGTGGGGCTTGATATCGCGGTGGATAACTCCCCTGCTGTGAGCGTGTTCAAGAGCTTTGGCTATAAGGGTCGCAAAGTGCAGCGTCTCCCGCCAGCCCAATCTGCCTCTTTTGAGCATATAGTCCTTAAGAGACATTCCGTCGATAAGCTCCATCACAATATATTCCAGTCCTTCGGACCGGCTGACATCGTAAACGGATACGATGTTTGGATGAGACAGCATGGCAACAGCCCTGGATTCGGTTTCAAATCTGCGCTTGAAGTCAGCGTCTTTTGAGTATTCTTCTTTAAGTATTTTAACAGCTACAAGGCGGTTGAGCCTGTGACAACGGGCTTTATAAACCACCGCCATGCCGCCGTAGCCTATTGGCTCAAGCAATTCGTATCTGCCGTCCAGCAGCATACCTGTATATTTGTCCATTGGATTCCCCCCTTTCGGGTCACAGTTCAATAATAAGTATGGTCACATTATCCGTCGCGCCCCGTTCAAAGGTAAGGTCCATAAGCGCCTTACAGCTGACTTCGTCGGCACCTTTGATAAGCTGGCGTATTTCCTGATCTGCAATCAGGTTCGACAGCCCGTCGGAACACAGCACAATGAAACCACCAAGGTAAGGATCGATCTCAAATATGTCGCAGATAACGGTTTCTTCGGTTCCCAGAGCCCGGGTGATAAGGTTCCGTCTGGGGTGAGTTTTTGCCTGCTCCGGCGTGATCTCGCCTTTTTCGATCAATCCGGCGACCAGGGAATGGTCACAGGTGATCTGATATATGTTTCCGCCAAAGATATGATAGGCGCGGCTGTCACCAACGTTGGCGATTATGACATTATCGTCGCTGACTACTGCCGCCACAAGGGTCGTACCCATGCCGGAAAGCAGGGGGTTTCTGGCCGCTGCGTCAAAAACGATCTCGTTTGCGCGGCGGCAGGCCTGCTCAACAGCAATATGAGGGTCTACACCCGCCTTAAGTCGAGCGTCCAGAGCATCAATAAATCCGTCGATGGCAAAGGTGCTGGCAACATTTCCTGCGTTGTGGCCGCCCATGCCGTCGCAAACAACGCAGCACTGGCTGTTATCAGACAGAGTTATGATTCTGTATGCGTCCTGATTCTCAGCACGAACCAGTCCTTTATCAGACATTCCAAAGGCTTTCATAACCATCACCGTGACTTTTGAAGAAAAAGTATCCTTTCTTAGCAGTAAAAACCGTCCATATCAGGCGCCATATCGTCTTCTCAGCTGACCGCAGGCAGCGTCAATATCGCCGCCCAGGCTCCTTCTGACCGTTGCGGTTACGCCCTTACTTTCCAGATATTGCTGAAATGCTCTGACCGTTTCAGCGGAGCTGGGCTTAAGAGGACTTTCGTCCACATTATTAAGCGGAATAAGATTAACATGGGTCGGCATCCCTTTAAGCAAAGAAACCAGCTTTGCCGCGCATTCAAGGCTGTCGTTAACGTCTTTTATCATAGCGTATTCAAAGGAAATGCGTCTGCCGGTTTTCTCAAAGTAGCTCCGGCAGGAGCCGATAAGGCGGCTGACGTTATATCCTCTGTTGACAGGCATGATAGTGTTCCTTATCTGGTCGTCAGGGGCATGGAGAGAAACAGAAAGCGTAAGCTGAAGATCACGCTCAGCAAGGGCATCTATCCTGTCAGCCAGGCCGCAGGTAGAAAGGGAAATATGGCGCATACCGATATTCATGCCCTGGCTGCTGTTTACCAGGTCGAGAAATTTCATAACGTTGTCATAATTATCCAGCGGCTCACCGGTACCCATAAGGACAATGTTGGAAATCTTTTTCCCGGAATCCTTTTGACCGAACATGACCTGGTCAAGCATCTCCGATGGCGCCAGATCACGAACCTTGCCGTTCAGGGTAGATGCGCAGAAGGCGCAGCCCATCCGGCAACCGACCTGAGACGAAATGCATATGGTGTTGCCATGGTGATAGCTCATAACAACAGATTCGATATAGGTATCGTCCCTCAGACGCCAAAGATATTTGATGGTCCCGTCCAGCTTTGATACCTGCTTTTTGACCGGAACAGGAACGTTTATATAATAAGTGTCATCCAGCTGACTGCGCAGCTGCTTTGGCAGGTTGCTCATTTCGTCAAAGGAGGTCACGGCGCTGTGGAGCCATTTATATACCTGACCGGCTCTGTAAGCCGGCTGGCCCATCTGGGCAAATGCGGCTTTCAGCTCCTGGAGATCAAGGGATTTGATATCTGTCTTAGTTTCCATTTTTCTTCCTCAGCTTACAAATAAAAAAGCCGTCAGTATCGTGAAGATGGGGCAAAAGGGTAAGCATACCGTTTTCAGCCCTGCCCACAGGAGTATCAAAGGCTTCGGTTATAAAAGAGTCGTTATCCTTTAAAAAGGCTTCTACCACCTGGCGGTTTTCTTCATTAAGGAGAGTGCAGGTGGAATACACAAGCACGCCACCGGGTTTGACGCATTTTGAAAGGCCGTTAAGGATATCCAGCTGGACTGACGGCATGTTTTGAGCATCCTGCTGATTTTTAAACCTGATTTCAGGCTTTTTCCTGATAACGCCAAAGCCCGAGCAGGGTACATCTGCCAGGACCACGTCCGCCGTTTCAAAAAGCTCAGGGTCAGGCTGCTTTCCATTGCCCTGAGCTGCCTGAATACAACCAAGACCAAGCCTCTCAGCTCCGGATGAAATGAGCTTTATCTTGTGCTGATGGATATCAAAGGCCATGACCCTGCCCCTGTCATCCATCTGTATCGCTGCCGCAAAGGACTTCCCACCGGGAGCGGCGCAGCCATCGATGACCGTATCTCCGGGTCTGGCTCCGCTTATGGCTACTGCCAGTTTGGCAGCGGCATCCTGAATGGTTATAGCCCCAGCCTCAAAGGCGGTGAGGGACTCGATGTTGCCGGTATCTTTAAGCAGCAGACAGTTATCCATCCAGCTGTGAGGATAATATTCAACACCATCGGCCGAAAGCAGCTCCTTTGCTTCGGCGGCAGTGAATTTTGTAGTATTGATTTGGGCAACGGTCATAGGGGAAGTATTGTTGGCAGCCAGCAGCGGCTCCAGATGGTCAGCGCCCACACTTTGGGACAGGGCATCGCAAAGCCACTGGGGATGACTGTATTTGACAGAAAGATAATGCTCAGCATCAGGCTCGGGCAGGCTGCCAAGATTACGGCAAAGGGATCTGAGAACACCGTTTACCATGCCTGCCGCCCGGGGATTTGCGTGCTTTTTCGCCGATGAAACAGCCTCGTTAACTGCGGCGCTTTGGGGTACACGGTCTAAAAAAACGATTTGATAAACCCCTATCCTCAGGATGTCTCTGATTATGGGCTGCAATTTGTCTATTCTTGTGCTGCAAAAAGCAGATATATAATGATCGCAAAGCAAAAGGTTTTGCAGCACTCCGCCACAGATTCTGGTGGCGAGAGCAGCGTCACGGGGGTCAAGCCCGTCTCTTTTAATAAGGTCCTTAAGTACGCCGTCAGACCACGCGCCGCTGCGACGCATGGCCACCAGGGCGCTAAGGGCAGTTTCCCGAGGATTTGGCATTTTTGTCTCCTGTTAGTCTGTTATTGAAAAATCGTTTGGGTGGCCCCGCAGATAATCGGCGGCGGCCATACGTTTTCCCCCGTCAGCCTGGATAGTTCTGACCAGGATCAGCTGACCATCACCGCAGACTATCTCAAGGCCGTCTTTTCCGGCGGAAATAATGCTCCCGGCAGGGTGGCGGGATGATTTGTCAAGGACCCGGGTTTCAAATATACGGAACCTCTTATTGCCAAAAACAGCAGTAGCCACAGGCCAGGGTATGAGTCCCCTTACCTGATCGTGGATCTGCCGGGCAGATCTGTTCCAGTCGATCGGAGAAAGCTCTTTGGTAAGCATTGGGGCATGAGTGGCCATGGAATCATCCTGAGGGGTCAGGGTGATGCTGCCGTTTTCAAAATCTCTGACAGTTTTTGAAATCAGCTCAGCGCCCAGCAGGGCCATTCTGTCCCACAGCTCCTGGGAAGTTTCGTTTTCACCGATCTCGGTGGATATGGTATCGATGATGTCGCCGGTATCCATGCCCTCAGCCATCATCATGGTCGTGACGCCGGTGATTTTGTTGCCATTGATGACCGACCATTGAATCGGCGCAGAACCACGGTATTCCGGCAGCAGCGAAGCATGAACATTTACGCAGCCATAGCGAGGGATATCAAGCACAGCCTTTGGCAGCAGCTTTCCATAAGCCACAACAACAATAAGCTCCGGTTCAAAGCCCTTAAGCTGAGCCTGGACCGATTCGTCCTTAAGGGAAACGGGCTGGATGACCTGGATCCCTTTGGACAGAGCAAACTCCTTTACCGGAGTCATCTGGAGCTTCATGCCCCGATTTTTGGGCATATCCGGTTTGGAATAAACCGCTACAATTTCGTGACCGTCATCATAAAGACGGCTCAGACATACTTCCGCAAAATCGGGAGTACCCATGAATACTATTCTCATTGCAGATCTCCGTCCTCGGTGAGATCATCTTCCATGTACCCATCCATCACTTCTTCGTCATACTCCCTGTCCTGCTGGGCATAATATTCGTCCAGCTCCTGCTGAGTAAGGAACTGATATGCGTGCTGACGGAACAACACGCCCTCCAGATGGTCACATTCGTGGCAGAATGCACGGGCAAGAAGGTCATAGCCTTCAACAGTGAATTCGTCACCGTTTCTGTCCTGAGCTTTGACTATAACATGGTCAGGGCGCTTAACAAGGCCCCAGGTATCAGGCAGACTCAGGCAGCCCTCAGGGCCGTCCTGCTCGCCCTCGGCCAGAATAATCTCGGGGTTGATAAGTTCAAAGATCTCTTCTGTATCAACATCAAGCACAACAACCACTCTGCGAAGTACGCCCACCTGGGGAGCCGCAAGGCCAACACCGTTGGAAGCCATCATGGTTTCTTTCATATCGTCCAGCAGTTCAAAAAGTCTGTCGTTGAACTGGGTGATAGGACGGGATTTTTTAAGAAGGCTTTCGTCGCCCTCTTTAAGAATGTTTCTAAGAGCCATTTATATCAAACCTTTCCAGTTATTCATAAGGGTTTATATCGGCAAATACTGCAACGCCTTTGTTGATTTTATTTTTTGAGTGCTGGACCAGAAGCTGCTCAACGATATTCCTGACCCGCTTGTCGCTTTTTCCCACAATGGTCAGCCTGTAGCGGAATCTGTTGTTGATTCTGGCGATCTGGGCCGGTGCCGGGCCAATGACCTCGCAGGGGATGTTGTCGGTCCTCAGGGCGTTGGCAAGGACGTTCCTGGCAAGCATTGCAGAATTTTCAACAGCGTTTTCGTTCATTCCGGCGAAGGTCAGCACAATGTGGTCGGCAAAAGGCGGCGCATTAAGCAGCTCTCGATTTTGAATCTCTTCTTCAAAAAAGCCGTCGTAATCCTGAGCTGACGCAAGGCTGAGTACCGAATTCTGGGGAGTCATGGTCTGAATCACGGCTCTGCCCTCTTTATTGCCTCTCCCTGCCCTGCCAACCACCTGAGTTATCTGGGCAAAGGTCCGCTCGCTTGAGCGAAATCCAAAAGAATTGAGGGCAACATCAGCATCGATCACGCCAACAAGGGTAACGTTTTCAAAATCCAGGCCCTTAGTCACCATTTGGGTGCCGATAAGTATGGGTATCTGCTCCTGCTCAAATCTGCTCAGTATCTGTTCGTGGCTGTTGGTAGACGAAACTGTGTCCGCATCCATCCTGATCGTCCGCACTCCGGGGAAAATATCTTCCAGCTCTTCCTCAAGATGCTGGGTGCCAAACCCGGCAAGCTGGAACGCTCCGCCGCACTGGGGACAGTTGGCAGGTATGGGGACCGATCTGCCGCAATAGTGGCACATCAGTCTGCCATTAGCCTGATGATATGTCATTTTAACGCTGCACCGGTCGCACTGGGGAACATACCCGCATTTGGCGCAAAACACCATTCTGCTGGTTCCACGCCGATTGAGGAACAAAATGGTCTGTTCGCCCCGATCAAGGTTTTTGCTGATCTCGCTTGCCAAAACTGAACCGACAGAACCAAAGTTTCCGCAGGAAAGCTCTTTTTTGGAGTCGGCGATCAAAACCCTTGGCATTTGACGCAGATTATATCGGCTGCGCAGCCTGAACAGGCTGTAGCTTCCCCTGACGGCGCTGTACATGGATTCAACGGACGGGGTTGCTGACCCAAGCACAAGCAGGGCGCTTTCGTTGACGCATCTGAATTTTGCCACGTCTCTTGCATGGTATCTGGGAGAAGCTTCGGATTTGTAGGTTTGTTCGTGTTCCTCGTCGATTATTATTACGCCCAGATTGTTCAGGGGCGAGAATACGGCCGATCTGGTCCCTACCACGACCCTGGCCGCACCGGCCTTTATACGCTTCCATTCGTCATACCTTTCGCTGGCTCGCAGAGAGCTGTGGACAATGGCTACGGAATCTCCAAAGTGAGCCGCAAAAAGCTTCATCAGCTGAGGTGTCAAAGCTATCTCGGGAACAAGCACCAGAGCGGTTTTGTTTTTGCTCAAAGCGTCGTATATCAGGCTGATATAAACCTGAGTTTTTCCGCTGCCGGTAACTCCATACAACAGAGCTACATTGGGTTTTCCCGAATACAAAAGCCCTTTCAGGCCGTCGTAAGCCTCCTGCTGCTCAGCGCTCAGCACCGGGCGATCCAGAATATCCGAAGGGGATATCTCGGGTCTGCGGAAAACCTCGACCTGACGGACAGCAAGAAAGCCTTTTTTTACAAGGCTGTTTACCGTGGCCGTAGACGCGCCGGTGAAGTAGCACAGTTCCTTGACCGAGGACTCGCCCACAGCTGCAAGAGTGCGCAAAACCGAAGCCTGCATCGGTGCGGATCTTGACTTTGAATTGGCGTAAAGCATCGCTTCTTCGGGAGAAATATCCAGGTTGACGATACTGGAGGTTTTGTCAGCAGCTACACGGTGAGCGCTGGTTTCGGTAACGATCATACCTTTTTTAGAAAGCTCCCTCACCGCGTCAGAGGGAAACTTTCCCTCAAATGCTGACAAAAGCACATCGGACGCACACTCGCCGCCGTTGGCAAACAGAACGTCAAGGACGGAGCTTTGCTTCCTGCTCTTTCCTGCGGCCAAATATGCCGTTTCCCTGTCGACCCCGGCGGCTATGTAAATGCTGTCTTTGGTTTTATACATAAGGCCGGCCGGGAGCATCGCCCTGATCACGTCAAAGAGGGTGCAGAAGCATCTTTGCCTTAGCCACAGGGCGAGCCTGAGGCCGGAAGCATCCATCACAGGAGAGCTGTCAAGCACCCTGTCGAGGCTTTTGAGTTCTCTGGATACATCGGTGTCAAAAACCGAAAGTATCATGGCTTCAGCCGTTTTGTTGCCTTTTCCGAAGGGTACCAGCGCCCGGCATCCAGGCACCGCGCTTCCGCTCAGCTCCTGGGGAACGATATATTCATAGGGTTTATCAATGGCATAGGTCGCAGAGGAAACGGCTACCCGCGCCACCAGCGGCATTTTATTCCATCTCCTCGTCGGGAACCTGGATAAGATCCTGATCGGGTTCTTCCTGAGGTTCGTCGTAAGGTTCGTCAGCAGCTTCTTCCTGAGCGGCCTGCCGGTACTGCTGCTCCATAAGATAATCTTCTTCGGTTTTTAAAGAGGCTGTAAGTCTTCCGTCGGCTATTTCGCCAATTGCGATGCTGACAGGTTTTTCAGAAAGGGGTTCTCCCAGCTTTTCGGCTTCGATAGAAACCTGACGGGCTCTGCGGGAAATAACGTTTACCAGAAGATAACGGCTGTTGACGTTTTCAAGAAGATCACTCATAGGGGGATAAAGCATCATAATCAATCAATCCTTCCTTACAATACATTCAAAATATTTCTGACACTGTTAACTGTTTCGTTAAGGTCGTTGTTCTCGATAACATAATCGAATTTGTCAGCCTGGAGATACTCCCAGCTGGCGGTCGCCAGTCGCTTTTCAAGCTCGGACTGGTCCATCTTTTCCCGGCCCTCGATCCTTTTTACAAGAGTTTCCAACGGGGCAGTCAGGAAAATCAACAGCGCTTCGGGATATTTTTTTCTGACCTGGAACGCACCCTTGACATCTATCTCGAGGATAACGCTTATGCCCTTATCCAGTTTTTCCAGAACAGGCTTTTCGGGGGTTCCGTAGCAATTGTTGACATATTCGGCGTATTCTAAAAACTCTCCGGCTTCAACCATTTTATCAAACTCTTCCTTGGACAGGAAATAATAGTTGACTCCGTGGACATCTCCATGGCGGGGTTTGCGGGTAGTGGCCGAAACGGATATCTGGATATTGGGGTCAGCTGCTTCGAGAGCCGATGCAACAGTCCCCTTGCCTACGCCGGAGGGGCCGGAAATAACAACTAAACGTCCCTTCACTGTTCATCACCCTCCTCGCTGAGTCTGCTGGCGACCGTCTCCGGCGAGACCGGCGACAGGATAACGTGGTCAGTATCCATCAGGATAACGGCTCTGGTGCGGCGGCCATAGGTCGCGTCAACCAGCATACCCCTGTCCCGGGCTTCCTGGATCATTCTTTTGATAGGTGCGGATTCAGGGCTGACGATGGAAAGAATGCGTCCCGCCGAAACCATGTTGCCAAAGCCGATGTTGATAAATCTCATTCCGCACACTCCTTATTCGATGTTCTGGATCTGTTCTCTGATTTTTTCCAGCTCTGCTTTAAGGTCAACTGCCAGCATCGCAACAGCTGCGTCAGAGCATTTGGAGCTGATGGTGTTGGCTTCGCGGTTAAGCTCCTGCATCAGGAAATCAAGCTTGCGGCCAATAGGGCTGCCGGTTTCCAGCATTGTTTCCAGCTGAGACAGGTGGCTTCTGAGTCGGACAGTTTCTTCGTCGACAGCTATTTTGTCAGCAAAAAGTGCAGCTTCGGTGATTATTCTGCTTTCGTCAATGCTTCGGTTTTCAAGCACTTCTTTAAGCTTTTGCTCCAACCTTGCCCGATATGCCGCCACAGTCTCAGGAGATTTGGTTTCTATCTGGGAAACGATGGATTCGATGGTTTTTGCTCTCGACTGGATGTCGGCCTTCAGCGCTGCGCCCTCTCTGGCGCGCATATCGTTAAATGCGTCCAGAGCTGACTGGACCACAGAGATGATGTCTGCCGTGACCTCATCAGCGTCGGCCTCCTGCTTTTCGACAACAAAAACATCGCTGAGGCTTGCCATGGTAGATGCCGAAATGTCGTCTTTTATCCCATACTGCCCCACCATCTGACGCATAACGTCGAGATAGCCTTCAAACACGGGGGTGTTGAGGGATATTTTAACGTCAGAGCCGTCGTCAACGGCGATGGTGATATAAACATCCACCTTTCCACGGTTAACCTGAGACTGGATTTTGGCCTTAACAGCCTCTTCGGCAAAGGAAAACAATCTTGGAAGCTTGACACCGCAATCGAGATATCTGTTGTTGACTGATTTTATCTCGACGGTAATCTCTCTTCCGGACAATTTGGCGGCGGCTCTGCCGTAGCCGGTCATACTAATAATCAAAATGATCTACTTCCCTTTTATATCAATCTGATCCTCTTTGAAAGAAAATCGATAAGCACAGTAAGCGCCATATCGTAGATAACGAAAACAATGTCAGCGCCTATAAATAATATCGGAATACCAACGGAAACGGTAAGGTCCAGCAGAAGGCTGGCCAGAATGCAGCAGGCGCCAAAGCAGAAATTGAACACAGCAATTTTTAAAATCCATTCCAGCCAGAGCCTGTCCAGCCTTTCGATCAGGCTTTTGCACAGAGGATAATGACCTACGAACACAAAATAAGCCACAGCAACAGCTTTTTGCGGTATGAGCAAAAAGGCCAGAGCCGACGAAACAGCGTATTGGGCAGCGCCGGATTTGATGCCGCACCGGATAACGGTCACCGCTCCTGCGGCTGACAGAACGGCAAAAAGGGCGATACGCATGGTGGGCAGTGAAGACATGGCATACATCAGCGCCGCTGAAACGGCCGAACCCAACGCAACAGTCGAAACAGCACGGGTATTCATATCAGCAGCAGGGTATCAGGTCGCCGCCCATGCATTCGCAGCAGCAGTCGGCGCAAAGCAGAGTTGAACAAAGGTCGCAGGAACTGGTCATACCGCCGTAGCCTGCGGGCCGATAAGCCTGACTACCGGCCTGGACCCTGGCAAGAGCCTGGCGATATTCCATATTGGCAGGGTCCATGGAAACGGCTGTGTTGAAGTTTTTTCTGGCTTCGTCTACCCAGCCCTTACGGTAGTATACGCTGCCCATAAGGAAATACCATTCAGCCGTCCTGTTAGACACGGCCATAAGCTGTTGCTCAGCGAAAGCAAGATTGCCCGCGTTAATGGCGGATCTGATAGCAGCATATTGAGCTGTGCCTCCGGTGTAGCTTCTGCCCGTGGACGAGGAGCTGTAAGAGCTGCCTGTTCTGGCGCCGCCTTTGACGATCGTGTCATAGGCTTCGTTGATCTCTTTCATCTTTTCCTGAGCCAGATCTGCCAGAGGGTTGTCCACATATTTATCTGGATGGTATTTACGGGCAAGCTCACGATAGGCTTTTTTAACTTCTTCTTCGGATGCGTTGGGACTTACGCCCAGCACTTCGTAAGGGTCTCTCATTAAGAATTCTCCTGTTTAGCTCGTTTATTGAAGGTTCCGGCTTTAATGCTCTGCCAAACGGCAGGCAGGCCGAAATAAATAATATTTGAAATAACCGGTTCGTTGGCTCCGTTATCCAGCAGCACAGCAGCCGAAGAGCAGAAATCAACGCAGTTTTCCATCAGCACATCCAGCTGAGCCATAACATCATCCGGAATGACGCTGCTTTTCAGGCGGAACCGGGCAACCACCGGATTGAAGGCTCCGGATCTAAGATCATCTTCAATATCGTCCACCGCGTCGGCGATATAGATAAATCTGCCGATATTGTACATAAGCACACGCATGGGTCGACTGACATTCTCTGGAAGGTCATTGGGTACAGCACATTCCAGCAAAGACGCAAAGGCGTGGGCAGTTTTGTCGATAGACTGGCATCCCTGCCGTTCAAGCTCGGTCAGGGCGCTTATGTGGTCCCTGGCAGCAAGGTAAAAATCCGGATCGCGGGTTTTGGCTTTGTTAACAGCCGGTCGAAGCAGCAGGCTCAGGGTCCCCCAGCAGAGCTTTGCGGCCAGGCCGCCATCTGCCTGCTTGTCCTTAAGAGAAAACCAGGTAAGGACAAGGTTTTTGCAGGCGGCCATGTCCAGAGCGTCTCCGCAGAGCATGGGCTTTTTCCTGACGCAACAGCCGGGACAACGCCCCCTGACTACAGTTTCGTCACCGGACATGAGCAGCGCCGCCAGAAAGGTAAGGTCATAGCTGACAGTAAACCGGGACAGAAAGCCATAGTTCTTCCCCAGACTCCTGCACAGCCCGCAGTAGATAGCCTTATATCGTTCGAACTGGCTGACCTTAAGCTCACCTTTGAGAGGTCGGACATAACCAAACATCAGCGTCTTCCTTCGATGGCAACGATATTGAAGCTCGCTCCGCCTTTGCTGGCAAAGCTGCGGTTAAACAAAATCGCCAGGCCAATGCCCATGAAGAATCCAACGACACCTGCAACGGTACCGCCGCCAGTCAGGGCGCTGCCTGCGGCATAGAATACAAAAAACAGTATCAGCGGCAGGAGGTAGACCATGAAGGCCGCTTTATAAAGGGTTTTGTTAGAGCTTTCAACGATCACGCGGTCGCCCTTAACAGCCCCGACCTTGTTGATCGCTTCAACCGACAGAATAACGTTGGGCGCGCCGCATCCCTCGCAGCCCTCACAGCTGTGGCCGCAGGCAGACATACGCTGCATTTCGACCACGGCATTACCATTGCTTTTGATTTCTTTAACAGTCACAGTCTGCTGCATCGATAATATCCTTTCGTGTTCGGCTAGTTTTCGCCCAGAACAAGACTGTCTGACTCGTCTTCTTCCGCGGTCTGGGAGATCAGGTTGACGATTATGCTGTATTCTCCCAGCGCGCCTGCGTCCTCATAGCCGTCTATATAGACCTTTACCGGGACCTCGTATCTGCCAATACCGCTGTAATCCTGGAGGTTGGCCACAAGGCGAATGTTATGGTATGTAATGCTGTCGATGGAGCTTTCTGACGCTCTGATGGTCACATTGACCGACTGGGTAAGAGCGGTGGGCTTGAGGTTGGTGGGGGCGTTAATGAATTCGATCTGGGTCGCGGTGACGGTTTTGGTTTCGAGTCCGCTGAGGCGGACTGTGACCAAGGCCGTGTCAATACCGCTGAGGTTTTCGGCCTCGTTAGGGATGGTTATTGGGAACTCGAAGGTTTCGGTAGTGGTTATTTCCTCAAGGTCGATAGTGCCGAGGATTATCTGGCTCACTCCGTCCACGATCTCCGCATCGCCGGAGATGGTGATCGACGAGGGATCGATATTGCGGATAAGGTTTGCGCCGGTAGCTCCGCCGCCTTCGATCACCTCGATGACCAGCGGAACGTCCTTGGTCTTGGCAATAGGCAGGGTGGCGGTGACAGTATCGGTCATAAGGGTTATGCCATCGTCGTTAATTATCTCGCCCTCGTAGGACACCAGTTGGACCTGAAAATCGTCGGTAATGGTTTTGTCAATATTTGTCCTGTTGACAGTCACCAGCGCGTGGGACACAAGGGCAAGCTTTTCTGACGTTCCTGTGATGTCGATAGTGGCGGGCTGGAAGCTGAACGCCCGGGCAACGTATCCTTCGGCCACCTCGCAGTCAACGTCAAGGACGCCCCTGACCTCGATATTCTTAGTCTCAAGCTGAGAGACATTCAGATAGACGTAGTAGGAATCTCTGTAGGTGATAGTGACCTCGTTTTCGTCGATACCTTCGGGGAAGATGATCTCGTATGACAGGGCGATGTTATCCCCTGAGCGCTTGACTGTACTCAGGTCGACCTGGGCAGTGATGTTGTTTTTGTTTATCTTTGCCAAAACAGAGCGCTTGCCATACAGGGTCAGGCTAACGGTCGAGTCGGCCCCTTCGGAAATGAAGAGGTCATAATCGTCAAGCATTTCTTCCTGACCCACAAAGGTGATGGGGATATTTCTAAGCTCGCTTTCGCTGAGGGTGTTGACCGTCGATGCTACATATGCCCACAGGCAAATGGATACTATCAGCGAGATCAGCATTATAAGCGGCTTGCTTCTTGATTTATCTTGATTCATTCTTTTTCACCTTGAACCGTTTTTTAAGGTTGGAAATTCTGTTGTTGTCGGATTCGTCGCTGAGCAGCTCTGCCCGAAGGAGTTTTTCAAGGGATTCTTCTGTCAGGTAGCGCTTGAGCATACTGTCGGATGCGGCGGAGATCACTCCGCTTTCTTCGGAAACGACTATCACCAGAGCGTCGGTGCTTTCGGCCATGCCCACAGCCGCCCTGTGTCTTGTTCCCAGGTCTTTGCTCAGGTGGCTGTTTTTGGTCAGAGGAAGCACGCAGCCGGCAGCGGCGATACGGTTGTCAGATATCAGCACAGCGCCGTCGTGAAGAGCCGCCTTGGGGAAGAAGATGTTCTTCAAAAGTTCGACCGATATCTCGGCGTTGAGTACTGTGCCGGTTTTGTAATAGTCGTCAAGTTTCATCTTTCTTTCGAAGACGATAAGAGCGCCGACCTTTTCCCGGGACAGCTCAGAGCAGGCTCTGACTATTTTCATTATTGTGGCCGAAGAATCGTCTCCAAAACCATCAGCCCCCAGCAGGAGCCGGATATTGCCGCTTCCAAAATGTTCAAGAGTCCGGCGAAGCTCGGGCTGGAACACGACCACAAGAGCCAGAAGGCCGATATTAAGGGCGTTTTCGATGATCCAGCTTATTACGTTAAGCTTAAATACCTCGGCCAGCCATCCTAAAACGATTATGAATACTATGGGTTTGAAAACTCTGGACGCGCTGGTGGACCGGACGCGCACGGCAATGAAGTAAATAGCCAGGGCGACGATAAGGATGTCGACATAATCGCGCCATTGCATCATACCGAACAGCTGGATAGCGCTGTCTTTTATTGAGGAGATATATTCCATTTACAGCTCTCCCTTATTATCTGAATAATCACTTTATTATATATTATTTTATCTCTTTTGGCAAGTCAAACAGCGCCAGTAATTTACCTGTTTCGCAAGGTTTATAATTTGTTCACAAAGCGGATAAACGCATCCACATCCTTTTTGTCAGTCATGGCCGAAGCGCTGACCCTGACTGTCCCCCGCTCCAGGGTACCTGCTGTTCTATGTGCGACAGGAGCGCAGTGCAGTCCGGCTCTCACTGCGATTCCCTTGTCCGCCATCATCTGGGCGGCTGTTTCGCAGTCGTGATCCACGAACTCCACAGACAGCACCCCGGATCCGGGTTCGCCATCTGCATAAACTATCACCTTTTTGCAGTCTTTCAATCCTTCAGTCAGGCGTAATATGAGAGTTTTTTCGTGTTCAAGTATTCCCACTTCGGTTTCGGCCGCGACGAATTTCAGCCCTTCGTTCAACCCTGCGATGCCTGCAACGTTATGGGTTCCGGCCTCCAGCCTGTCTGGCAGCATTTCCGGCATGGCAAGGCTCTGGGATACGCTGCCTGTACCGCCCTCTATGAGGGTTTCGGGTTTATGGGAGCAGATGATAATCCCGGTTCCCTGTGGACCATACAGACCCTTATGTCCCGGCATGGCGATAAATCCTCTGCCCAGCCGCCCTGCATCGATAATATGACTTCCGGCTGACTGAGACGCATCAACTATAAGAGGTATCTTCCTTATGCGACAAAGCTCAGCAATTTCATAAATCGGCAGTTCAAAGCCGAACACATTTGACACATGAGTACAGATGACAGCCGCAGTATCATCATCGACAGCAGATTTAAAAGCAGCCAATGCTGCCTGCGGGTCAAACAGAGGACTTTCAGCGCAAACTATCTGAGCGCCAATAGCATGGAGCGGGCGCATTACCGCGTTATGCTCATAGCCCGACACCACCACTCTGTCCCCTCCTTTGCACAGGGACTTTATGGCCATATTCAGTCCGTGGGTGGCGTTCATGGTAAACACGATATTCGAAGGATCGTCAACATGAAACATTTCTGCCGCTCTCTGGCGGCATTCAAAAACCAGGTCTGCCGCGCGGATGCTCTGGGCGTATCCCCCTCTGCCGGGACTTGCAAGCCGGTTTATGGCTTTTTTGACCGCCTTTGCTACGGCAGGGGGCTTAACCATAGTGGTCGCTGCGTTGTCAAGATATACTGTTCTCATTCGATCACCTCTTCGTAGCCGTTTTCCACAGGAACGAAAACTTTTCCATAGCTTAAGCCCGATGATCTCAACAGCCCCATAGCGGTTACCGCCTTGTCGCTGCGGATCCTGAGGGCATAACCGCATCCTTCGGTCACCATGCTTTTGGGAGTCCTCTGCATATAAGCCCTGACACCGGCCTTTTCCAGCACCCTGACAGCTCTTTGAGCGCCCGTGATGGAGCGGAAGGTTATATAATAATTGTTCAAAACGTATCTCCCCTTTGGTAACAATTTATGCCAACGCTGCTTTACTGGTGAAGAAGCTTGTGGTATAATCAGGTAAACAGACAGCCATAATCTAAGGAGGAAAGGCCATGCCCTGGCAGCAGCTTTATGAAGAGAACCTTCAATGTCGCAAATGCTCACTGTGCGAAAGCCGGACCAATCTGGTTTTTGGCGTTGGCAATCCCGAGGCTCGGGTCATGCTTATTGGCGAAGGTCCCGGCCAGCAGGAGGATATTCAGGGCATCCCCTTTGTCGGCGCGGCCGGTCAGCTGCTGGACGATATGCTGTCCATTATCGACCTTGACCGTACTCAGGTCTATATAGCAAACATTGTAAAATGTCGTCCGCCCGCTAACCGTGACCCTCTGGCCGCCGAGCAGGATGCCTGTATAGGCTGGCTTCGCCGTCAGGTCAAGCTCATAAAGCCATCCATAATCGTTTGCCTTGGGCGCATCGCCGCCAAACGGATAATCGATCCCGATTTTATGATCTCCCGACAACACGGCCAGTGGTTCGAGCGAAACGGAGTGTCCATAATGGCCATGTATCATCCGGCGGCTCTGCTGAGAAACGACTCTTTAAAGCCGGACACCTTCTTTGACCTCAAATCCCTGCAAAAAAAGATATTTCAGGTCTGTCCCCAGGTGTATCCCGGGCTTGACAATATGTGACTGGTTTGTTAATATTATTTAGTTATTGTTAATATTAAAGGCGATGACAAAGCCAAGTAGGTCTGCAACGTCCTCTCAGCGAGCCGGAGCTGGTGCAAGTCCGGCAGGAACAGCAGTCTGAATATCCCTTTCGAGCCGCGCCGCAGAACAGATCACCAAGTAAGCGGTGCCGGGTGCCACCCGTTACAGCGGCCTCA
>CAYLKH010000002.1:0-23709 GCA_964384255.1 uncultured Oscillospiraceae bacterium | reverse complement strand
TATGTCTGTATGCAGTAAGGTGGTTACGAAGTATTATGCCTTCGTCCTTTTGCGGGACGAAGGCGGTTTTTTATAATTTGGAGGTTATTTCATGCACGAAGAAGTTTCCGCGACCTTAAATTTCAAACAGCGTGAAAAGCTGGTTGAAAAATTCTGGAAAGACAACAAGATTTTTGAAAAAAGCATGGCTGTCCGCGAAGGCTGTCCGGTATACTCTTTCTACGACGGTCCTCCCACAGCCAACGGCAAACCTCACATCGGTCATGTTCTGACCAGAGTCATCAAGGACCTTATCCCCCGCTACCAGACCATGAAGGGCAACAAGGTCATCCGTAAGGCCGGTTGGGATACCCACGGTCTTCCCGTTGAACTCGAGGTTGAAAAGCTGCTGGGCATCGACGGCAAGGAACAGATCGAGGAATACGGTCTTGAACCCTTTATTTCCCAGTGCAAGGAAAGCGTTTGGAAATACAAAAGCATGTGGGAAGATTTTTCCTTCACCGTCGGCTTCTGGGCCGATATGGAAAACCCCTATGTCACCTATCATAACGATTACATCGAATCCGAATGGTGGAGCCTTAAAAAGATCTGGGATCGCGGTCTGCTGTATAAGGGCTACAAGATAGTCCCCTATTGCCCCCGCTGCGGAACTCCTCTGTCATCCCACGAGGTCGCTCAGGGATATAAGGACGTTAAAGAGGTTTCCTGCACTGTACGCTTCAAGCTGAAAGACGATCCCGACAACGCATCTGTTCTGGCATGGACCACCACTCCCTGGACCCTGCCTTCCAACGTAGCTCTTTGTATGGGCGCCGATATCGACTATGTTCGCGTAAAATACAACGACGAGGTCCTTATTCTTGCCGAAGCTCTGGTTGAAAGCGTTCTTGGCGAAGGCGACTGGGAGATTCTTGGCCGATTCAAGGGCAGCGAAATGGAATATGCCGAATACGAGCCTCTTTTCGATTGCTGCCGCCCCAAAACCGGCAAGGCATTTATTATCATGAACGACCCTTATGTCACCATCTCCGACGGTACCGGCATCGTTCACAACGCCCCCGCCTTCGGCGAAGACGACTACCGGGTCTGCAACCGCTATGGTGTCGGCTTTGTTCAGAACGTGGACAGCAAGGGCGAGATGACCGAAAACACCCCCTGGGCCGGGACCTTCTGCAAAACCGCTGATAAGCAGATAATGGACGATCTGGATCAGGCCGGACTGCTGTTCAAACGTCTGAAATTTGAACACAGCTATCCCCACTGCTGGCGCTGCGACACTCCCCTTATCTACTACGCCCGCGACAGCTGGTTTATCAAAATGACCGCCGTCCGCGAAGACCTTATTGCCAACAATAACACCGTCAACTGGATCCCCGAAACCATCGGTAAAGGCCGTTTTGGCGACTGGCTGGAAAACGTTCAGGACTGGGGCATCAGCCGCAACCGTTACTGGGGAACTCCCCTGCCTGTATGGGAATGCAAATGCGGCCATCAGCACGCTATCGGCTCTGTTGCCGAGCTTAAGGAAATGTCTGACAACTGTCCTGACGACATTGAGCTGCATCGTCCGTTTATCGATGCTGTTACCATCAGGTGTCCCAGGTGCGGCGGTGAGATGCACCGTGTTGAAGAGGTCATTGACTGCTGGTACGACTCCGGCTCCATGCCCTTTGCCCAGTGGCCTTATCCCTTTGCAAACAAAGAGATGTTTGAAGAGAACTTCCCTGCCGACTTCATTTCCGAAGCTGTTGACCAGACCCGCGGCTGGTTCTATTCGCTGCTGGCTGTCTCCACCCTTCTGTTCAACAAATCCCCGTACAAAAACGTTATCGTCCTGGGCCATGTTCAGGATAAAGACGGTCAGAAGATGTCCAAATCCAAGGGCAACGCTGTTGACCCCTTTGACGCTCTCAACACCCACGGAGCTGACGCCATTCGCTGGTATTTCTACGAAAACTCCGCTCCCTGGCTGCCCAACCGTTTCCATGATGACGCTGTGACCGAAGGTCAGCGGAAGTTTATGGGTACATTGTGGAACACCTATGCGTTCTACGTAATGTACGCCAATATTAGCGGATTTGACGCCACCAAATACACCATCGACTACGACAAACTGCCTGTTTTTGACAAATGGCTGCTTTCCAAAGCCAACACCCTTATTGCTGAGGTCGACGACAATCTGGCCAATTATCGTATCCCCGAAACCGCCAAGGTCCTGACCGCCTTTGTGGACGAGCTGTCCAACTGGTATGTCCGCTGCAACCGCGAGCGTTTCTGGGAAACCGAGCTGACAGAAGACACTGTCAACGCCTTTATGACTCTGTACACCGCCCTTGTGACCGTTTGCAAGTGTGCTGCGCCCATGATCCCCTTCCTGACCGAAGACATTTACCAGAATCTGGTAAGAAGGCTGGACGAAAACGCTCCCGAAAGCATCCACCTGTGCGACTTCCCTGTTTGCGACAGCGGGCTGGTAGACAAAAACCTTGAAGCCATGATGGATGCCGCCTACGATATCGTTGTCCTTGGCAGAGCCGCAAGAAACGAAGCCAAGATCAACAACCGTCAGCCCCTGAGCAAAATGTATGTCAACACCGGTGTTGAGCTTGACAGCTTCTTTATCGACATTATTGAAAACGAGCTGAACGTCAAGAACGTTGAATTCCTCACCGATATGTCAAGATTCAGCTCTTATATTTTCAAGCCTCAGCTCAAAACTCTTGGCCCCAAATATGGCAAGCGTCTTGGCGAGATCCGCAAGGCTCTTGGACAGATCGACGGTTCAAAGGCCATGGCAGAGCTTAACGGTACCGGCAAGCTGGTCCTGCACTGCGAAGGCGGAGACATTGAGCTTTCTATGGACGATGTCCTTATCGAGACTGCCAAGGTGGACGGTTTTGCCGCCAAGAGCGACAGCCGCTTTGCCATAGCTCTCGACACCGCTCTGACCGACGAGCTTATCAAAGAAGGCAATCTCCGCGAGCTTATCCGCCGTCTCCAGACCATGCGTAAGGACGCCGGCTTCAACGTCACCGACCGTATCAACATCTATGTCAACTGCGGCGAAGGAACCACCGGGCTTATCTCCGGCAACGAAACTTCTATGAAGAAAGACCTGCTGGCCGACAACATCATCTTTGGCCAGGTCAAGGGCTTTGTCAAGAGCTGGGAGCTTGCAGGCGACAACGTTGAACTCGGTGTGGAAAGAGTATAATTCCCCATCAGCAGATCAATATGGCAAAAGCGGAAGGACCACAAATGCGGTCCTTCCGCTTTATTATTTCCTTTGCAATAACTCAAAGATTTGACGGTCCGAATCCATTGGGAAGCAGGTCGGATATGGAATATGGCCTGAAGTCCCCGGGCGTTTTTGCGCAAAGCACCCTTGTATCCGGTCCAAATTCGTATATCAGCTGTCTGCAAATTCCGCAGGGATAGCAATAGTCGTCAGCGCCTGATATGACCGCTATGGCCTCAAATTCCCGGCAGCCGTCAGCTACCGCAGAGGAAATTGCGCAGCGCTCGGCGCAAATTGTCGCGCCGAAGGATGCGCTTTCGATATTGCAGCCGCAATATACTTTACCGTTCTTTCCCAGGATGGCAGCACCCACGCAAAACCCGGAATAAGGAGCATAGGAGCGCTGTAACATCTGCTCTGCCATTTTAACAAGCTGGCTGTCGTTCATATCTGTTCCTCCAAATAAGCATTAAGATACTGGTCCATAATTTCCTCAGGCACCAGAGAACCTCCAGTAGCCCAGCATATTTCAGTCGCTCCGGACATATTCAAACGGCCGAAATATTCATTGCCCTCTTCATACCGCACCCGATAAGCAGGTCCTGCAAAAGCTGCGCAGGCAGACGGCTCGATTTTGACGTTTTCCTCCACATTGAGCTGCCTGAGCCATCGAAACAGCTGATTATCCTCCACTGTGAATATTCCAGACAGCAGATTTTCCATAGTTTTCCCCACAAATCCAGAAGGACGGCCCACCGCCAGCCCATCAGCTTCGGTCACGCCACTAAGTCCAAAGTCCTGGACGCAAACCTGCTCATGCTTTCCCGTTGCCATGCCCACCAGCATACAGGGACACTGCACCGGTTCTACAAAAAAGCAATGCACATTGTTGCCAAACCGGCGCTTAAGGCCATAGGCAACACCCCCTGGCGCTCCGCCCACGCCGCAGGGGATATATACTATAAGAGGGTGATCATCATCGACCACAATGCATTGCCGCTTAAGCTGAGCCGCCAGACGTTCAGCCGCTACGGCATAGCCCAAAAACAGATCCACAGAGTTTTCGTCGTCGACAAAATAGCTCATTGGGTCGGAATCGGAATTACGCCTGCCCTCTTCAACAGCCTTGCTGTAATCGTCGTCATATTCGATGACCGTTACGCCCTTTGACCGGAGCATATCCTTTTTCCACTGCCGCGCATCAGAAGACATATGGACCGTGACCCTGAACCCCAGCGCTGCGGCGGTTATACCAATGCTCAGCCCCAGATTACCTGTAGACCCGACCTGAATAGTATATTGGGAAAAGAGGTCCTTCATCCCGCAAAGGATGGAATAATCGTCACTTTCTTTCAGCTTACCGGCCTCCATGGCCAGAGCTTCACCGTGCTTAAGCACTTCATAAACTCCGCCCCTTGCCTTAACAGATCCGGCAATAGCCAGATGGCTGTCCATTTTCAAAAACAGCCTGCCGCCCACTTCTGCGCCGTCTGTGTTCAGAACAGCTTTCATCCCGGATATCTCTCTGAGAGGAGACTCGATCACTCCGTCGGGGCAATCCTCGAACACCCTTGCCAGAAACGGCCTGAACCTGTCCAGTCTGTCAGAGGCATCCTTTATCTGAGCATCGCTTACAGGAAAAGATGCATCCTCCACCAGCTTGAGGTTTGGGTTGATCCACAGGCATTCCTTCGCCTGAGCTACATCCTTCAATACGTCCATAAACCTGATCTCCCTTCAATCATCTATCTTTCCGTAGTCACAAAGTATCTGATCGTCATCTGAGCGCAAAGCCCGGTAAAAACCCCGGTTATAACGGCGGAAACCATAAGTATGGGCAAATAGGCCACCAGGGCCGGAGTTCGGGTAATGGCCACGGCTGCCAGCATCTGGCCAATATTATGAAACACTGCGCCGACAACGCTCATCAGCCATATCAGGCTTTTGCCAAGGGGCTTCATGACCACGCACATGGCAAGGTAGCACAATACGGCGCCGCTTATGCTGTATAGCATAGCAGAGACAGTTCCGCATATCACGCTGCCAAGGACTATCCTCAAAAACAGGATCGTACCGGCTTCTTTTTTTCCAAGAGTCCACATTGCAAAAAGTGTGACCGCATTAGCCAGCCCAAGCTTGATCCCGGGAACCGGAACGGGAGCCGGTATCTGGTTTTCAACGGTAAAAATCACCAGCGCTACGGCAGTCAGCAACGCGATCCTGGTAAGTTTTCTGGTTTCCACAGCTTATCCTCCGCCCAGGTTGATATGAGTTAATTATATAACCATCGGCGGTTTTTTACAATATCATACTGTAGGCAAAAACACGAGGGCCGTTGATTACAGGTTGGGCATGAGCAGGTTGAACACGATTTTTTATTTACATAATATTTTTCTATTGTTTTATTTTTTCTCTTATTGTATAATCCAAGTATATTAAGAACATAAGGGGGTAAATTACATGGATAACAACGAATATATCCCTGAAATTACCGAAGAGCAGCGGCTGGAAGCCCTTGCTCAGCGTAAACGCAAACGGGCAGAGCTTCGCCGAAAAAGAATCATTCGCCAGCGCATCACCTATGGCGTTGTTCTTGCGGTCATCATTCTCCTGATAATACTTATCGCCCGGGGTTGTTCCGGCGGTTCTGAAAGCCAGCAGGAGATAACTCCGTCAGAAAGCTCTTCCGTTGCAGTATTCCCTACCCCGCATCCTGACGATCTGGACGTTTTGAATGCCAAAAACAACGTTGACGACGAACCTGAGGTCAATGTCACCACCTTTACCCTTTCCGCAGTTGGCGACATTATGGTTTACGACGAGCAGATGACCGACGCTCTTGATTCTGCTACCGGCAGCTATGATTTTTCCCACTGCTTTGCCCAGATCAGCAGGTATACCTCAGCCGCCGACATCTGTGTCGGTACGCTGGAGACTACCTTTGCCGGAGCTGATGCCGGTTATCAGGGCAAGCCCAACTTCAACGCTCCCGAATCTCTGGCCAACGATCTGGCCGAAGCAGGATTCGACATTCTTTCCACCGCCTGCACCTACAGCCTTCAGCACGGTATCACCGGACTGGTTTCCACCATCAAGAATATTCGAAACGCGGGTTTGACAAACGTCGGCACCTACTATACTCAGGAGGATCGCTCCTCAACCAGCGGCGTTGTCATCAAAGAGATCAATGGTCTTAAAATCGGTTTTCTGGCTTATACCAAGGGTTGCAACGGTATATCCATTCCCGAGGGCTACGAATATTCTGTCAATGTGCTTTACGACGATTATTCGACCTATTTTTCCGAGATCAGCCAGACCCAGATCCTTGCTGACCTGACCGCAGCCAAAACCCTTGATTGCGACGTACTTATCGCTGTGCTTCACTGGGGTGCCGAATACGAAAGCACTCCCAGCGACGATCAGAACACCATCGCAAACCTGATGTTTGAAAACGGAGTAGACATTATCATAGGCAGCCACCCCCACTATCTCCAGCCCTATGAAACCCGCACAGTAACAACTGTTGACGGTGAAGAGAAGCAGGTCCTTGTAGCCTATTCCCTTGGCAACTTCCTTTCAGCCATGTCCAAAGAATCCAGCAACGATTCTATTATCCTCAACGTCACTGTTTCGGTGGACAACGATACCGGTAAGCTCAGCTTTGACAACATCAACTATGTTCCCATCTACCTTTCTTCACAGTCCAATCGATTTGTGATCTACGACATTAATCAATCCATTGCCGACTTTAACGCCGGGAGCAGCACCATCAGCGACGACCTTTACGCGACTATGCGCCAATCCCTTGAGAACATCCATTCCAGGGTCGGCTCCGAAGGCGATATTGCAAATCAGGTAAACATCGAAGCAACTCCCATCCTGGGTACGGATACCGGAGAAACCGATGCCGAACCCTCTGCCCAGGTCACCGAGCCTGAGCCTGATGATTCCGAAGCAGCCTGATAAGGAGTTATATAAACCAATAGCGTGTTGAAATTCTCCGTTTCAACACGCTATTGGTTTATCACAATTATGTCATGGGCAAACTGGCTCCCGCAGACAGAAACGTAATTACCATCCAGATCAAAGACGGTAAAATGCTCTCCCGTGGCTCTGGCAGCTCTGGTGAGAAGCATGACATCAGCCATGTCGGTTTGACCTACCCCACCGGCAAGGCCTGTTCCGTCCTTTTTAAGCTTGGCCTCTTTAAGGGTCCACAGCTTCATAAACAGCCGGTCCGGCTCGTGGCTGCCCCCGTATATTATCCGCTCATTATCAGTAAGCACCTTATTGACCAGCAGCCCGGAGGGCCGTCTTGATGCCCATTCTATATCGCAGCCAACAGGATCATTGCTGACAGCGCACAAAGCATAACGATCATTATGACTGAGGGAAAATTCCATATCACGGTGCTGGGCAAAGAACGGCTTTCCCGACTGAGGTTTGACGCAGGCTGGAAGTCGATCTATATTCCAGCATTTTTTAAGCGAGAGGGCCAAAAGGTTCCAGGCAAATAATGACCCGGGGCGTTCCCTGTTAAATCGGGGCAGCTGAAATTCGGGCATATTAGACTTCATGTGTTCAAATTCGCCTTCCGTCACCGGGTGTATGGGAGATGCAAAAACTATAATACTCATAATATCAATCGAAAAACCGCTGCGAGAAAACCCGCAGCGGTCAGATTCGGATCATACAGCTAAATCAGCCGTTTTCTCTCATGCGAGCGAAGCAATCGCTGCAATATACAGGACGGTCGGACTTGGGTTCAAAGGGAACCTTGGCCTCTCCGCCACAGGAAGCGCAAACAGCGGTGAAATACTCTCTGGGAGCTCTGCTGGCGTTCTTGCGAGCATCACGGCAGGGCTTGCAGCGCTGGGGCTCGTTCTGGAAGCCGCGCTCTGCGTAGAATTCCTGCTCACCAGCGGTGAAAATGAATTCTTCTCCGCATTCTTTGCAAACTAAAGTCTTGTCTTCGTACATTGTTAAACCCTCTCTTAATTTGAAATGAGAATGTCCCAGACCAAACCCACCGGATAATCGCGCTGAGCCTCACTGGGCTATATTGGAACGGCTTTGCCGGATTCCACACTTACATGGGTCGCCTGACGACCACTGCCAAAATGGAGATAAAATGCGTGTAAACTTAATAAACATCCCCGGAACATGACTTGCATGTGATGATCAAAAAGCCGGATGCTTGCCGCAGCAGCGGTAAGGAAGCTCGTCAGAGCGGCGTTCAGAGGGGGTAGCACATTAAAATTGGTACAGCAAGTGACTCCTGCATTTGCAGAAGACAAGCGTATTATAATCGTACATCCAGTTAATGTCAAGCGTTTAGACAAAATATTTTAAAGCTCCGGGGGATTTTGATTGATTTTCATTAGTTTTGCCAAAAGCAGAAATCAGTTTTTTGGTCAAATTATCGGTGCATGACGGGATCAAAACAACCCGGTTTGACCGTTTTCTCCTATATACTCGATCCCAAGATGTTCGTAGGCCAGCCTTGTTACGCAGCGGCCTCTGGGAGTTCTGACCAGAAATCCCAGCTGCATCAGATATGGCTCGTAAACATCCTCAAGAGTGACCGCCTCTTCGCCGATGGTTGCGGCCAGAGTTTCAAGCCCTACCGGGCCGCCGCCGTAATTGTCGATAATGCATTGCATCATTCTCCTGTCGGTGGCATCGATACCAAGCCGGTCGACCTCAAGGCGGCCCAGTGCTTCATCGGCCAGCTCTTTGGTTATTCTTCCTCCGGAAAGCACCTGGGCAAAATCCCGAACGCGGCGAAGCATCCTGTTGGCTATCCGGGGAGTTCCCCGGGAACGGGAGGCTATCTCCATGGCACCCTCCGGGTCGATGGGTACCGACAGCAATGCGGCGCTGCGCATAACTATCTTTTGAAGCTGCGAAGGTGTATAAAGTTCGAGCCTGAGGGAAACTCCAAACCTGTCCCTCAAAGGAGAAGACAGCTGGCCCGCTCTGGTGGTAGCTCCAATAAGGGTAAATCTGGGAAGATCCAGCCTTATGGAATTGGCAGAAGGACCCTTGCCGATAATAATATCGATAGCATAATCTTCCATGGCAGGGTACAGCAGCTCCTCAACGTTCCGGTTAAGGCGATGTATCTCGTCGATGAACAGAATATCGTTTTCGTTCAGGTTGGTCAGCAGCGCAGCCAGGTCGCCGGTCTTTTCGATGGCGGGTCCGGAGGTTATGCGCACATTGACGCCCATCTCGTTTGCTATAACTCCGGCGAGAGTAGTCTTGCCCAACCCTGGAGGGCCGTACAAAAGCACATGGTCAAGGGATTCGCCACGCTGTTTTGCAGCCTCGATATAAACCGACAGATTTGCCTTGGCTTTGTCCTGGCCGGTATATTCCGCAAGAGTTTTGGGACGCAGAGAGAACTCCATTTCATCAGCCTGAGTAAATGTTTTGCTGACGATACCTTCGTCGTATACATCGGAATATTCAATGCTCATTCAACTCACCTACTTCATCATTTTCTTAAGGGCAGAGCGGATTATTTCCTCCACAGGCAGCGAGTCAACGTCAATGCCCTTCAAGGCCGCACCGGCTTCGCTGGTGCTGTAGCCCAAAGCAGCCAGGGCAGCTGCGGCCTCGGAAGCTTTGCCTCCCGTGGTGACTGCGGCAACGGCCTCGAATCCGCTGTCTGCCTCGGCCATAAGGCTTCCCAGCTTGTCCTTAAGCTCAAGGATAATGCGCTGGGCCATTTTTTTGCCTACGCCCTGGACCTGGGTCAGGGTCTTCTCGTCGCCGGTCATTATGGCAAGGGACAGCCTGTCGGGAGTTGTGGAAGAGAGGATAGACAGCGCCACCTTGGGGCCGACTCCCGAAACGCCCAACAGCATCTGAAAGCTTTTTAGCTCGTCGTTATTTGCAAATCCATAGATGTCAAAGGCATCCTCTTTGATGTTGCAATATGTAAAAAGCGTGGCGGAATCGCCCTTTTTGAGCTTTGACAGGGTCGAGGTTGTCGTGTGGCAGGCAAAGCCAACGCCGCCGCAATCTATAACGGCAAGCCCCTCTTCCATCAGCGCCACTGTTCCTGACAGATAATAAAACATTCATTTCATCCTTTCGGGTATTTCTTAGCCAACAGCGAGGTGGAGCTTCTGGCATGGCAAAGGGCAATGGCCACCGCGTCAGCAGCATCGTCGGGCTTCGGAACATCGTCAAGCTTTAAAAGCCGTTTGGTCATATCCATCACCTGGCGCTTTTCCGCCTTGCCATACCCGGTTACAGCCATTTTTACCTGCAACGGAGTATACTCAAATATTGGCACCTGCGCACGGCAGCATTCGGCCATAATAACTCCCCGGGCCTGAGCCACGTTTATGCCGGTGGTTATATTTGTGTTAAAAAACAGTTCTTCAATGGCCACCGCGTCGGGCCTAAATGCTTCCAGCAGCTGCTTCATATCGTCCTGTATCTGCATCAGTCTGAAAGCCAGCTCATCCCCGGCGCTGGTATTTATGGCTCCGCAGGTAAGCAATTTCTGGATCCCTCTGTCCGCACTGATAAGGCCAAACCCAACTATTGCATATCCCGGGTCAATTCCAAGAATTTTCATCTATTCACCATCAAAACTTAAATACGATGCCGACGGCAGCGGCAATAGCAATAAATACCACAGGATGCCATTTCAGCTTTTGCGTGCCGGCAAACAGAACGGCAAACATGATAACCGCTCCGATACTTATCTGCGGCAGGCTCAGGCCAGGGGCCTGGATCCACTGGCCGGTAAACAGGGTTATTCGAGCCACCTGCCAGCAGGCTGCGGCTATCATGCCGCAAACGGCAGGACGAATACCAGAAAACGCGGCCTTGACCACAGGGCGTTCGCTGAAACCTTCGTAGAACCGGGCCAATATGAGGATAGTCAGCAGCGACGGCAGCAGCAGCCCCAACGTTGCAACCACTCCGCCCAGCAGGCCGGAGGTGGAATAACCGGCAAAAGTAGCCATGTTCATACCTATGGAGCCGGGAGTGGATTCGGAAACAGCTATCATATCCGTCAGCTGCTGCACCGTAAACCAGTCGTAACGGTCGGCGATAGAATACAGAAAAGGTAAGGTAGCAAGACCGCCGCCAATAGAAAACAGTCCGGTTTTGAAAAATTCAAAGAACAGAATAAGCAGCTTCATTCACTATCCCTCCCCTGTTTTCTGCTGCTTGCCGCCATGGAAGCAAGTCCCACCGCAACAGCAACAAGAACTATCCAGATGGGCGAAAGGTCAAGCAGCACTTCCGCAAAAAACGCCATAATAAACAGGATGATACCAAGGGCGTTTTTAACTCCGCTTTTCCAGAGCTTTATCACGGCGCTGAGTATCAGCGCGACCACCGCCACCCGGATACCATTAAAAGCGTGCTGCACGGCTTCGATATGCGCATAGTTTTGCAGCAGCGAAGCTATAAGGGTGATAATAACAAGGGACGGGCTGGCAATGCCAAGGGTAGCAAATATGCCGCCAACAACGCCTTTCCTTTTGTAGCCCACGAAGGTCGCTGTGTTTACCGCAATTATCCCCGGGGTACACTGGCCGATGGCATAATAGTCCAGCAGTTCTTCATTGGTAACCCACCCCCGTTTTTCATTAAGCTCGCGGGTAAGCATAGGCAGCATGGCGTATCCGCCCCCAAAGGTCAAGGCTCCGATTTTGAAAAACGAAATATAAAGGTCGAAAAGCTCTTTCATCAGACCATCAGCACCTCTCCATCAAAAACGAACTCCGCAGGGCCGGTCATGTATACATGGTTGTTTCCTCTGTTCCATTCAATGTCCAGCCTGCCGCCCCGAAGATGAAGGGTCGCCTTCCCGCCGCATTTTCCCAGTAGCGTGGCCGCGACAGCGGAAGCGCAGGCTCCGGTGCCACAGGCAAGAGTCTCCCCTGCTCCCCGCTCCCAGACACGCATTTTGATATTCCTGTCGTCGATCATCTGCAAAAACTCGGTATTTGTCCTTTCGGGGAAAAGGCCATGATTTTCAAACAGGGGGCCGGTTTTTTCAATATCTACCGCGTCAACATCGTCCACAAAAACTATAGCATGGGGGTTACCCATGGAGACACAGGTCATGCGGTATTCTGTGTCTTCAACGATTATGGGAACATCCACCGCCGTTTCTCCCCCTGCATTAACAGGTATTAGCCCGGGATTCAATTCCGGCTCGCCCATGTCCACCGTTATGGCAGAAACTGCCCCGTTTTCATAGTGCATTTTCAGGATCTTGATACCGGCCAGAGTTTCGACTGATATAGTATCCTTCTTTTCTATTCTATCGTGGTAATATCTTCCAACGCAACGGACACCATTGCCGCACATCTGACTGCGGGAACCATCGGCATTGTACATATCCATCCGACAGTCGGCCACATCAGAGGGGCAAATCAATATCAGGCCATCGGAACCTATGCCAAAGTGGCGGTCTGACAGTTTAACAGCCGTTGCAGAAGGGTCGGCCACAGACTCAACAAAGCAGTTGACATATACGTAATCGTTACCGGCGCCCTGCATTTTAGTAAATTTCATGTTTCTTTCTCCTAAACAAAAGCTTCTCGTTCTATTATAACATGAATACCCCCGCATTTCAACGCAGGGGTATTCATGTGAGTCACAGATTATTTACAAATAACGCCCTTATGGCGTTCAGCACAGCAATTATCATCACACCAACGTCGGCAAAAATCGCGATCCACATATTTGTCAGGCCAAAGGCTCCCAGCACAAGGCAAATGAGCTTGACCCCTATAGCGAACACGATGTTCTGATATACTATGCCCATACATTTTTTCGATATCTTTACGGCCTTGATTATTTTCAGCGGGTCATCGTCCATCAAAACAACGTCAGCAGCCTCGATCGCGGCATCAGACCCCATAGCTCCCATGGCGATGCCAATATCCGCTCTGGAAAGAGCCGGTGCGTCATTGATTCCGTCACCGATGAAGGCGAGTATGGATCTGTCAGTCTTTTCTTCGATCAGCTTTTCGACTATTTCGACCTTGTTCTCCGGCAGAAGCTGGCTATAGGTTTCTTCAATTCCCAGGCTCTGAGACACGCTTTCGGCAACCTCTTTTCGGTCACCGGTCAGCATAACGACTCTGGCTCTGGCAACCCGGAGCTGCTCTACAGCGGCGCAGGAGCCGGTCTTTACGGTATCTGCAACGGTTATATGACCCGCGTATTTTCCGTCAATGCAGGCATGGACTACCGTGCCTGTCAGCTGGCAGTCGTCAAGACATATGCCCTGCTCTTCCATCAAGCGGGCGTTTCCCACAGCGACGCTTATGCCGTCCACCTTCGCTATTATTCCGTGACCTCCAACCTCGACTATATCCGTCACCCTTGAGCGGTCGGGAGCTTTGCCATAAGCATCAATAATACATCTGCCTATGGGATGGGAGGACGAGCTTTCTGCCAGAGCAACATATTCAAGAAGTCTGTTGTTGTCCATATGGGTTCCATGAACTTCCTGAACCTCAAATCTGCCCCGGGTCAGAGTACCGGTTTTGTCAAAAACAAAAATATCAGCCCTGGCAAGAGTTTCGAGATAATTGGAGCCTTTAATAAGAATTCCTGCGTTTCCGGCACCGCCGATACCTGCAAAGAACCCTAACGGGATGCTTATTACAAGAGCGCAGGGGCAGCTGATAACCAGGAATGTCAAGCCACGGTATATCCATTTTCCCCATTCAGGAGCCATACCCAAAGCCAGGCAGGCAACAGGAGGCAGCAGCACAAGAGCAAGCGCACTGAAGCACACCGCAGGAGTATATATTCGGGCAAATTTTGATATAAACTTTTCCGAACGGGATTTGCAGGAGCTGGCGTTTTCTACAAGGTCGAGGATTTTTGAAACCGTTGATTCCCCAAATTCTCTGGTGGTCCTGATCTCCAAAACCCCGGTCATGTTTACGCAGCCGCTTATGACCCCGTCACCGGGCTGAACATAAGTCGGCACGCTTTCGCCGGTAAGCGCCCCTGTGTTCAGGTCAGAGCTTCCCCGGCAGACCACTCCATCGATAGGTATCTTCTCGCCCGGTTGAACAACAATTGTCGTTCCCACTGTCACGTCTTCGGGGTCCAGCTGAACAAGCCTGCCATCTATCTCCACATTGGCATGGTCTGGACGGATATCCATAAGCTGACTGATGCTTCGCCTGCTTTTTCCCACAGCACAGCTTTGAAAAAGCTCGCCAGTCTGATAAAACAGCATCACCGCCACGGCTTCCACATAATCTCCGGTGTCGGTGACTGCAAGTATCAGCGCGCCGATCGTCGCAACCGCCATAAGAAAGTTTTCGTCAAAAACCTGACGGTTATAAATGCCGACAGCAGCCTTTTTTAAAATATCATACCCAACGATAAGATATGGTATCATATACAGTCCAAACCGCGCATAACCGGTGGGTTTGACAAATCCCAGCAAAATGACTATAGCTGCCGACGACAGTATCCTGATAAGCAGTATTTTCTGTTTTCTGTTCATGGGCCGCTTAAAGCATGATCTGGCAATCGGGTTCAGCCCGTTTGCAGTTTTTCAAAACAGTCTTCATCACATCATCGACGCAGGCCCCGTCGTCAAATTCGATTATCATCTTCTGGGTCATAAAGTTTACAACAGCTTCGGCAACACCGGGGGTTTTCCCGGCAGCTTTTTCCATCTTGTCAGCACAGTTGGCGCAATCGACCTCGATTTTATATGTCTTTCTCATAACAGTTCACCTCGGAAAATAATTATTAAACATTCGTTTAATTGTTTAATCAAACTATACTACCGAAGCTTCTGTTTGTCAAGATTAAATGTTCATTTAATTGTTTGAAATTTAAAATATATATGATAAACTAAATATGCAGGAGGTGGTTATCAAATGGCAGCTCTCCCCCATAACCACAGCGAAAACATAAACGAGATAATATCAAAGCTCCCCAACACCGACGATTTTCTTTTGCTGTCCGACCTTTTCAGACAGCTGAGCGATCAAAACCGTATCAGGATATTCTGGCTGCTGTGCCATTGTGAAGAATGTGTATTAAACATTTCTGCCCTGATGGAAATGAGTTCTCCAGCTGTTTCTCACCATCTAAAGCAGCTTAAATCCGCAGGGCTTCTGGTAAGCCGCCGCGCCGGCAAAGAGGTATATTACAAAGCCGCCGAAACTGACACCGCGCGGGCGCTGCACAACATGATAGAAAGCCTGATGGAAATTGCCTGCCCAAATTCCTGCCAGTTCAAATAAGGCAAAAACCGCGAAAGCTCTGATGAGCCTTCGCGGTTTTTTATAATGAATTAAAGCTTTACAGCAGCGTAGAAGCCTTCGCGGGTGGCCTGTTCGGCAGTTCTTGCCCGGACGCAGTCGCCGACTTCAACACACTCGGGAGCATCGGTCATCATGAAGCTGTCAGCCAGGGCGCTTCTGGAACGCATACCGGAAGCCAGGATGATGGTATCGCCATAGACAGTCTGTTCGTTGCCGTCGGCATCAAGATAAGTAACAGCGCCGGGAGCAACGGACTTACATCTTGCGCTGGTAAGCTCGGTGAACATACCCTTCTCGGCTTCGTCACCCAGCAGGACCATCATTTCGGTGCGGCAGGTAGGAGCTGCATCGGGAGCAAGCTTGGACTGCATCTCGACGATAGCGACCTTAATACCCTTTTCGCAAAGGTGGAGAGCGGTCTCGCAGCCGACCTGGCCGCCGCCGATAATAACAACGCTTTCGCCCAGGGTGTCTTCTTTGCCGTAGATATCGGTGGCAACAACGCCGTTTTCGATACCGGGCAGAGGCAGGATAAGGGGATCGGCACCAACAGCGATGATGCAGGCATCATACTGGCCGTTGATCATTTCGGGAGTTGCTTCGGTACCCAGCATCAGGCGGATGTTGCTCTTCTTGACCTGATAAGCAAGATAATCCTTATAAGCGCGCAGGGGATATTTGAAGCTGACATAGTCGGCAAAGAACAGCTTGCCGCCAAGGTGGTCTTCTTTTTCATAGAGAGTGACCTCGTGTCCCCGTTCGGCAGCAGTAAGAGCGGCCTTCATACCGGCGGGGCCACCGCCAATAACAGCAACCTTTTTAACTCTTTCGATTTTTTCGGGGATGAGCTTGTCAAGATGGGCTTCAAGGCCGACCTTGGGGTTGACTGTGCAGGCGAACTGATGGCCATAAACGGCAGAGTCGTGGCAGCGCATACATTTTACGCAGGGGACGATATCGTCCTCGTGGCCCTCAAGGCTCTTTTTCATCATGTCGGGGTCAGCAATAAATGCACGGGCGATGGCAACAAAGTCGCACTTGCCTTCGGCAATGGCTTCTTCTGCCTCGGCGATGTTGCCGAAACCGCTGACAGCGGTGATTGGGATATTGAACTTGCCGGACTTTTTGAAAGCCTCGGCCAGCCAGAGGTTGGGATGGGGAGGCAGATGGCCGCAGGGATGGGTCCAGGTGTTCCAGCGAGCGGTAAGCATACCGGCAGAGACCTGGAGGATGTCGATCTTGTCCTGGATCATTTCGCCGATCCTGATACCTTCTTCAAGGTCGATGCCGCCGGGTTCGTATTCGGAACCGGACATACGGACCTCGATAGTCAGCTTTTTGCCGACCTTGGCACGGACAGCGTCCAGAACCTCGATTATGTAGCGGCAGCGGTTTTCCAGGCTTCCGCCGTATTCGTCGGTCCTGTGGTTAGTCAGAGGAGACAGGAACTGGGCCATAGGCACGGAATGGCCAAAGTGGAACAGGACACCATCGAATCCGCATTCTACAAGAACGGCGCAGCATTCGGCGATATCGTTTTTGGTCTGTTCCATAACTTCTTTGGGAACCTCCTTACCGATGGGAGGGCTACCCATGATACGGTTACCGTCGGAGCAGGTGTAGATCCCGGGGAAGAAGCCAATAAGCTCCATACCGGCTCTGGCGCCATGGAAATGGATACGCTCGGCCAGATGAGCAAGCTTATGCTTGTGGTTATACACACGGGTGTCCCAAACAGTGTGTTCGCCGTCGTCCTGAACGTCGCAGTATTTTACGCCGGCAGCGTAAACCATGCTGACGCCGGTTTTGGCGCGCTGTTCAAAGAAAGCAATAGAGTCTTCGGTGGGATGGAGCGTACCATCGTTTGCAGAATGGATAGTGGAAGGAGCCAGAATGATGCGGTTTTTAAAAAGATTGCCGCTCACCCGGATAGGCTCGGTCACATGGGGATAACGCTTGTTCATTTGTAATCACCTCAAAAATGTGTTTATTCCTTACCAGATCGGGAACTCAGCGCCGGAAAAGCATTGCTCCGGCACTGTACTTTACATCGTTTTATTAAACCACATAATAATAAAAAAAGCAATTGCAAAAAGAGATATTCACCATTGAGGAATCTTTTTGAACGTTCCGCCCCTGTTTTTGACCCAAAGAGCCACGATAATTTTTAATAATTCAAAAAATGGGGTGTTCAAAGGATTTGATTTATGGTAAAATAACAAAAATTAGCGAAAACTTTGCGGAGAGAATTATGAGAAAGCAGAACGTCCCTTCCGGCGGCAGCCAGCAGCCTGACCAGGCGGCAAAAACGAAAAAACAAAAAAGAGATATCCGATGGGACAAGCTGGACAACACCGCCCACCTGTTCCCGGTCATTGCAGGCGAACGCATGAGCAGCACCTACCGCATAAGCGTGACCCTGACCGAGCTGGTTGACAGGAGACTGCTTCAACAGGCCCTTGACCTGGTTTTGCCCAGGTACGAGGCCTTTGATCTCCGGCTTCGGCGGGGCGTTTTCTGGTATTATTTTGAAGAAAACGGCAAACCCGCCCCCAGGGTAGACGAAGAAATATCCTATCCCTGTCGATATATCCGGTCCAACCGCAACAACAACTATATGTTCTGCGTAAGCTGTTACAAATACCGCATCAATCTCGAAGTTTTCCACGTTTTAACAGACGGAATGGGCGGCATAAGCTTTCTCAAAGAACTTACTTTTCAATATCTTCGGCTGGTGCATCCCGAGCTTGTCGCCACAACGGGAGATTTTCTCAGCAACGGCGTAACTCTCAACCGTGAAGACAGCTTTATCAAAAACTACCGTCACACGTCAAAGAATCTGTATCGCAAGCGCAGAGCCTTTCTTATCAGGGGTGAGCATCTGCGCAGTGGCCAGTTTGGTGTTATGCACGGCTATATGGATCTGCCCCAGCTTAAGGCCGTGTGCCGCCGATATGGCGCAAGCATTAACGAATATCTTGTATCTGCCTTTATCTGGAGCATATACACCGAGTATAATCACCAGATGGATCCCCGCCGACCCATAAGTATCGCGGTCCCGGTCAATTTGAGGCCCTATTTCAATTCCATAACATCGAAGAACTTTTTCGTTATGGTATCCGCTGAATTCTGCCCTCCCGCCGGGTTATGCGACTTTCAGCAGGTCCTTGCTCAGGTCAGGCAGAGCCTGAGCAGCCAGATCGAGCGGGACAGGCTGGAACAGATTTTTTCATACAACGTATCCAGCCAGAAAAGCCCGTGGATGAAGCGGGTCCCTCTGCCAGTCAAGAACCTTGCCATGCGCCATGTTTATACCCGTTCTGCCCTGGCAAACACAGCCACCGTTACCAACGTAGGCAGTATCCAGGTCCCGGACCCGTATAAGCCATATATCCAGCTTTTCCACGCGTTTCTTGCCATATCCAAGGGGCAGCCCATCAAAGGCACCATATGCTCATATGGCGACACCCTTGTTTTCAGCTTCAGCTACGACCTGGTGGACCCGTCGGTCCAACGGGGGTTTTTCCGCAAGCTGGCCGATGACGGTCTGAAACTCGAGATCGAATCCAACGGAGTTCATTATGAGTAAATGCAGCAACTGTAATGTTGAAATACTGGACGAGGCAAAAACCTGTCCCCTTTGCAAATCGGTTTTAGAGCAGACCGACGAGCTGGAAAACATGTATCCCAACGTGGGCATACTGATGAAAAAGCCCCTGCTTTTCAGCCGGATATACCTTTTCTGCGCCATAGTCGCTCAGTCGATCCTTGTGGGGATAAACATCCTCGCCTCAAGCCAGATATGGTGGAGCATCATAACCGGCCTTGGGCTGCTATATGGTTATGTAGTTTTAAGATATGCTATTTTGGGCAAAGCCGGATATCGGACAAAGGTAGTCCTCCTTTCGGTCATCGCCATATTGTCAGCCGTGGCCATCGACTTTGTGACCGGCTATAACGGCTGGTCGGTAGATTATTTTATGCCCTCGGGAATATTGCTGGTGGACGCAGTTATCCTGCTGTGCATGGTTATCAACCGCCGCAACTGGCAGAGCTATATCATGTGGCAGCTGCTTATGATAATCATAAGCCTGATACCCATCATCCTGTTCGTGATGGACCTTGAGCAGAACCCATATATGGCGTTTTTGCCGGGAGCCATATCGTTTACCATTTTTCTGGGAACCATCATTATCGGCGACCGGCGGGCAAGGCTCGAACTGAAACGCCGATTCCATGTAAACTGAAAAAACGACCTCTCCGGCTCAATTGCCAGGGAGGTCAATTTCTTTCAATACACCGATAAGAACGAACCGCAGATCGTTCCTGTCGTCAGAGCAGGTGGACAGGGTCACATAACGGTCATGGTCCTCAGGCTCATACTCCGCAACGAACTGGGACGACATATGGTCCAGCAGCTCCCGCAGCTCAGCGCCATGGTCGGAAAGGCTATACCCTTCCCAATCAGCAGGAACATAGCACCCGGAAATAAGCTCAAGCCTGTAGTCTCCTTCAGGCGTCAGAATATACATCAGGCTGTGCCGGTCGTAATACTGCTGGGACTCATACTCGGTCAGGCTGCCGAACATGGCATCGCTCTTCATATTGTGGCCATAAATGATGGAATTAATGTCCGAAAAATCGTCGCTGCACCGACTGTCAAGAAATATGCTGCCGGAGGGATTTTTCTGGCCGTCCACCAGATGGGTCAAATAATAATCATTATCCTCACCCTGAACCACAGGAAAGCTGACAGGTGTGTCCGGGCAGTAAATCCAGGCAACGATGTCAGGATTTTCCAGGGCCAGAGCATCAAAATCCACCGAAATGGGGGTTTTATCTCCCACTGAATGATTGGAGGTGTCATCCTCATCCAGAGGCTGTTGTTCATCCGTCATAAGGTCATCAGACGAAGCTTGGGTAGGGATTTCAGCCGATTCTTCGGTGGACTCAACCTGGGCCAAATCGGGTGCGTCTGCACTATCCTCATCCCTGACCACCAGGGCGATACTTTCTACCCTGGCGAGCGCAGTGCTTGCCGCCGATTCCTGCCGGTGATGAAGGACGAGCTTATATGCCGAAAAGGCAAAAACCCCCAGCGCCACAGCAAAGGCCAGTCCCCATATGGCTTTTTTCATCGGCTTACCTCCCGTCATCAGCCCACGGGGCTGCAAAGAACAACAATATACTCAAAGGAATAATCGTTCTTTATCACCAGCATCAGCCCGGAGCTTTCCATATTGTCAAAATCGGCGGTATAGACGATGTCCTGAACCTGATAGCTGAATCTGTCGCCGGTCATATCGGTAAAATACAGCAGATCGTTTACGCACATATCCCGATAAAAATCGAACTGGCCCTTTTGGGTTGTGGCCCAGACCACCAGTGACCCGTCATAGGCGCTGCCGGAATATCGATAGGGCGACCCGCTGCCATACCACGCCCGGACAGGCAGCACCCGGCTGAAAACCGGGATCTCCAGCAGACCAATATAGTCTATCCCGTCCACAGAAAGGGACGGCATAGTGTTGTCGCTGCGGTTTTCAATCACAGCGTTTTCCGGCTGGGGAATGAGCTGGGTTATTATCTCCACGGCGTCTTCGTTTGAGGTTTGGGCTATGGAAACGGAATATTGACGCCATATCACCATAGCCAGAGAACCGGTTATCAGCAGGCAGCCCGCAACAATGCAGGCTGCCCACAGTTTATTCATCAGTTTCATCTGAATTTCCTCTTGCCGACGATCCCAAGGGCCAGCAAAACAACGCCGGAAATGCACATAAGCATTATATACAAAACGTCGTTATAGCTGTCGCCGGTTTGGGGCGAGCTGTTATCGGGCGTATTGTCCCGGCCTTCATCTGTGGTAGACGATGGGGTGTCCGACGGAGTATCCGACGGCGCAGGAACATCACTGGGTGCCGGAGTATCCGACGGCTCGGGTGAATCAGACGGTGTTACGCTGGGTGTAGGTGTTACGCTGGGTGTAGGTGTTACGCTGGGCGTAGGTGTAGGCGTTAGAGTTGGTGTAGGTGTATGAGTTGGTGTAGGAGTAGGTGTTGGGGTTGATGTAGGAGTAGGTGTAGGTGTAGGTGTAGGTGTAGGAGTTGGCGTTGGTGTTGGTGTAGGAGTAGGAGTTGGTGTTGGAGTTGGTGTTGGTGTTGGTGTTGGCGTTGGCGTAGGTGTTGGTGTAGGAGTAGGTGTTGGGGTTGGTGTAGGAGTAGGTGTAGGTGTAGGAGTTGGCGTAGGTGTAGGAGTAGGAGTTGGGGTTGATGTTGGAGTAGGTGTAGGAGTTGGCGTAGGCGTAGGTGTTGGTGTAGGTGTATGAGTTGGTGTAGGTGTAGGTGTTGGTGTAGGTGTTGGTGTAGGTGTTGGATCGATAGTATTGGTAATCACGAAGGTATGGAGCCGTTTTTCAACGGACATAACATAACCCGCAGGCACATCTTTTTCAGAAACGGTCCATGTGCTGCCGTCATTTTCGGCCTTCCATGAATAGGACCAGTTGTTTCCGTCGGACAGCGGAACCGTCATTTGCAGTTCCCCATCCTTATAAATACATATCTGTACAGTTTCCGGGCGGTCCTGTCCCCTGTCTTTCCAGAGCTTTATAACACGGTATTCAATATCTTCCGACGGCTTAAAGGAGCTGCCCTTGGGGGATGCGGAAACGGAATAATTCCAGCTGCCGTCAGTTTCGTTCAGGCTGGGGAGAGTCACCAGCGCGCCGGAAAACCCATAGCGCAGCATCATACCAAACTGAACAGGCATCACATAATAAAGCCCGGGAGACAAATTGTCGAACACTGCCTGACCGTTGCTGTCAGTCTGGGCGGTATAGTCAGGTTCAAGGTCATAGGCTGAGATATATGCCTCCACAGTGGAGCCAACAACGGTCCACTCTCTGCTTGAGGTAATGCCGTTAAGCTTCATCCCGCTGGGGGCGAAGCTGTCGGTAAATGTATATTGAAAGTCGGATGAAATCTCGGCCACTTTGTAAAGCTGAACGTCAATATTCTCAAATCTTCTGCCGCCGAAGCTATAGGTCAGAGTAAGGGTGCAGCTTTTGCTGACATCAACAGGCTCCGTAGCCTGAGTGGTGGAAGCCGCAACAGCCGGAACAGATAACAGGCAGATAACGGCAAAAATCAGCGCCAGTATTCGTTTGACCATTCTTCTTCCTCCTTTGAAATCAGCGGTTTGCTGCCCTTTTTGCGGAACCTGACCAGCAAAACCACCAGCAGTATCAGCAGCATAGGCGCGGCCACAACAGGGGTGGCGACAAGGGAATCTATCCGATAAGCGTCGGACGTTACATAAAGAGTCGGAGCAGCGTTTTCTATACGGGTACCCCTGACCAGCAGACGGTGAGAGTTAACTCCATATGGGGTGCAGGTGAGCAGAGTGCAGTGGTCTTCGCCCTTAATTATCTGGATATCGTTTATCTCGTCGGGTTCGACCACCAGAATCTGGTCCACCTGGTATGTAAGAGTAGTGTCGAGAACCGTAATGGTAAAGGTATCGCCAATTTCCATTTTATCCAAATCGGTAAAAAGCTTTGCATGGGGCAGTCCCCTGTGGGCAGAAAGGACGCAATGGGTACTTTCGCCGCCCACGGGCAGAGACGAGCCTTCCAGATGGCCGCAGGCGATATTAAGCACCTCGGCAGAAACGCCGTGATAAATTGGCAGCTCTACCCCCAGCTTTTCGATAGATACATAGCCCATAACGCCGGTATCGCTGAGGTTAAGAATATCGTCGTATCCATCAAGGCTGTGATAATCCATAAAAGGGACGTTAAGCTTATAAAGAGCCTCGTTATATCGGTCAGCCTGATCGAAATAGACGGAATAATCCTGAGATTCAACAGAGGTGAGCATCTGCTGATAGGACTCCACCGCCCGGGTTTGGGTTTTGGTATTCCAATATTGGCTCAAAGCGGGATAAAGCAGCACACAAACGCCTACGAACAGCATAAGGACCAATATTACGCCGGTTTTGTCACGTTTCATAGACATTTTTCTCCAGTGCTTTATTAACCTGTGATGACGCAACTACGTGGCGGTTTCCCACACTTTCGCGCCTCTGGCGCGAATGAAAATCGCGATGCGATTTTCCGGGACGCCGAGGACGCTAACGTCAAGGCTCTGCCTTGACGTCCGAAAATTGCTTCGCAATTTTTTG
>CAYLKH010000001.1:0-90462 GCA_964384255.1 uncultured Oscillospiraceae bacterium | reverse complement strand
CCGCAGAGAGGTCAAAAAGTACAGCGTGATCGACAAAGCATCCCTCAATCGTGGAAACGGTGGCATCATCTGTATGTGCGAGGAGCCGATACCGATCGATGCAGAGAACTGCTTCATTCCCAGCAATCTCATCTAAGGCAAAGGCTTATTCAGGAGCAGCGCCGTAGGGGCAGCTGAGAATAGAGATTGGCAAGGGAGCAGTCGGGATATAGCCCGGGCATCTACCCGAATCGACACATTTGAGGGATTAAGGCAGGATTTGACCCTGTATTATAACAGGCAGGCAAGACGGGCATGATATTACTTTAAATTGAATATCACGATTACAGGATATATTATTGCTTTTTCCAGCAGAGATTGCTATAATATACCCTGTAAATTTGTATCTATCCAAACCCCGGAGGTTAACCTCATGACATACAGCTATAACAGGCTATGGAAAATGCTGATCGACAAGCACATGACCAAAACCGAAATGCGGAAAATGGCAGGAATCAGCACCAACATTCTGGCCAAAATGGGAAAAGGCGAACCCGTATCCATGGATACGCTGGCAAAAATCGCAACCACCCTGCAATGTGGGCTGGATGATATTGTGGAAATTAGCGTGAATGATGCAAGGGAGCGAAAATAATGTCTGTATCCTTTATTGATTTATTCTGTGGAATAGGCGGCATCCGCTTGGGAATGGAACAAGCTGGCTTTACTTGCGTAATGTCTTCAGATATAAACGAAGAATGCCAGCGCACCTATTTTGAAAATTTTGGTGAAATGCCGAGGGGCGATATAACAAAGATTAACGAAAAGAGCATACCCAATCACGATATACTATGCGCTGGTTTTCCGTGCCAGCCATTCAGTATTTCAGGCAAACAAAAAGGGTTCGAAGACACGAGAGGAACGCTTTTTTTTGAAATATGCCGTATCATAAACGAAAAGAAGCCATCCGTTGTTTTTCTTGAAAATGTAAAACACCTTGTACACCATAACGGTGGAAAAACCCTTGGCGTAATTATATCCAAATTAGAGGAATTGGGGTATTCCGTATCGTGGAAAGTTCTGAATGGGGCAGATTTCGGTGTGCCGCAAAACCGTGAACGTATTATTATTGTGGGTTCACTTATGCAGCCGTTTGATTTCAGCAAAGTGGAAACAAAAGCGAGGGGCCGCCTGCTCGATTTTCTTGATTCTGATGGCGAATTTGATTATTTGCAACCGGACGAATATACACTGCTTGAAAACCCAAAACAACAACCTGCTTCCGGATTAATCTTTGCAGGATACAGAAATAAATCAATTAGAAAAGTGGGCGTCCGTCCAGGCACAATCCACCTGTCCAGAGTCCACAAACAACCGAATAGGATTTATTCTGTTTATGGCATACATCCAACATTACCATCGCAGGAAACATCCGGTCGGTATTTCATACTCACTGAAGATAACAGAGTTCGAAAGTTAACTCTCTCTGAATGTTGGAGAATTATGGGTTTCCCGGAAACATATAAAAAGATCAGCGTAACCGGAGAACAATATAAACAATTAGGCAATTCTGTTTGTGTCCCTATGATTGCAGCAGTAGCAACCGAAATAAAAAATCAATTTTTTAGGGTAAACAGTATGAATCATAAAGAAGTTCTTGAATTAATTTACAATCGAGCGTTGATTGAAACAACGGACAACAATTATACAACAGATATTCCCCAGAGTATGGCGTTGCAAATTGAACTTATCGTTTCACGTTCTGAGGCCAACAAGGGCTTGATTGCTGTACTCACCACACTGTTGACACATAAAATTGTAGATGGCGCGCAAGATATACGCTATCATCAGGCACAGCAAGAGAATGGATTTGCTGGCCGTAGTATCGACAAGGATGTTGTCACACCATTTATGAAAAAAGTCAGTTTCCCGGCTATGTCTGAATCGGGCTGGCTTACACGTTCCTTGGAACAGCCACACCCGTATACTCTGGATTATCCAGGAAAAATCAAGCCAGACACTGTGAAGAACGCATTTTTAGAGATAATTGATCAAGTACAAGTACAGGGTGTTTCTTCGGAAAGCGTCCTTTGTTACTTCTTTAAACTGCTTATAAAACAGAGAGATGATATGAATATCGAGCTGGCAAAGCCACATAGTCTGTCTATTGCCAGCATCATTAAGCTTCTTGAAAAGCATTTTACATACAGATATACCTGCGCGGGGGCATCACGCTTACCAGCACTTGCAATTTATGCAGCATATCAGTGTATGATGGGACAAGTTGCAAGATATGATGGAAAAACGCTGTGTCCCTTAGAGTCACACAATTCAGCAGATTCTCAATCTGGCCGAATTGGCGATATTGACATAAATAATGAGAACGGCAGTGCTTTTGAAGGTGTTGAAATCAAACACGAAATTCCAATTACCAGGCAGCTGGTTGCGGATGCTTATGAAAAGTTTAAGGTTTATAATACCGATCGTTATTATCTCCTGACTACTGCAAATATGGATGCGGCAGATTGGGATGCGATTGAATCAGAGATAAGAAGAATTAGTCAGATACATGGATGTCAAGTAATTGTGAATGGTGTGTATTCATCATTGAAGTACTATCTGCGTTTGATGAAGGATCCAGCTGAATTTATAGACAGGTATGTCGAACTTCTGAAGGTGGACGAAACAGTTAAATTTCAGCACAAAGCCGTATGGAACGAACTGGTCGGTCGCGGGACATAATCTTTCGAATTGAAAATCTTTTAGTATCGCTTTGCAGATTTAAGCGACAGACAAGCGACAAATCCCCGTTCAGGCCGGGGCTTATTCTTGATTAAGCCGCTCAGTTGTTGTATAATCTAATGCATGAAAATTGCGTAATGTCCCCCGGGACACCGAAAGGAAATATAATTATGAAGCTTGGTATCGTAGGTCTTCCCAACGTGGGAAAAACCTGTCTGTTCAACGCCATGACCGGCCAGAAGGCCGACACCTCCAACTATCTGTTTGGCACCGTAGGGTCCAACATCGGCATGGTATCCGTCCCCGACACCCGTCTCGACTGGCTTGCCGACCATTACAACCCCAAAAAGAAAACTCCCGCCACTATCGACTTTGTTGACATAGCCGGTCTTGTGCGGGGCGCCTCCAAGGGCGAGGGGCTGGGCAACAAGTTCTTGTCAAACATCCGCCAGGTGGACGCTCTTGTTCATGTTGTCCGCTGCTTCGACGACGAAAACGTGGCCCATGCCGACGGATCCGTAGACCCCGCCAGAGACATCGAAACCATCAATCTGGAGCTCATTCTGTCCGACATGGATATTGTAGAGCGTCGCCGCGACCGCGCTGTCAAAAACTCCAAGGGCGACAAAAAATATCTGGCCGAGGCCGATCTTTGCCAGCGTCTGCTGGATCATCTGGAAATGGGCCAGAGCGCCCGCTCCTTCGAATTCACCGACGATGAGGCCGAGCTTATAAAAACCTCCGAGCTGCTGACTCTGCTGCCGGTCATCTATGTGGCCAACCTGGGTGAGGACGCCGTGTCAGACCCCGAAAGCTCCGAATATTACCAGACCGTCAAGGCCGCCGCCGATGCCGAGGGCGCGCCCTGTCTGCCTATCTGCGCCCTGTTCGAGGCCGATATAGTCGAGCTTGAGCCGGATGATCGCCAGCTGTTTCTGGACGACATGGGCATAACCGAAACCGGCCTGGACAAGCTCATTCGGGCCAGCTATGCCCTGATGGGGCTTATCTCCTTCCTGACCGCCGGAGCCGACGAGTGCCGGGCATGGACCATCCGCAAGGGGTCCAAGGCCCCCAAAGCCGCCGGAAAGATCCATTCTGACCTTGAGCGGGGCTTTATCCGGGCAGAAACCGTCGCCTTCGAAGACCTTAAGGCCGCCGGTAGCCTCAGCGCCGCCAAAACAAAGGGCCTGCTCCGCAGCGAGGGCAAGGAATATGTGGTCCAGGACGGCGACGTCATCAACATCCTGTTCAACGTATAATGAAAAAGGGTGATCGCATCCGTCTCCTGGACTCTGTCAGGGGGCTGTGCGTCATAGGGATGATCGCCCATCATCTGGCCTATGACCTGTACCTCTTTGGCTTCATTCCCGAGGAGATTATTTTCAGTCCTCTGGTCACCAGACTGTATACTCCCCTGTTAGCCGCCACATTTATGCTCATCTCCGGCATCTGCTGCCGGTTTTCCCGAAGCAATATCCGGCGGGGTATCAGGACTCTGGCCGCGTCTTTGCTGGTTTCCGCCGTTTCGTTAGTTGTGGGCCAGCCCATACTGTTCGGAGTTCTCCACTTTTTCGGCTGCGCCATGGTCATCTATGGTCTTTGTGGAAAAGCTATTGACCGCATCCCCAGGAAAGCAGCTCTGGCGCTGTGGGCGGTCCTTTTTGCCATTACCGCTGTCACGCTGCTCCACCGGAGCTATGATATTTCCGGCCTGTGGTGGCTGGGCATCCACCGATCCGACTTCTTTTCTGCCGACTATTATCCCCTGATGCCCTGGATATTTATGTTCTTTATGGGTACCGTACTGGGCAGCTACGTTATTGACGGCAGGCTCCCCGCCCGGTTTTACAGCTCCGGCGGTTCCCGGCTGGAACCCATTGGCCGCCATGCCCTGCTTATTTATCTGGCTCACCAGCCGCTGTGCTTCGGCTTTTGTTGGCTGCTGAGCGCATATTTCAATTAGGACGTGCATATGAAACTGACCGACACCGTGTCTTTAGCCTATATTCTACTGCTTGTTTCGGCAGTCCGCCCAGCTGATGGGGCGGACTGCCTTTCAAAAAGCAGGACCCTTGACCTGAGGGGGCTTTTTGCCCTGACGGTAGTGCTGCATCATCTTTCCACCCGGGCTTATTCAGGACTGATTTTTCCCGGGTTCAGCTATGTTGGCTTTATTTCCGTATCGGTTTTCTTTTTTCTGTCCGGCTACGGGCTTACGGTACGGTTCGGTCAGCAGGGGCGGCCATATTTAATATCCGTACTGGTTTCCAGAATACCGCGGATGGTGGCCATCTATCTTATGGCAACAGCGGTTTACTGGCTGGGGTTTTGGGCCATGGGGTATGATATATCCCTTCAATACGTTCTCCGCTCTTTTATAAACGGAAGTCCCCTGGCTCTTAACAGCTGGTATATAACGGCGTTGATACTCCTGTATCTGGTGTTCTGCGCCGTATTCGCCTGTTTTGGCCGCCGCAGGGGCCTTTCCCTTTGTCTTCTGGGGGCAGCGACACTGTGTTATATCCTGACCATGCACCGGCTGGGCTATGATTACCACTGGTATATGAGTACCCCGGGCTTTTGGGTGGGCGTATTCTGGGCCGCTTACAGGCAAAAGCTGGACGGGCTTATTAATAAGCACTGGCTGCCCGCTTTTGGTGCTGTAGCCGTGGGGTTTATAGCGGCTTATTGCCTGTCGGGCATGACCATGCTGTCCCCAATACCGGGGATGAGTCTGGGTTCCCGGCTGGTTGCCTGCGGGCTGTTTCCGCCGCTGATAGTCCTGATCGTCACCCGGCTTAAGCTGTCCAGCCGTATCCTCAGCTTTCTGGGGAGCATCTCCCTTGAGCTTTATCTATTCCACGGCCTTGTTTATACCTTCCTCCGCAGCTCCGATGTTTATATCCAGAGCAACGCCCTTTGGGTTTGGGCATCGGTCCTGCTGTCCATCGCTCTGGCCTATGCCATGAATCGGCTTTTTGCAGCGATCACCGGTTCTGTCAGAGCAATAGGCAGGTCCCATTAATTGATCAACCCTCCGCTCAAAAACCCCGTTAAGTTCGCTGCCAACGCGGCGAACTTAACGAGGTTTATTTGACACAGTCTGAACTGTCCCCCTTTGGGGTGGGCAGTTTTTTCTGTCTATTTATAATAGTTCAAATTTATAATAATTCTAAATAATTTTTCTGTTTCTCTTGACTTGTTTGTGCGCGTTTTGTATAATTTATGTGTCGTTACTATGAAGATAGTGTTATTATTGTGAAACAAGAAAGGAGAAGAACATGAAGAAGACCCGTTTGCTTGCGCTGCTGCTGGCATTAGCTCTGCTGGCAGCCCTGACCGCCGGATGCTCAAAGGAAAGCTCCGCCCCGGAAGAAACCACCGAGATCAGCGAAACCCCGCCACCGGAAGAAGTGGCCGAGGAAGAGGCTCCACCACCCGCGGAAGAAGAGGTCCAGGAGCCTCAGGTAGAAGAGGAAGAACCCGGCATCATCTCCGGCTATACCGAGGTCGGCACCCCCATCATAAACTATAAATACGACCTGCCCCTGTTTGAGCCGGGTCAGCAGAGCTTTTCGGTTTGGGTATCCATGTCCGAAGGTCTGGGCAAATTCATGCCCAACGGTTTTGAAGACTGCATAGGCTATCAGGAATCGGTCAAGCTGACCGGTGTTGAGCTCGAATTCGTGTTTGCTGTATCCCAGGCCAACCAGGAAAAGTTCAATCTGATGATAGCTTCCGAGGATTATACCGACATCGTGACCAACGTAAACATGATCTGGACCTCCGGCTATGATTATGCCATCGAGGAAGAGATCTTCATCGACCTGAGCGAGATGATAGAAACCAGTATGCCGGTTTATTCCGCGCTATATGACCAGCTGGACGACAATGTTAAGCGCGACCTTCACACCGACAGCGGCAATTTCCCGGTTCTGTATTCTCTGAACTATGACTATGCCGAGCAGAGCGAAGGCCCCATGATCCGCCGTGACTATCTGGAAAAGGTCGGCATGGACATCCCCGTTACCTATGACGATTGGGACGAAGTTCTCCACGCTTTCAAGACCGAGCTGGATCTGTCCCAGCCCCTGATGCTGCCCAAGGGCATTGTCCACACCACCAACAGCGTCGTTTCCGGATTCGGCGTTTCCGGAACCTTCTCCACCTTCCCCATGGTGTCTGAGCCGTATTATCAGGTAGACGGCCAGGTCAAATATGGTGTTGTGGAGCCGGGATTCAAGGAATATATGGAAATGATTTCCAGATGGTATGCCGAAGGTATAATCTCTTCAGAATTCATGGTGCTTAACGACAACCCCATGGGTACTGTTTATACCGCTGAGATCAGCAACGGCAACGCCGGCATTTTCTTTGCCGACGGCATGATGATCGAAAACTATGTCACCGCCGGTACCGCCGGTGACCCCAATTACGACATCTGGGCCATTCCCGACCCTGTTAAAGAAGAAGGCCAGGTCAACCATTTCCTCAGCCAGAAATCCCCCATCTCCGGCCGTCTTTCCAACATAAGCGTGACCACCGCTGTTGAAGACGTTGCCGCCCTTGGCAAATATCTGGACTGGTTCTTTACCGAGGAAGGCGCGGTTCTTGCTTCCGGCGGTCCCGAAGGCCGAGCCTGGGAATTTGATGCCGACGGCAACAGAGTATATTCCGACGAATGGAACAATTCCGAGATACCCAAGGGCCAGAGAGGTCAGTTCTATGCCTTTGGCTCACTGCCGCTGCTGACTCAGGACAATATGCCCGAATCCGAGGTCTATCCTGTTCAGGAAGCCGCAGGCCCCATCTGGGAAGCCAACGCCGACAGCGCCTATGTAATGCCCTCCAGCCTGTCGATCTCCAACCAGGAAACCGAAGAATACACCAAGATATACAACGATATCCAGACCTATATCGAAGAAAACCTTGCCCGCTTTGTCACCGGCGACAATCCCATGAGCGATTGGGACGCCTTTATCGACCACATTATGGAGATGGGTCTTGAAGACTGCATCGCCATCAAGCAGGCAGCGGTTGACAGATATTTTGACCGTTCCGTAGACTGATACCTTATTCCCCTCAGGCCCGAAGCGAGCTTCGCTTTGGGCCTGGGTTTTTTTATGAAGAAAATGCTTGCATGGTAAGGCTCCATGTGTTATAGTTAATTTAAATCAATTAATAAATAAATTCTATAACATCAGGAGGGACTGCCTATGAAAGGCGATCTTACCCAGGGCAGGCCGCTGAGAGTGATTTGGCAGTTTTCGCTGCCGTTGCTGCTTTCGACCGCTCTTCAGCAGCTATACAACATTGTTGACAGCATAATCGTCGGCCAGCTGACCGGCTCTCCCGGTCTGGCCGCTATCGGCGCAGCTTATCCCATAACGCTGTTTTATGTAGCCTTTGCCACCGGCGCGTCAATGGGCTGCTCCGTTATCATCTCCCAGCTGTTTGGCGCAAAAAAACTGGGGCGGATGAAAACCGCGATCTTCACCACTTTGACGGCGCTTTGCGTTGTAGGCGCCGTTTTGGCCACTGTCGGCGTTTTGGTCAGCTCCGGATTGATGACCCTTTTGAACGCGCCTTCCAATATCCATGCCAACGCCACCGCCTATCTGGCCATCTACTCTGTGGGCGTTTTCCCCATGTTTATTTACAACGCCTCTACCGCCATATATACCGGGCTGGGAGATTCCAAACGTCCCCTGTATTTTCTGATGATGTCCTCGGTTTTGAATATCGTGCTTGACTATATTGCCGTAGGCCCTCTGGGTATGGGCGTTGCAGGCGCGGCCTGGGCTACCACCATATCTCAGGCCGTGGCAGCGGTTTTGTCTGTTACTCTGGTCATCAAAAAGGCCCTTGCCATCGACACCGATGAAGAATATCACCGCTTCGACAGGGGCATTTTGGCAGAGATGAGCCGTATCGCACTGCCCAGTATTTTCCAGCAAAGCTGTGTGGCACTGTGTCATACCATTTTGCAAAGCCTGGTCAACAGCTTTGATACCGCAGTTATCGCCGGATATGAGGCAGCATCCAAGCTCCACAATTTTGCGTATATGTGCTTCAACACTCTCGGCACCGCCCTGTCCAGCTTTGTTGCCCAGAACTATGGCGCGGGCAAGCCCGGCCGCATCAAAGAAGGGTTCAGAGTATCTACCCTGCTGTGCTTTGGCTTTACTCTGGCGGTCATCGCCATATTCCAGCTGTTCCCCGCCCAGCTGACCGGCCTTTTTGCCAACGCCGAAGCTGAGCCGGAGGTCATCGCCGTTGGGGTCAACTATCTCCGCATCATTTCCCCGGTCTATTCCATAATCTGCTTTATCATAACCACCGGCGGTCTGCTCCGTGGTCTTGGCAAGAGCATGACCTTCTTTATCGAAACCGTGATAGAATTTGCCGTTCGGGTCACCATGTGCTTTGTGCTGACCAAAGCCCTTTCCAGCTATACCGGCTTAATGTGGGCATGGTATTTCGGCTCTCCCTGCGGCTTTGCCATGTGCATTTATCTTTACCTCAAAACCAGAAAAACCACTCTGGCAGAATAATATATCAGGAGGACGACCAATGGAATATATTGCAAACGCGGGCCAGACATATATGCCCTTTACCGACAATATCAATATCCCCACCCTGGCCTATGAACCCCTTGACCGGCCGGATCCGCTGCTGCCCCAGCTGGAGCTGAGCCAGGAGTTTAAAGACCGGGGATACATATTGACAACACAGTGTCAACACTTTCTGCCCGGTGTCACGGCCAAAATGCTGGACTGGTTTTGGGGCAATATGGAAAAGTGCTACTACCTTTGGGCGCCCGGATCCCACAAGCGATTTAACTGGGTGAAAGCCCCGTGGGAATACGGGTTTGAAAACTCGGCCCACATCATCTCGGAATCTGTGGGCCAGGGCATCCCGGTATTTGGCGGCAGCGGGATCCAGATAAACCGGCTGCCCATCAGCCGGTGGTTCCCCTTTACCACCCATCTGGACCATGTTATATGCGAAGGAGTTTTTAACGATCCCGGCGAATTTGTGGACAGCACGGTCCATATGTGGCAGGATGCTCCCGGCGGAGCTGTCCACATAACGGCCTCGGTAGTCAACCCCAACATCTCCGAGCCTCCCGCTTTTATTAAGGAAATACTGGCACAAGACCCCAACGCCGTGGTTACCGCTCCCGCCTCCACCGACCATGCTGAGTACGAAGCCGCCATGTGGCCCCGTTTTCTCCCTCAGATGTACGCCCTTTGGGAGCATCATCCCGACCCTTCCCAAAGCTATCCCAGCGACCTGACCGTTGTGGAAAAGGACGGTCATTTATGCTACAGAGCCAAAAACGGCCCAATAACACCGTGTCATAGTTAAATAGTGGACTGTCAAAGGGCAGCGCCAACGAATCGTCGTTGGGTCGCTGCCCTTATTGGTTTTCTATGCGCCTTTGTTTTCTGCCCGAAAGCGCGCAGTGGTCACCCCGGTATACTGCTTAAACACCCGGTCAAAGGTCCGGCGGTTGGTATAGCCCGAAAGGGCATAGATCTCCGAAACCGGGCTTGAGGTCGACAGCAGCAGCTCCTTCGCTTTGGCGATACGCAGATGGTGGATATAGCTCAGCACACCGATCCCATAGGCTTTTTTAAAGCTTTTTGTGACCTTGTTCTCTCCAACGCCCAGTTGACTGCCGATGTATGAAAGGCTGAGTTCAGGCAGAGCAAAATCCCGGTCAACTATCTGGCGGATCCTGGCAGGCAGCTCAAGAGCCGAAGGCGCGCCGGTCAGCGGGCTTTCCGCCAGAGCGGGGCGAAGCTGGTCAATGTATTCAAACAATATGCCTATGGCCTGACCCACATAACTCACATGGCGCAGCCTTTCCCCGGCAGAGATGGAAATGTCCTCATATTGCCTGCCCAGCCCCAGAGCTTTTTTAACATCATCCAGCTCTGCCATCAGCGCCAATGCCGCGGCCTGGATCCCGCTGTGACGAAATGTCCCCATGAATCTGCCATAAAGGGCGCGGCCCAAACCGTCCAGATCCTGCCGTCTGGCCAGTTCTTCCAGATCTCCGCCCTCCGGAGTCTGGTCAAACAGCTCAAGCTCGCCTGAGCAAAGAGCGGTTGAGGCGCCGGGCAGAGTAAGCTGTAGCCGCACAAGCTCCAATGCGTCCTGTCTGGCATCCGGGAGGTTCGCAATATCTCCGCACTGGCAGCTTAAGGATGCCGCCGTCATGGCTCCCCAGCGATCATTAATGTCTTCAACCGCGACCTTAAGCATTTCCAGCAGGCTTCGATCAGACACTCCCGTGGCCGGGATGTTCAGCAGCACAGCCCCCAGACTCCCCTTGCTTTCGCAGCTGCAACATTCGCATACCGGGCTGAATGCCGATTCGAAGCAGTCGCTTATTCTGAGCTTAAGGTCAAAAACGCTCTTGTCCTCGCTGTTGACCAGTCCGGAGCCGGGTGCGAAGTTATAAAGGCAAACGGCGTAGTTTCCGTGGGGAAACCCCAATATCTGAGCCGCCTGCTCCAGCGGCTTCCATCTCCCCTCAAGCATCAGCTCAGCCGACATCCGCCGGAGCAGCGAACGCTGGTTATCCAGCTCCTCCCTCTGCCTTTCGATCAGGGCATACAGGCTGCGGATATGCCCCAGCAGCTCCGGCTCCCCGGGTACCGCCATGGCCGGGTTTTCCTGCTCCGGCGGCGTTTGCATAAAGTCAAAATTGCTCATGTTCCTCCACCCAGTCAAAATATGAAATATGGTTATTAAATTCATTTTCGCATTTGTTTCATAATCTGTATTTGATTATAGCACCGTTGTCTCCTCCGGTCAACGGCACAAAATGGCCCGAAAATTAAATGACATAGGCCAAAAGGGCCAGTTTCTTCACCTTCCATATTGCTAAGAAAAATCGCTTTTTTTATAATAATATCAGGCCCAAAAATATGAAAGGACGATGAAAATGAAAAAAACACTGGCTATAATTTGCGCCCTTGCCCTGATGGTGAGCCTGATGGCAGCCTGTAGCTCCGGCAGCTCCCAGCAGACTGAACCCGCCACAGAGCAGACCTCTGCCGCTGCCGGGCAGGACACCGCTCCAGCCGAACTCCCTCAGGAAGACGCTGCTCCTGCGGAAGACGAGACAGCCCCACCGTCAGAGAAAGAACCGGCTATAGTCATCACTTATCCTTTTGAGGAGCGGAAGTCCTTTTCCGTTTACTGTCCTCAGGATTCCATGACCACCATGCTGCTGAGCCAGATGGGCAAAGAGCCGGAATGGTACAGTATGCCCACCCTGGAATATCTTCAGGACACCTTGAACTTTGAGTTTGAATTTGTTTCTCCCGGTGAAACCGCCGCCACCGAGCAGTTTAACCTGATGGTAGCTTCCGACGAGCTGACCGACTTTTTTGAAGGCTCTCTTTACACCGGCGGCACCACCCAGGCTTATAACGACGGGGTCATCGCCGACCTGACCGACCTGATAGCCGACAATATGCCCGATTACTGGGCGCTGGTTCAGGCTCAGGATCCCACCCAGCAGGCAAACCTGGTCAACGACAACGGCATGGTGCTTTCCATTAACGACATTACCGAGGACAACTCTGCCACCTCAGGTCTGCTTATCCGCCAGGATATGCTGGACGCCACCGGGCTGGATACTCCAACCACCGTCGACCAGTTGAAAGAAGCTCTTATAGCTGTCAAAAACCTTTACGGTACTCCCCAGACCTTCTATATCGATCCCGACGGGATCATGGGCAACGTTGTCGGCGCTTTTAACACTGCCGGATTTGACGTTACCGGTTCCACCTCCGACCCGGGCTTCTACCTGTCTGACGGTCAGGTCCAGGCGGCCCTGCTGTCCGACGGATATTACGAATATCTGCAATACTTCATCCAGCTTTATAACGAAGGCGTTATTTATAAAGACTTCTATACCCAGGTCAAAAGCGCCAGTCTGATGGATTCTCTGTCTCTGGGCAGCGCGTTCATATGGAACGGCGACGGCGGCCTTATCGACTCCATGACCGCCACCGGCAAGCAGGAGTTCGAGGATTATCAGCTGGGCGGTATGGCAGCCATAGTTAAAGCCGAAGGCGAAACCTATCATTTTGCCACCAGCGTCAACATCATCGAAACCAGCGGCACCTGCGTTTCCTCCTCCTGTCAGGATGTGGAGGGCGCATTGCAGCTGCTGAACTGGTTCTTCACCCAGGACGGCAGACATTATTGCCTCTGGGGTGTCGAGGGCGTCACCTTCGATTATGACGAAGGCGGCAGCGAGGTCTTTACCGAAGCTGTTACCGGCGGCGTATTCAATATCACCCTTATGTACGACTTCTATATGTGGTCCCCCTGCGCCAAATATATTCAGAGAGACAACCTGATCGCCCATTATTCCGATCTGGTCACCTCCGCTTATGGCCAGTGGGGCAAGGCCGACAGCGCCTGCTGTCTGCCATCTGCCATGACCCTGACCACTGACGAGAGCGAAGAATATACCAACATGATAACCGACATCTGCACCTATGCCGGCGAGTGTATACTCAAATGGATAACCGACGAACAGGAGCTGACCGAAGAAGCATGGGCAGCTATGGGCGCTCAGGTGACATCCATGGGTCTTGACGATTGTATCGGCATCTATCAGACTGCATATGACCGCTGCCTCAACCGGATCCAATAATAGTAATTAAGTGATAAGGAGAGTATTACACATGAGTTACTCTTTAACATTCGACCCCAGCGTCTATGAGCTTAAGGAAGAAAAGGTCATCACCGCTCAGGGTGAAAAAACCGTAGTTTACAAAGAATTTGCCCATATTCCCTATGTAGCCGAGCCTGTGGATATTGGCTACCAGAGCCTGAATATCCATGTTCCCGTCAGTGTTGACGGCGTGGAGGTGGATCCCGGCGATTCTCCCATGATAATACTTATCGGCGTTGGCGGCTACACAGCCATCCCCAACGACCCCAGTCTTTTCCATGGCCCCGGCGGCGGCCATGGTGGTCCTGATGGTGGCCCGGAAGGCCCCGGCAAAGGCCCCGGCGGACCTTTGGGCGGAGTACCGGACAAGGCTTTTCCCAGCAGCGACAAGCCCTTTGGCGACACCTATGAAAAGGCCGGGACCGACAGCGGTCCCAAGGCTCTTGCCCGGGGCTGGGTAGTGGTAATTCCCGGTGTTCGCGGTCACGACAACCAGTTCCCCGACGGGAAATATTATGGCAAAGCCCCTGCCGCCATAGTCGACCTGAAGGCTGTGGTGCGGTATCTGCGTCATAACAGGGGCGTAATACCCGGGGATGTGGAAAAGATATTCGCATCCGGCGGCAGTGCTTCCGGCGCTCTGGCTTCATTGATGGCCGTATCCGGCAACTACAGCTGGTATGAGCCTTACCTTAAGGCGCTGGGTGCAGCGGATGAACGGGACGACGTGTTCGGTTGTCTGGCCTTCTGCCCCATAACCGACCTGAGCCATGCCGACGGCGCTTACGAATGGCAGTACGGCGGCCTTAAGGCAAGCTCCATGTTCTCTCCCGAGCCTTTGGAGATGGATGCCAATGTAACGAAAGCTCTGGCAGCTCAGTTCCGGGAATATATCGACAGCCGTGGCTGGATCGGCAGAAACGGATTTGGCCCCATCACCAGCGGTAATCTGGGAGATTATATTCTCAAAGAATACCTTGTCCCCTCCTGCCAGCGTTTTTTGATGGAACAGTCCGAAGCTCAGCGGTCAGATTATCTCGCCCGGAATCCATGGATAAGCTGGGATGGGAAAAAGGCCGACTTCACCTTTGAAGCCTTCACCATTCACTGCGGTCGCTCCAAAACTCAGCCCGCCTTTGACGACAAGGCCATGCAGATGGAGCCTGCGATCTTCGGCACCGAGGCTGTCAACGGTCGCCACTTCACGGATTTCGGCCTCAGGTTTGCCACCGGCCATCAGGACGCAAAGGTGGATGACGAAGTCGTCCAGCTGGAACGCATGATGAACGCCATGTACTTCCTGCCCGGAAAGGCCCATATGGCAAAGCACTGGTGGATACGTCACGGTGCCTGCGACAAGGACACCTCGCTGCCCGTAATCACCGACCTTGCCACCGCCCTTGAAAACGCCGGAGCGGATGTCAACGTCCGTCTTGTTTGGGACGGCGGCCACGGTGCCGACGACGAAAAGTTTGAAATGCTCGACTGGATCGACTCAGTCATCCGGTAGCTGTCCATAAGCCAACCGCCCCATCCCCTTTTGCCGGGGATGGGGCGGTTGGTATATGTTCCGGTTATCCGAAATATTCAAGGCTGCCCAGCCGGTCCATGGTAATAAACAGGGAATACAGCATCCCGGTGGAATCGGCGCAGCTGCCCCAATCGGCGCTGATAAGCTCGTTGATCCGGGCCAGACGATTGTCCAGAGTATTGCGATGAACTCCCAGCTGTCTGGCGGCGGCAGCCGCCCTCTGGCTGTTTAGCAGCCAGCAGAACAGTGTACGCAGATATGCCGTGTTCTTTTCCCGGTCATATCCGGCCAGCAGCTCAACCTGCGGGTCGACCATGCTTCGGCCGGGGTCTGTTTTTGAAAAGCTGTCAAACATCAAAAACAGCTTCATATCCCTGAACCTGGCAAAGCCGGAAAACCCTGCAAAGCGAGACGCTATGGCGGCAGAGTCCCTTGCCTGGGTATAATAGCTGGGGGCTTTGCTCAGGTCGGCAAACTGCTGACTCAGCCCGACGATCGCTCCCCGGCTTTTAGCCGCCGATTCAAAACCGGATAACCCGGCCTCGTCGGCTCTGCTCATCAGCAGCACATATTCGCCGCCGTTATCAGCCCATATGGCCGGGAATTCAAAGCGGCCCCCCAGCTCCCGGAATAACTGACGGCCTGTATCCGCCGCCGTGACGGCTATAATATACGGCTCCCCAAAGCCCGGGAGCCTGCGGGTTTCATTCCCCTGAATAAGAGAGCGCAGATAACTGCCCTTTTCGTTCTCGTCATCCGATGCTGCCAGCCTGAGCCGTAACCAGAGGGAATACAGCCCCTTTGCCAGAGTCTCCCCGGCACTAAGCTTCCGGCGGTCAGGCTCATGGCCAACGCATACAGCCAGCTTCATCAGGCATTGGTAGCCGTCATAAATGGCCCACAGCGCCCACGAGTTTTCTCCACCGGCGGTGATCACCACCGGCTGAGAGATGGGGCATCCCGAAACATCCGGCGGCAATTCGGCCTTGCTAAGCTCATCTTCGATCGTTCCGAAATCGCATTCCCCGTTCCCGGAGGCAACCGCAACATGGTTTGCCATATCCACCACAACAGCGGGCATACCGGTCAGGTCATAGAAGCTTTTGACCACAGCTTCCCTGCTATCAGCCGTCAGCGCGCTGTTGAATACTGCCTGCAAAGGTTCGTCAATAACCGGTCCGTTATTAAGCATATAACCATCCCCCGCTGTGAAAAGATCACAATTTTCCGGTTCAATTATACTCAATATCCCGCTGCATATCAAGGGGGGATTCCTACCGTTTGGAAGATATGCCGGTTCAGGCAAATATTAAACAGCCGCCCCAACAAAACAAGTTCCCGGCAGAGCCGATGCTCTGCCGGGATGCCTGTTATGCTGAGTGATGACGATTATTCCATGCCGTCGCTGCCCAGAGAAGGAAGCTTCCAGACCTCAGTTTCGTGGTAGACAGACAGCTTGTTGTTCTTGGCAAAGGTTTCCATCTGGGATTTGATGTTGTCCCAGTTGCCGGCCTTTTTCTTTTCCACAGCGATCTTGTCGATCATGATGGGCATTCTTTTGGTTTTGATAACGATGTGTTCGGTAACGCCTTTGCTCAGGCCAAACAGTTTTTTGTATTCGCAGGGTTCGAAGGTAATGGAGGTGATGTCCTCGGCCTTAACGCTCATGCTCATGGCCTGCTTGTCGGCGATCTGGACGATGAACTCAGTTTTGTCAAAAAGTACATCTGCTTTTGCCATTTTGTTCTTCTCCTTAAATGTTAACATTTTATGTTTTATAACCGGGCCTGGCCCGGATGATCCACTTGGCAAACAAATCAATTATATCAGGCATTTTTAATTTTCGCAATAGCGTATTAGGGAGTAAATTGTTTCTAATTATCGTTTTACCGTGAAAATTGTGTGAACTTTGCTTTCCCCCTGAAAAACGGGAGCGGAAAATACATCCGCTCCCGTGGTCCGTTCCTTTCCGTTACGGCAACCTTCTGCCGTTGTTTACAGACTGATTATTCTGTAACTTTCAAAACACCGCCGGAAGCGAGGGCAAATTCTCCGGCAGCGGCACCCTTTGCCGAGATAGTGACTCCGGCAGGCGCATCGATATTCTGGGTGTCTGCGTTCCCCATAAGGACCACATCCGAGTCCCTGTCGGCAAACCAGAAGCTGCCTTCGTCCATTTTGACGACAGCGCCGCCGGTTATAGCGCCTCTGAGCCTGGAGTTTTCAAAATATACCACCATGCGGCGCTGGGTATCCCCATGGATAATATCGTTTTCGGTGTCCACATTGCGCAGCTTGACATGGATGCCATAAACTATGTCGCTGCCCACCTTTGCGGCCATGGGGTCGTCGTTGATCTTTGACCGGACAAGGACTCCCGCCAGGGAGCTGACCTCAGCGCCGTCAAACAGGATATCGGCGTTTTCGCTCTTGACGATAACGGCGCAGTCTCTGGTGCGGATATTTCCGCCCACCACGTCAAGGCCGCTGACCTGAGTGTTGGAGCCGCCCACCACATGGATAAGCGCCAGATAGCTGCCGCATTTTGCCCGGCAATCATGGAACCTGACATCTGCCTCGCCTGCGATGATAGCGCCCATGTTGGCAACCTCCAGGTCGCACCGGTTCAGGACGCAGTGGCACATGGTGTCGGCATAGGTGCCGTATCCGGAGCGGGTAGTGATCACCTTGCAGTCGTTAGCTTCAAGATATACCCTGTCGCCACCGGCATCGGTAGACAGAGCTGCCCAGCTGTCGGCAATGATCGTTGAATTATAGAAATAGCTTTCGGAGTCCATCACGGTGCAGTGGGTGCGCATATTGCCCTCGATCTCGAGGAAAACAGGGGGCTTCGCCATACCCGGCCCCATTACCCACGTGACCTCTTTTACGTCTACGGGCCACGGATCCCCGTGGGACACCAGCATGGAATCATAGACCTTAAGCAGGGAATTGCCGCCGCAGGAGGTGGCGCAGCGCAGCTTGCCGTCCATATTGATAAAGCAGTTTTTCAGGGTAAGCACGCCATGATCCTCAACGCTGGCGCCGGATATTTTTCCACCAAGTCCGGCACCTTCGCCGGAAAGCCTGATAACAGCGTTTGAAAGAGTAAAGTCGCTGCCTTCGCCGGAAACATAAACTCCGCCCACAGAGCTGTTGGAGGACAGGATCTCGACCATATCGCCCCCGGTAGCGGTCACAGTGCCGCCCAGGAAAGCCGCCTTCGTTTCTTCGGCACCGGGCCGAAGGGTTCCGTCAATGACCTCCACGCAGGCAAAGGTGGGCTTCTGCTCCATCATCATGCCTTCTCCGCCGGGTCCGCCGGGACCACCTTCTCCACCGGGGCCGCCGGGACCTCCCGGGCCGCCGGGGCCGTCAGGTCCGCCTTCGCCTTCGGGATGGGGCTGCATTTTTACATAAGGGCTTCTGACATATTCTTCGTCAGGGATTCCGATTATTTTCATTTCGCATTTCCTTTCCTGTATTTACTTATATCAGCATATCACAGGCCTGTTCTGTCCGCAATTGCCACATTCGGTGATTTGCAGTCAAATATGTCCGCCTGCTGGCATATCCCCAGCAGTCTTCTATAAACCTCGACCCCCACCAGCAGAACGTCCTCGTCAAAATCGAACCGGCAGTTGTGAAGCGGCTGCTGATTTTTGCCACCCTGGATACCCAGCCACATAAAGATCCCCGGGACCTTCTGCTGATAACAGGCAAAATCCTCTGCCGCCATGGCAGGCTCAACCAGCACAATATCCTCCATACCGGTGTATGTATAAAGGTCTTCCACCATGGGCCGGGGGTTTTCAACGCTGGGATACTGCATCCGCTCGAAAATATTGAACCTTGCCCCCGTGGCAAGGGCCACTCCTTCGGTCATGGCGTGGATACGGGCCATCAGGTTGTCATAAACCTCGGAAGAAAAAACTCTGAGTGTCCCATTCATTTCCACCTGGTCGGCAATAACGTTTCTTGCGCTGCCGCCATTAACGCGGCCTATTGTTAACAAAGCGTCCTGATGGGGATCTACCGACCGGGTTATGGCGCTTTGCAGCATGATTATCAGCTCGGCAGCCGCAACGATGGCATCGACCCCCATCTGGGGGCTGGCTCCGTGAGCGCTGATGCCCTGAGCATAAATATCGAATTCGCAGCTGCGGGCCATCATGTATCCCCAGCGGATACCGATCCTGCCCTTGGGGACAGTGGGCCACAGGTGGATGCCATAAATGCGGTCTACACGGGGATCTTCCAGCGCGCCGTCTTCTATCATGGCGGCGGCGCCGCCCCAGCCTTCTTCCGCCGGCTGGAACAGCAGCACAACATTGTTCTTAAGCTGATCCCGGTGACTGTCCACCAGCTTTGCCAGCATCAGCAGCATGGTCATGTGGCCGTCGTGGCCGCAGCCATGCATCTTCCCCACATGGGAAGAAACGTAGTCAGTTTCGTTCTGTTCAAGGACGTTAAGCCCGTCCATATCCGCCCGGAAAGCGATGGTATCCACAGGCTCCCGGGCAAACCAGACGGCCTTCACCCCGGTATCCGCCATGGTTTCCAGCACGTCAGGCTTAAGCTTTTCCAGCTCGGACACAACGAACCGGTGGGTTTTGTAAAGCTCAAAACCCACCTCGGGTATTTTGTGCAGCTCCCTTCTGGTTTTGACAGCATAATCCAAAAGGGCAGCAACCTCTTTATTTATCAGCATATCTATACCTTAACTCTTAAATTGATTACATTAAACCAGCTTACGGCCCATAAGCACGCCCATGACCGATGCCATCATCAGACCTCTTGTCCAGCCGCTGGAATCGCCAAGGCAGTGGAGTCCTTCAACATTGGTGTTGAAGTTCTCGTCCATCTTCACCCTGTTGGAATAGAACTTAAGCTCGGGGGAATACAGCAGAGTCTCGTTGGCCGCAAAGCCGGGAACAACATGGTCCACAGCCTTGATGAAGTTGATAATATTTATCATAGCCCGATAAGGCATGGCGGCGGTTATGTCACCGGCCACGGCATCAGGCAGGGTGGGCCGGACGTTTGACTGGCTAAGCTCCTTTTCCCAGGTGCGTTTTCCGTCGAGAATATCCCCAAAGCGCTGGACCAGAATATGCCCCGCTCCCAGCATATTTGTCAGCTCGCCGATCTTCTGGGCATAGGCAATAGGCTGATTGAAGGGATAAACAAAGTTGTGGGAGCAGAGGATAGCCAGGTTGGTATTGTTGGACTTGGTGTCCTTAAAGGAATGTCCGTTGACCACAGCCAGATCGTTGTCGTAATTTTCCTGGCTGACAAATCCGCCGGGATTCTGGCAGAAGGTGCGGACCTTGTTCTTAAAGGGCTGAGGATATCCAATAAGCTTGGATTCATAAAGGACCTTGTTGACGGTTTCCATTATCTCGTTGCGCACCTCGACCCGGACGCCGATATCCACGGTCCCGGGCTGATGGGCGATACCATATTCGGCGCATATTTTTTCCAGCCAGTCGGCTCCTCTGCGGCCGGTAGCCACGATAGTGTGGGCAGCAGAAAGCTCCCGGGTGTTGCCGCCATTGGTGATCCGTACGCCCTTGCAGCAGCCGCTTTCAAGGATAAGGTCGGTACACTCCCATCCAAAAATAAGCTCAACGCCGTTGTCTACCAGATATTGCTCAATGCGATAATAAATATCCTGAGCCTTTTCGGTACCCATATGGCGTATGGGGCAATCCACCAGCTTCAATCCGGCGTTGATGGCCCGGCGGCGGATATCTTTTACCTCCTCCGGATCTCCAACCCCCTCAACATGGGTGTCGGCCCCAAATTCGAGATAAATTTTGTCGGCATAGTCGATAGTATCCTGGGCCAGATTTTCGCCAATGAGGCTGGGCAGATCCCCGCCGACCTCATAGCTCAGGGAAAGCTTACCGTCAGAAAAAGCTCCCGCTCCGGAAAATCCGGTGGTGATATGGCAATAGGGCTTGCAGCTCATGCATTTGCCGGTTTTTGCCTTGGGGCATACCCGGTTTTCAACGGCTCTGCCCTTTTCGACGATGGTTATCTTCTTTTTACTTCCTTTGCGGAGCATTTCAACCGCAGTAAATATACCCGCAGGACCGGCTCCGACAATAACGATATTATCAGTCATAGGTATCTATTCTGTCGCTTTTTGATAAAAGCGTCCTTTCCCGGCTCGCCGACCCCGGCGGCCGATTATTTGATTCGTGTAACCGACGATCAGGTCAGCGGTTATTCAGGCAATCTGAGCAGAACATTAAGGATATGGCATACAGACCTTTCCAGCATGGCCCGGGTAACGGTTACCTGCTTTGCCGCCTGACCCTTTGAGGTAACAGGGTCGCTGCTTTCCACGCCGTCAATTATGGCCCTAACGCTGGAATGTCCGCCGGGCTGGATCATGTCGTTACCGGCATACATGCTTATGGCAGGGCTGGAATTGCCGCCGCCCCAGTCGGTCATGATAATGCCCTTGAAGCCCCATTCGTCCCTTGTTATGGCGGTACACAGGTCGTAGTTGTCCGCAGCAGGAACGCCGTTAATGTCGTTATAAGAGGTCATGATAGCCATAGGCGATGCCTTTTTGACCGCCACCTCAAAGCCCTTGAGATATATCTCTCTCAGCGCCCGCTGGTCAACGACAGAGTTGGAGTTTGTGCGCTGATCCTCCTGGTTGTTGCAGGCAAAATGCTTAAGGGTCACGCCGACCCCACGGGACTGGACGCCTTCGGTCATGGCCGCGGCCACAGCGCCCGCAAGGCGGGGATCTTCGGAATAGTATTCAAAGTTTCTGCCGCAATAGGGATGGCGATGGATATTCATACCCGGCGCAAGCCACAGGTCGATCTTGTATTCCAGCATTTCCATGCCGACGGCAGCGCCAACAGAACGAATAAGCTCTGTGTCCCAGCTGGAAGCCAGAAGGGTACCCACCGGGAAGGCAGTGCAGTTCTGGCGTTTGACCACCTGGCCCTCGTCGTCTTTTATCTCACGGGTTATGCGAACTCCCGCAGGGCCGTCGGCCAGAATGATACGACGGATACCGTATTTTTCGGTCATGTCAACGGTCTGACCGGCAGCTCCGGGGACGGAATTGGGTTCTCCCGCATCCATGCCCCCAACCCCCATGTGGGATGCTTCGCCGTCGTCGCCCTTTGGCATATTCTCGAATATATCCGCAGGCATGGCAGACATATCCATGCCGGTACCGCAGCACAGGGACGCCATTTCCTCAACAGTCATCTGAGCCACCAGATTTGCCACGGTGCATTTTCCCGCTCTTACGTCGTCAAGGGTGAGTCCTTCCCCTTCACTGGCGGCGCAAAGCTTTGGTTCGCCCCTGTAATGAACGGTCCTGGGTTTAAAGCTTTTTGAGCTGAGCCGGACGGCCATCTTCCGCGCCGCCTCCATCTGAAGCTCCTCGCCGTCATAGGTCAGGGGGATGGCTCCCTGCTTGCTGACAGCCTTAAAGTCGCCGCCGGGGAGCATTTTCAGCCGGCCGGAAAGGGTAAGGGTCCTGACCTCGCGGTCGATGTATACGGCGCCGACGATAAAGGTATCTCTCGAGCTTCTGCCCGCCCGGATATAGTAATACCCGCTTTCAAGGATATATGCGGAATCCTCCTGGCTGTAAGAAGCCATGTCGTTCACGTCAAAGGTCACGCTGAGCTGCTGGCTCTCGCCGGGAGCCAGCAGACCGGTTTTGGCAAATCCTGCCAGCTCCTGATATGGCTTTTCCAGCTTTCCGTCGGGGGCGGAGAAATAAACCTCCAGAACATCCTTGCCGCAATACCGGTCGCTGATGTTGGCGACAGTAGTCCTGACGGTTATGCGTCCGCTGTCCACCTCCATGGCGCAGTCAGTTGTCTCAAAGTCTGCGTAGGACAGTCCGTGGCCAAAGGGGAAGGCCACGTCTACCCCAAAGGTATCGAAATAGCGATAGCCGACGAAAATGCTTTCTTCATAGTTGATGTAGCACTGCTGCTCCATGCCTCCGTTTCCTCCGGGACCCATGGCAGGGAACTCAAGGCCGTTTTTCTTACCGGTGCCGAAATTGCGATAAGAGGGGTAGTCCTCAATGTGTTTTGTCCAGCTGTCGGTCAGCTTGCCGGAGGGAACCACCGCGCCGCAAAGCACGTCGGCCACAGCGTGTCCCCCCTCCTGTCCGGGCAGGGAGGTAAAAAGCACCGCGCCGATACGGCTGTCGATAAAGGAGGTATCAATAACGCCGGAGGTGTTCAGCAGCAGCACAACGTTTTCAAAGTGGGTGCAGACCTGGTCTATCATGTCTTCTTCGCCGGGGCTGAGGAAATAGTCTCCCCGGCTTCCGGGCATGTCAGCCCCTTCACCGGCGACCCGGGAAATGACGATGACCGCCGCGCTGTTACGCTGAGCAGCCAGCTCAACATTGACGATGCTCAGGGGCATTTCTTCCTGAGAAAACACGTCGGGCGCAAGGAAGTTCGCTTCCTTTTTGGGGTGGTTAGCCACCCAGGCTTCGTATTTGGAGGCTACCAGCCGGTCGACCTCCAGCGATCCGCAGGCAGTAAGCCCTTCCAGTATGTTCACATTGTTGACATTATTTACTTCTCCTGAGCCGGTGCCGCCCTTGACCGAATATATCTGCCCAATACCGAAAACGGCTATGGGATATTTCCCCTGGTCGGATGCAAGGGGCAGCAGTCCGTTTTCGTTTTTCATCAGGACCATGCTTTCGGCAGCCGCCAGCCGGGACACCTGGGCGCAGAAGGCTTCCCGGGCGGGACCGGTAAGCAGAGTATTTCTTATTGTAGCCATATTATTTCCGCCTTCAATGAAATTTATGTTTTCTTACAATATATAATATCGCAACATCGGGCCGGTTTCAACCATAATTTGCAAAGGCCGGGCCCCCGACAGCTTTCACTATTATCCACCGGGTCCCGGGTGTACAATAGGTATACATAATATGGAAATTATTTACATTTCGAGGTGGAGCAAATGGAACCTTTCAGAAGACGAACTTTTTTTGAAAACAATCGCGTGGTTTATATCCCCATCAGGGACATATCTCCCAATCCGGATCAGCCCCGAAAGATTTTTGAACGTCAGGCCCTGGAGGAGCTGGCCAACAGCATCAAAAGCTATGGCATCATCCAGCCCCTTTCGGTAAGAAAAAGGTCCGGAGGTTATGAGCTGGTGGCCGGGGAGCGCAGGCTCAGGGCCGCCGCTCTGGCCGGATTGAGCGATGTCCCATGTATCGTGCTGTCGGTGGACAGTCAGCAGTCCGGCATGATCGCCCTGGTGGAAAATCTTCAACGCAGGGATCTGGATTTTATCGAGGAGGCTCAGGGGCTGGCCCGACTGATGAAGCTATATGGCCTGAGTCAGGAGCAGGCCGCCGCCAAAGTAGGCCGTTCCCAGTCTGCCGTTGCCAACAAGCTCAGGCTGCTTAAGCATTCGCCCCGGATATTGCAGGCCATGCGGGAAAGCGGGCTTTCCGAGCGCCATGCAAGGGCGCTGCTTCGCATCGATGACGAAGCTGACCGCTGGCAGGCGCTGCAATATGTTATCGCCAACGACCTGACTGTCGCCAAAACCGAGCAATATATCGATTCGCTGCTTGCCCCATCGGCAGAAAAATCCCCCGGCCAGACCCGCACCCTGCTATTGAAGGACGTAAGATTCTTTCTCAACTCTGTCAAGAATAATCTGCGGACCATGCAGGATGCAGGCATATGCGCCCATATGCAGCGCAGTGAAACCGACGACGCTCTGGTGCTGACCATAACCATCGGAAAGTAGCGCCTTCAACAATTGCGGCCATTTGCTTGACATCAGTTTTGGTTTGTCATACAATTATTGTCAGAATACTAAACAATACGAAAATGAAAGGAACCACAAACCATGGATGTTAAAAAGCTCAGCACCTGGCTTAAAGACGGCGTTGAGGTCCCCGAAGGCACCGCTGGCGCCGTTTTGTACGAAACCGGAGCTATCGCTCCCGAAACCGGCCTGTATAACGGCGGCATGACCAAAGGCAGCGCCGACTATCGCACCGCCCTGTTTATCGACGGCGGCAAGGTATCCGAGTCCCAGTCCGTTACCGCCGCCATCAGCGGCGGCTCCTTCGATGGCGCAAAGCTGGAAGGCGGCGTTATCAAATCCGAAAACCGGCACTTCAACGGCGTTATGATCAACGACACCGACTACACCGTAAGCGGCCTTACCATGACCGCCCACGGCTCCGGCGGCAACGACTTTAAGGGCTTTGGCGCAGGTATTGCCTGCTATGGCAAATCCAACGTTGTGGCCGACGGCTATGTTTTCGATGCATCCGGTGCTGTCCGTCACGGCGTTTTTGCCGGTGGCACCAAGGCTGAAGACAAGCTGAACGTTACCGTTAAGAACTCCTTCGTCCGTGCCGACGGCTCCAGGCACGAATCCTTTGCCGAAGGTATGTCCAGCTGCCCCTGGATGCTGGGTATCAGCGCCAACGGTCATGCCAGAGCCACCATGTGCGACGGCTACTCTACCGTTAACTACGAAAACGATATCCTTCTGTCCGATGGTTGGGGCGTTCTGTCTGTCGACGACACCGGCGACACCGTTAACTGGGGCGCATATTCCATCGACATGAACGTTCGCGGCAGCGTTATCGACGTTACTACCGACAGCACCCCCGACCCCAGCTGCTACGCCACCTATTCCATCGGCGGCTGCTTTAACAAATTCTACGGCTGCACCGTAGGCAACGCCGCTGATTCCGATGCCTTCAAGGCTCTCAAGGCCGGTTTAAAGGATACCGGTGTTGACTATAACTACAGCACCAAAAAGTACGGCATGACCTACGCCGCCGTTGTGGCCAACGAACACGCCAGCGCAGGCTGGTACGACGGCTGCAACGTCACCACCAAGTACGGCGTTATGTACCACAAGACCGGCAACGTCCGCTGGGTACCCGGCACCGAAGGCCAGTTCGCTCCCTGCGGCATTACCGAGGTCAAGGACTCTACCTTCAATACCTACGGCGCTGCTTTCCTGGTCAAGGCCTGCGTTCCTGTTATCGAAGTCGTAAACAGCAAATTCAATTCCGAAAAGGGCGTTATCGTTCAGCTGATGGTCTGCGACGACCCCGGCATGGGCAGCTCCGCTTTCAAGGAAAAAATGGATACTTCCGCTCCCGTGGAAGCCGATCCCAAGTATAACCCCTATGACTACAATCTGAGAAACCAGAGCTTCTTCCGCAAGTTCGATGTCAACGGCTTTATTGGCGACGTTCAGGCCAGCTTCAAGGACTGCAGGGGCGAGACCGCTCTTAAGGGCAATTTCTTCAACAGCATCACCGTCGAGACCGAAGGCGAAGGCATGAAATGGTGGGGTCAGAACCTCATTCTCAGCTTCGACAACTGCGAGATCGAAGGCGCCTGCTCCTCCTCCACCGCACTGCACGACGAATACTCCTTCTTCACCGCCAAGGCCGACAACGAATACGGCGCTATCGCCATCAACGCTGATGGCTACGAGATCAGGGGTACCTGGGAAAAACCCAAGAGCAAGATGCCCGGCATGGGCGGCGGCGCTCCCGGCGGCGGTATGCCCGGCGGCCCCGGCGGTCCCGATATGGGTGGTATGCCTGATATGGGCGGTATGCCTGATATGGGCGGCATGATGCCCATGATGATGGCTGAGCCTGCCTGGGCATTCACTCCCGAGCTGGACGCCAACGGCAAGACCATCGTTATCGGCACCGAAAAGCTCACCGCTGACGAAGGCCACATCGTTTCTGCCGATGCCACCCTTCTGGGCAACCTGAGCAACACCCCATCTCCCACCGTAAACAACGGCGTTTGGGTATCATTGAAGAACGGTTCCGTCTGGACTCCTGTTGGCGACAGCTTTATCAGCAGGCTGGAAGTAGAAGCCGGCTGCGCCATCAAGGGTACTGTCCTGATGGACGGCGCTGAAGTCGCTGTGGAACCCGGCAGGGTATACACCGGCAAGATCCTCGTTAAGGGCTGATCCGCCCCGGTGGCCGGATAACTCATCCGCCAGCCGACAACACGATTCATAAATCACGCCAAAAGGGCCGCGAGCAGTTTAGCTCGCGGCCCTTAAAGGTTTGATAAATTAATAATTTGAGCTGTAAAGTTCAAAATAAGACTGGGGATGAGCGCAGACGGGACACATCCTGGGTGCGGAAGCGCCCTTGACGATATGGCCACAGTTGCGGCAGATCCAGATCTGCTCTTCGCCGCGGGCGAACACCAGTTCGTCGTCCAGGTTGGCGACCAGTTTCAGATAGCGTTCTTCGTGGTGCTTTTCGATCTTGCCCACCTCGGAAAACAGATAAGCGATGTGGTCAAAGCCCTCTTCTTTGGCGACCTCGGCAAATTCTTTATACATGGAAGTCCATTCTTCGTTTTCGCCCTCGGCGGCGGCGATGAGGTTGGCACGGGTGTCGCCGATGCCGCCCAGCTGCTTGAACCACAGTTTTGCGTGTTCTTTTTCGTTGTCGGCAGTTTCCTGGAAAATGGCGGCTATCTGCTCATAGCCCTCTTTTTTAGCGACGGAAGCAAAGTAAGTGTATTTATTTCTGGCCTGAGATTCGCCTGCAAATGCAAAAAGCAGATTGGCTTCGGTTTTGCTGCCTTTAAGTTCCATATTGTTTCCTCCATAAAAGTACAGATTTTTAGTTTATTTCAAAAATAAGAATCATTCCTGTTTTTTATATTAGCACATTTTAAATAAATTGCAAGAGGTTTTTTATATTTTTTAAATAACTGCTAATAATACTTTTCACAGGGCAACTGCGGGTCAGGATTATGGACAGCTCCGGCTGGGATCTGACCACCGCCTGACCGGCAGCTGCCGAACAAGATCGACCGGAGGAATCAATAATGAAAAGAACCACCGCAGTTCTGATTATTGCCGCCATGATGATGTGCGGTTTTTCAGCCTGTACAGGCAAAGAAAAAGAAGGATCCGACACCACCGTATCTCCCCAGGTATCGGAAAGCGCAAGCCCATCCCCCTCTGTCACCGTGACTACCCCCGCTGACAACGATCCTGCCGACGACAATGTAACCACTCCTGACACAAACGACAGGACCGACACCGGGACCGCCATAGGCGACGCAGTCGACGGAGTTGTTGGTGGAGTTGCCGGAGCTGTTGAGGGCGCTGTGGACGGAGCCATTGACGGCGCAGAAAAGGGCAACGATGCTCACGACGGCGTTGTCAGCGACAGCGACGGCCATGTTGGCAACGAAGGCACCACCGGCGGCACCGCCGCAAGATAAATGGCCGCAAAAAAGCAGCGTGCCGGAGCCATCAGCTGATGGTTTTCGGCACGCTGCCGCTATTTACAGCAGAATTATTATCCCCAGGACTATAACCGCCACAATGCCTATGGCGATAACCAGCGTTTTCCAGTCGTTTCCGCTTTTTTTGCGCGCCCGGGTTTTGCCAAAGCTGTTTGACTCCATAGCCTGCTGCACCTGCTGCATCTGGAGCTTGTCAACAGCGTCATAATTGATATGGGGCTGGTTGGGAGACTGCTGATAGTTATTGTTCATATTCAAGTTCATGGCTCGACCTCCTGAAAATAGTCGTTGATAATATCGTTCAATTGTTGATCTCTGCGGCCCAGCGCCTGCTTTTCAAGGCTGTATAAATCAACGGCATAATATCCCCTGCCGCTCACAAGAGCAAACACAGTGTCATTCGTCACCGTGACCTGACCGTTAATGCCGTTTAGCAGCTTTTTGACCCGACCGCCCTCAATAGGAACGTACATAAGGCTTTTTCCATAGCCGCTGGGGCCATAAAACACCAGATTCTGGCCAAATTCTCCCAGTATCACCGCCGTGCTGCCGCTTTTTGAATATATCCTGTGATAGCCGCTGCCGTCGGCATTGAGGGAAAACAGGCGATCTTCAAGATAGATATAAAGGTGGCTGCTGCCCACGAAATAATTAAAGTTCGCATAAGCCGAAGCAGTCTCCTGGCTGTAGATAAGCTTTTCCGCTCCATCCTTTTTGCCATATATCTCCAGCAGGCCGCTGCCCTCTTCCATGTCAACGCGATATTCCCAATCTGCCGTAAGCCCCGCTGCGGGCGGAACGGTATATCGCTGCTCCATTATAACATATGCCAGCGCGAAAGAAAGCAGCAGCGCAAGAACGCCAAAAATTACCGCCAGCACAGCAGCCATATTTGGCCTTTTTCGGTCACGTCTTTTGGCGAAGCGCTCATATTCAGCAGCCCGCTGAGCGTCGTCCACTCCGTCCATCCTGCCAAACCTGAGCTGGATATCCGGAGCGTGAGCGGTTTCGATACCGGATGTTATCCTGTCGGAAAGCTGGTAGATGTCCATCTTATCAGCGCCGGTGACAGAACCGATTATTTTTGCCATAGCCTCGGCCGATCCCTTCTGGCGTTCCAGTCTCAGGCCAAGGTCAGTAAGTATTGGGCCAATAACATCGTCTTCGTTTTGCATCCGACGTATCTCATCCATGGTAAATCCCGCCCGACGCAGTGTCGCCAGAGTTTTCAGGTCCCGGATATCGTCGTCGGAATAATCCCGATAGTAGCGGCCATTGGAATATTTTTTCCGTGGTTCAAACAGCCCCTCTTCTTCATAAAAGCGGATCGTGCGTTCCGCCAGTCCGGTGATGGCAGCTGCCTCTTTTATCTTCATGGTCATCCCCCTTTCCAGCTTTAGATTAGCATATACACCAGATGTAATGTCAATAGATATAAGCAAAAAAAGCGTAATATCCACAAATTTCCTCCGGCCAGCAGCTGGGGCCGGGACCCGGATGACCACTGGCCGGACCGGAGCTTGCCCCGGGAATTATCACGTTGATTATTGACTATTCCATTATTTAGCAATATAATTGTTCCATCGATCTGTGTAAACTGCGATTTGAAGAAAATGAAATGAATTGGAGGTCAATAATATGAAACTGTCTGAACTGAGTATGTTTGGCGGCGGCGGACCCGGTGGTCCCGGCGGTCCCGGCGGCGGAATGCCCGGTGGTCCCGGCGGTCCCGGTGGCGGAATGCCCGGTGGTCCCGGTGGTCCCGGTGGCGGAATGCCCGGTGGTCCTGGCGGTCCTGGCGGTCCTGGTGGTGGCGGCGAAATGCAGAAGCCCGAAGGCATCCCCAACATCTGCGGATATCCCGAGGCTCCCGAAGCCAAGCTCCCCAACGGCCCCGATGACACCATTCTGGAAACCTATGCCGAGCAGCAGCGTCAGCGGGCCGAAGCTGCCAAGGCAGCAGGCGGACCCGGTGGTCCCGGCGGTCCCGGTGGCGGAATGCCCGGTGGAATGCCCGGCGGCGAGCCTATGGAAATGCCTCCCCTGCCCACCGAAATGCCCGAAGCTTATATGGCTGTTCTTACTTCCACCGTTTATGGCGATGGGGACGGTCTGAAGCTTATTGACGAAAAGGTCTACGGCGGCGATATCTCCGGGCGCACTGTTAAGGATTCCTACATCCAGTCCACCGCCGAAAACGAATCCGTCATTTTTGAAGGCGGCGGTAAGGAGATATTTGTAGAAGGCTGTATGCTGGACAAGGTGGACGGCGCTTACAAAAAGCCCGAAGGCCTTACGGGTCCCGGCATGAGCAACGGCGTCAACTCTGTTGTTCTGGCCACCGGCGAAGGCTCAAAAATCAGCCTGAAAAACACCTGTATGTTTGCCAACTGTGTTGCCGGCGACAAAAAGCTGGACGCAGCTCACGGCGTATTTACTGTATTTAAGGGTCATGCCGACCTTGACGGCTGTATCGTCCGCTCCGATGCCAGCTTCGGCCACGGCGTTTACAACACCAGCTTCGGCACCATCCATGTGGACAACACCTATATGACCACATCCGGCAACAACGGCTCTGTCGTAGCTACCGACAACCCCGGTGCCGATATCGACGGCAGCAAGTCCATCGCTGTCAGCTATGGCCCCGCTTCTGCCGGTATCTACTGCGACGGCGGCAGCAACGTGGTTTTCAGCAAAAGCTACTTCGAAGCCGTTAACGACGAAGGCGCCATCATCTGCAACGACGGCCACATTAAGCTGGACGACTGCGTTGTCAAGGGCAAGAACGCTCTGCGCGTCCGTTTCCGCGTTGGCAACAAGGCTCTGTTCGAAGCGAAGGACACCACTCTGGTCGCCACCGAAGGCAGCGCCATCATAGTCGACGGCGGCTACTGCGATATCGTCCTCGACCACTGCAACCTAATCGTCCCCAACGGTCAGGCTCTGGCGGTTTGCATCAATGGCGAGGAGCGCCCCGGTGAAATCGGCGAATGCACCCTGACCATCAAAAACTCCGTCATTTTCGGCGATATGGGATTGCAGCGTGGCTGCAAATTCAAGGTCATTCTGGACAACACCATCGCTGTGGGCAAGTTCGACGGCCTTGATCTCGAGCTTGTCAACGGCGCTCAGATGACCTATACCAGTGATGCCGGTATCGGCACCCTCACCGGTGATGCCGTTCCTGCGGGACTTCGCGGCCCCGGCCGTGTACCCGATTCTCCCGGCGGCTGGTGTACCGTAAGCTTCACCGGCGAAGGCAGCGCCCTGTCCGAAGACACTCCCGTTATGGGCGGCGCTCACTTCATGCCCAGAAATCACTGATCCTCCTTTTGGAGCCATAAAGTTTTTGCTTTATGGCTCCAATTTTTTCACATTAAATCGAAAATGCGTATTGAAAATATGTAAATTTTGACATATAATTGCCGTATCGAAGACCTTTGTCTTCATACTGCGAACTTTGTATCGAATGATTGGCGGCGCTGAGCGGCACTGGCCAGCTGTTGATCCGCCCCGGGAGGTTATTTCAGATGGAGCCATATGCTTTACGCGTGACCACATTTGGCGAATTTACCATATCCGTCGTGAACGCGCCGGAGGAAAGCTGCGGCGTTGTGCGGGCCGGTGGCCGAAGCAAAAAGCTGTTCCCATTTATTCAATACCTTGTAATCAACCGGGACCGGGCCCTGACCGTGGCGGAGCTTTGCCATGTATTCTGGCCCGATGAATCGGGAGATTCGTCCGCCAACGCCCTGAAAATTCTGGTCCACCGGGCAAGGGCCGAGCTTGACAGACTGGGCGTATACACCGGCAAGGATATTATTATTAATCAGCAGGGTACATACCGATGGAACAGCAGCATCCCCACCGTGGTCGACTGCGAGAGCTTCGACCGGATGTATCTCGAAGCCATCAGAAAAACCGGAGAATCCCTGGTCAACTGGTCCATAGAGGCCATCAACCTGTATAAGGGCCGGTTTCTGCCGGAATCCACGGCTTATCCCTGGGCTGCATCCCTTAACGAAAGCTTCCATCTCCGTTTTACGGAATTTTGTCTCAACTGTGCAAACATTCTCGACTCTGTGGGGCGCTATGACCAGCTTTTGGCCCTGGTCGAGCCTGCCCTCAAGCTGGGGGTCACTGTCGAAACTCTCCACGTGCTGTATATCCGCGCCCTTTCACGAACCGGTCAGCAGGAAAAGGCTCTGGCATATTATCGGTCCATCTGCGAATCCTGGTATATCCATTATGGCAAGGTCCCGTCAGAGCAGCTGATGAGCCTTTATAAAGACATATGCGCCGACATACGCAGCTTTGAAGGAGATGTCAACCTTGTTCTTCGTTCGCTGCCGGGGATATCCCGCCCTGAGGGAGCCATGTTCTGCGGGCTGACCGTTTTTATCGACATCCTTCATTTCAAGATCCGCGAAAGCCTTGACCCCAATTCGGCGGCCCAGCTGGCGTTGCTGACAGTCTCTACCGCCGACGGCGACCAGCCCACAAAGCGGGTCATGGACACTGTCAAAAAAGGGCTTGGCAACCTTTTGCCCATCAACTGCGCATACACCCAATACAGCATGAGGCAGTATCTTATCCTTTTGCCCGAAACGAGCCGGGAAGACGGGCTGAAAACTGTTTTGTCAGTCACCCGGAAGCTCCGGGCAAGCCTTAAGCGGTGCGACGCGGTTTTTCAGCACAGTCTGACCCAGCTTGACCCTATGGCCGCCCCGTTGCTTCCCGGCGGCGAGGACTCAGGCAGCCCATCTTAAGTCAGCACATTCCGGAGGTATCCATGGAGTTAAACCCGATCTTCAAAACCCGTCTGACCGACGACGGGAACATCCCCCTGTATTCCCAGCTTATTAACGTAATCAAGCGCAGCATCTCCTCCGGTCTGCTGGCAGCAGGCGACCTTTTGCCATCCGAGGCGGAAATGATTGAATTTTTTGGCATAAGCCGTTCCACTGTCCGTCGGGCTATGGGCGCGCTGGAGGAAGAAGGTCTTATTGTCCGAAAAAGAGGACGGGGGACCTTTGTGGCCGAGCCTGCTCTGACCCGAAGGGTGGAAAACATATGGTCCTTCACCTCCGAGGTAACGGCCATGGGCAAGACCCCCTCTTCCACCCTGATTTCCTTTGAACTCATAACCCCCGCGCTGGATATTGCCGGTAAGCTGGAGCTGGCCCGGGCGGACATAAAGGTTTATAAATTTACCCGTATCCGCCGGGTCAACGGCGAACCCCTGATGCTGGAGACATCCTATTACCCGGAATACATCTATCCCGGGCTGACCAGAGAACAGGTCGAGGAAAACTCCATGTATTCTCTGCTGTTTGACGCAGGCATTGTCCCGGGGACTGCCGAAGACACCTACGAGGTCATCCGCCTGAGCCGGGAGGATGTGGAGCTTTTGCAGTGCAGGCGCTGCAATTTCGGCTTTTACCATCAGCGTCGCTGCGCCACCGAAGGGGGCGAGGTCTTTGAATTCACCCGCTCCGTTATTCGGGGCGACCGGGTCCGGCTGGACGTGCTTATGCAAAAGGACGGAGTCGTGTTCTCCCGCAGCTTCGATTAGTTTTTTTATCGTGTTTAAAGCGTGTCAAAATAGTCCGATGGACTATTTTGACACGGGATAAAAATCGCCGCGACGATTTGTCGCGGCGATTTTTATTAATCAACAGCCTTTGCTTTTTTCCATTTTCCGCTGGCGTAAAACACGCCGCCGATAACAAAGGGCATATATCCCGCAAGGGCGTTTCCATACCAGAAGCCGTTGATACCCATTCCAAGGGTAACGCCCAGCAGTATCGCCAGACCGATACGGCAAACCACGCCGTCCAGCAGTCCGACGCAAAGGTTAAGCTTTGCGTTGCCGGAGCCGTTAATAAGGGCGAAGAAGGGCGACCTGAGGGCGAATCCCAGATACAGCAGCACAGCCACGGGGATATAGGTCATCGCCATTTCCAAAACCTCGGGGTCGGAATTGAAGATGCCAAAAATGGCTCTGGGGAAGAATATGGTCAGGGCAGACAATATGGCTGCAAAGGCCAGATCCGCCACCATGGACACGCCGATGATCCTGGGGACCCGGTGGTACTTTCCCGCGCCCAGATTCTGGCCCACCATGGAGCTTCCGGCGGTGGACAGAGCGTTGGTGACCACGGCGGTGATGGAACCCAGCTTGTTGCCGATGCCGGTAACGGCAGAGGCCACAACGCCATAAGAATTGATATAGGAATTGACAAACAGCATCGAAAAATGGATAGCTGCGGATTGGAGGCACATGGGCAGAGCCAGCTTTACATAGCCCGGCAGAACGTCCCTGTCGGGGATAAAGCTTCTGGGCTTGAAGTCAAATCCAAAGGATTCCCGGTTTCTGTAAAGGAAGATGACCGCCCAGATAAAGCTCACTGCCTGACCGATGACGGTAGCCAGGGCAGCGCCAAAGGGACCCATCCCAAAACCGGCAACAAACAGCAGGTCGAGCACCAGGTTGATAACAGCCGCCACGGCGATGATGATAAATGGGTGCTTTGAGTCGCCCATGCCCCGGAGGATAGCGCTGACCATATTGTAGCCATAAATGAAGAACAGGCCCGCCATACAGGTTATGCCATACTGCCGGGCATACTCAAACGCCTCCTGAGGAGTGTTCATGGCTTCCAGAATAGGGTCGATAAAGAACAGGCAGGCCACGCTGATAACGATGGACACGCCCAGTATCAGGGTGAACATGGTGCCTATGGTCCCCCGGATACGGTCTTTGTTGCCTGCGCCGATATTCTGGGACAGCACGACCTGACCGGCATTGGCAAAGCCCATGCCCACAAAGGTCAGAAAGTGAAGCACATCGGCGCCGATAGATACCGCCGACAGTCCGACACTGCCCACAAACTGGCCAATAACTATCATATCGACCATGTTATAAACCGTTTGCAGCAGGTTTGACATCAGCATCGGGAACGCGAATACGAGAAGCAGCCTGGTCACGCTCCCCGAGGTAAGGTCCTGGATAATGTTATTCTCTTTTTTCATGATTCCTTCCTTGCATACATAAAGTTTAGTGTACTAATTATTAATATGTTAATGATAACGCATACTTAAGCTTAAGTCAATAGGGTTCACAAAGCCTTGACGATAGCTGACATAAATGATAAAATCAACCGGCTTGCCGCAGAGATCGGCAAAACGAGTACAATCTGAAAGGTGAACACCATGGTATCACAAGTTGCAGAAAGCCCCTTCTTTTCCCGGGACAGGCGGCTATATAAAACCTTTTTTCCCCTGCTGCTGGTAATATCCCTCCAGCAGCTGGCATCTCTGACCGTTAATCTGGCAGACAACATCATGCTTGGGCGCTATACCGAGCTGGCTCTGTCCGGAGCCACTCTGGTAAACCAGATCCAGTTTGTTCTACAGTCGGTGGTCCACGGAATCGGTCTGGGGGTTTCGGTTTTGGGCAGCCAATACTGGGGCAAGCGCCAGGTCGAGCCTATCCGCCGCATCGTCTCCGTAGGCATTAAATTCGCCCTGGTCATCGGCCTGATCTTTCTGCTGGTCACCCGGCTGGCTCCCGAAGCGGTGGTTGGGCTTTTCACCGCCGACGAGGCGGTCATTGCCGAAGCTGTTAAATATCTGGAGATCATGTGCTGGACCTACATCGTTTTTGCCGTAGCCAATACCCTGATGTATTCTCTCCAAAGCGTTGAAACAGCCTTTATCGGAACGGTCATGTCGGTGTCCACCATATTTATCAACGTCTGCCTTAACTATTGCCTGATCTATGGCAACTTCGGTTTCCCGCAGCTGGGCATAAGGGGCGCGGCCATAGCCACCCTTACCAGCCGGATAGTAGAGCTGGCCATAATCCTTATCTACGTCCTTTTTATTGACAAAAAGCTTAAGCTCAGGCTCCGCCATATTTTCGGTATCGATTTTGGATACCTGAAGGACTTTGCTTCTGCTGCGCTGCCGGTCATGGTGTCCGGCGCCCTGTGGGGCGTTTCTCAGGGAGCGCAGACCGCGATACTGGGCCACCTTAATGCAACGGTCATTGCCGCCAACAGCATCGCTTCGGTCATTTTTCAGATTTTTGTTGTGGTAGGCATGTCCTGCGCCAGCGCTTCATCGGTCACTATCGGCAAAACCGTAGGCGAAGGCCGGATGGAGGATGTTCGCCCCTATTCCCGGACGCTGCAATTCATCTTTCTGTGTATCGGGCTTGTTTCCGGAGCGGCCATGTTCCTTTGCCGCGAGGCAATAGTTTCGTTCTATTCCGTGTCAGAGGAAGCCAAGCTGATGGCTATGGATTTTCTTGTGGTGCTGAGCGTCAGCTCAATAGGCTCCTGCTATGAATATCCTGTGGAGGGCGGCATTATAGCCGGCGGCGGAAACCCCAAATATCAGGCCATAATCGACAACCTGTTTATGTGGCTGTTCACCATCCCCGGCGCGGCTGCCGCGGCCTTTATTTTCAATGCGCCGCCTGTGGCAGTATTTTGCATTTTGAAGCTTGACCAGGTTTTGAAATGCATACCCAACTTCATCGTATGCAACCGGTATAAATGGCTGAAAAACCTGACCCGCCAGGGAGAATAAAAAAACCGGCTGTGACTGAGCATCAGCTCAACCACAGCCGGTTTTTATTATTCAGTCCATACATATCTTTACGTCGAAAGGAAGCCGGGAAAGGATATCCCTTTGGATGTCGATGCCGGGGGCTGCCTCCACCAGCTCCAGGCCGCTGCTGCCCAGACGGAACACGCAGCGCTCGGTGATATACAAAACCTCCTGGCCCTGGCGATGGGCATTAGCCGCCGAAAAGCTGACCGCGCTGACCCTGTTTACAAACTTCTGGTACCTGCCTTCGCTGACCACGGTCACCCGGCCGCTGTCCTCCCGGACCTGGAGTCCTCCGGCGGAAAAGGTGCAGCAGAAAACCACCTTTTTGGCGTTTTGGGTAATATTGGCAAATCCGCCAATACCCGCCAGCTTGTTGGGGCTGTAATGGCCGTTAACGTTTCCTTCCTTATCGACCTCCAGCGCGCCGATAAAGCATATGTCCAGGCTTCCGCCGTCGTAAAAGTCAAACATCTGGGCTGTGCTGAATATGCTCTGGGCGCCAACGGTCGAGCCAAAGGTCCTGCCGGAGGTGGGCATACCCCCCATGCCGCCGGACTCTACGGTCATGGTAAGCCGGGATATCAGCCCGGTCCGGGCAGCCTCACGGGACACGCCCTCGGGGATACCTATCCCCACGTTTACCAGCTGACCGGGCCGCAGCTCCTTCACTCCCCGCCGGGAGATCAGGTTTCTGGCGGTGTCGTCACCGCTGTCAGCCTGCTGGCGGAGCCAGCCTGCTATTTCTTCCGGCTCAATGAACTGGTCCCCGGAAAACGACGGGTCGTATCCGTCTATGCCATATACCTGAGTCTGATCGGGGCAGATGCAAATATAGTCTACCAGCGCACCGGGGATTATTACGTTCCAGGGGCGGTGCTTTTCCTCCACCTGGCGGGCCACCTGGACTATTACCTTGCCCCCGTTGGCTCTGGCCGCCTGAGCTGTGGCCAGGGCATCAAGGGTCGTGGGTTCGTTTTCAAAGCTTATGTTGCCAAACCTGTCGGCGCTGGAGCCTTTTATCAGCACCACGTCAAACCGGGGAGTTTTGTAGCGGAGAAACCGCTGGCCGTCGATTTCGATATCGGACACCCAATCGTCCTTTGAACGGCTGTTCAGCCTGCTGCCGCCTATGGCGGGGTCCACAAACAGGTTGCACCCCACCTTTGTAATATAATATGGCTGACCGGCTGCGGCGGCCCGCACCATATGGCTCATGACCCCCAGAGGCAGATTATAGCCTTCTATCTCGTTGTTCAGCACCATCCGGGCAGAATCCGGCATGGTGGCATAATGGCTGAGTATCAGCTTTTTCACCGCTCCCGCCCTGACAGGCAGCTCGACGGGGGAATCCGGAGCCCACCCGCCGAAGCCGGTGGTACAATAGATGGAAAGGTCCCGGGGTTCTCCCGTCTGTTCAAAGCGGCGGCCAATGGCTTCAATAAGCTGGGCAGGATTGGCCAGAGCCAGGAAGGCATTTATCCCGACCATATCGCCGGAGCTTATGAGTCCGGCCGCCTGCTGAAGGGTGACATATTCTGGCATAACGCGTCATCTCCCGAATATTATTACCAACAGTATATCACGAACCGGGCTGTTTGCATAGGCCCCGGCTGAGGGCAAAAAAAACAACTGGTAATGGCCAGATTATTATGATATGATAATATCAATAAATCTACGGGAGGACCCATATGGCAAATTTTGAACGCAACCTGTCCGAGGGCAGTGTGCCGCGGCTGCTTATCAGCTTTGCTCTGCCCCTTATTGTCAGCACGATGATACAGAATCTGTACAGCGCTGTGGACCTTATTATCGTGGGCCAGTTTGCCGGCACATACAGCCTTTCGGGTGTCAACAACGCAGGCAACATAGTCAACCTTGTGACCAACTGCGCCGTCGGCTTCTGCACCGGGGCCACCGTCCTAATTGGCCGGCAGCTGGGTTCCGGCAACAGAGACGCCATCAAAAAGACGGTGGGTACCCTGATAACGTTTCTGTTCATCGCGGCGCTGATCTTCACATTCGTTGTCCACATCTTTATGGACCGGATCTTCGACCTTATCAACACCCCGGCCGAAGCCCTGAGCGAAGCGAAAAGCTATCTCCGGGTATGCGCTTCGGGATTCGTTTTCATTTTTGGATACAATATTTTCAGCGCGGTGTTCCGGGGCATGGGCGACAGCCGCCACCCCTTTATCTTCATCATTATCGCCAGCATAACCAACATCGTTCTCGACCTGATAGCGGTAGCGGTTATGGGTATGGGAGCCGCCGGTGCAGCGGGCGCCACCATTATATCCCAGGCATTGAGCGTTGTGCTTTGCGTGATATATCTCAAGCGGGCGGATTTTGTTTTTGATTTCAAACCTTCTTCCTTCCGCATCCATGGAGAAACTCTGAAAACGCTGCTGACCATAAGCATACCCACCACGGTCCAGAACGTAATAACCTCCCTGTCCTTCACCGTTATCCTGATAGTTGCAAACCAGCTGGGGGTCATGGGGTCGGCAGCCTCAGCCATCGGCGGGCGCATAACCAGCTTTGCGATCCTGCCGGTCATATCTCTGGGCAACGCCATAACGGCCATGTGCGCCCAGAACTTTGGCGCGGGCAAACCGGACCGGGCGGTCAAAACCATGTGGACAGGTCTTGCCATGGGGCTTGGCATAAACATCGTTCTGTTCACCGTTGTCCAGCTGTTTTCGGCCCAGCTTTCGTCCATCTTTACCTCCGACCCGGAGCTTATCGCGTCGTCGGTGCTTTATCTGCGGACCTTCTGTTTCGACTATCTGGCCGTTGCGGTGTTTAACGCATTTATCAACTTCGCCCTCGGCACCGGCAGGACCCTGTTCCCATCCATGGTCAGCCTGTGTTCGTCGGTATTTATCCGGGTCCCCGCCAGCTACGTTTTTGCCATCGCCATGGGCGGCGGCCTTCTGGGTCTTGGTCTGGCCGCTCCCATATCCTCGGCAGTATCCACCGTTGTCATGGTGGTATACTATTTCAGCGGCCGCTGGAAAAAGCAGGTAAACAACGTCAGCGTGTCAAAATAGTCCAACAGACTATTTTGACACGCTCGAACGAACTTCAGTTCGTTCCGCACAACTTGTATACAAAGGCCATCGGGCCTTTGTATACAAGTTGTGCAACCTTTGCTTGACCTTTTTTCTGCCCCTATGATACTATGTAATAAAAAACAATTACGGAGAGAAGAAAATGGAAAAAAACATGACTCAGGGGTCACCCTGGAAGCACATATTGCTGTTTTCCCTGCCCATTTTGGGCGGTATGCTGCTCCAGCTGCTGTATACCACCGTTGACGGCATCGTTGTGGGCAACTTTGTCAGCGAAACCGCCCTGGGCGCTATGAACTCGGCCACCAGCTATTCCAACGTGCTGCTGGCCATAGCCACCGGCCTGTCCACCGGCTGCGGTATCGTCATTGCCCAGCTTTATGGCGCAGGCAACCGCGAGGCGGTGCGGCGCTGTATATCCACCATGCTCATACTCATGCTGGGTCTTGGTCTTGCCATAACCATCGTTGGCGAAGCCACCGCGTCCATAGTGCTGACCCGTGTTCTGGGTGTGCCGGAAGATATTCTCCACTATTCCATGACCTATATGCGCATCTACTTCATCGGCATGGTTTTCCAGTTTGCTTACAACGCCTTTGCCGCCGAGCTTCGGGCTTTGGGCGATTCCGGCGCGACGATGCTGTTTCTGCTCATCTCGTCTATTGCCAACGTAATATTCGACCTGGTGTTCGTTATCGTTTTCCATTGGGATGTGGCGGGCGTTGCCATCGGCACGGTGCTTTCTCAGGCCATATCCGCCATTACCTGCCTTATCTACATCCACAAAAAGCATCCCCTGCTGGATCTGAAGCTTAAAGACCTGTCCTTCGACAGCAGCCAGTGCGGCATGATCCTCAAATTCGGCATACCCGTCATGCTGCAAACCATAATCTCCTCTGCCGGTTCTCTGGCTATTCAGCGCCTTATCAACAGCTTCGGCTCAGCTACCATGGCCGGTGTTGCCGCCGCGTCCAAGGTCGAATCCTTCGCCATCATGCCTGGCATCTCCTTCGCCTCAGGTATTTCCACCTATGTGGGCCAGAATATCGGCGCAGGCCAGATGAAGCGGGTGTGGAAGGGTTATTTCGCCTGTCTGGTCATGGGATGTTCCCTGTGTATCGCTCTCGGCACCGTGCTTATTATCTTTGCCGGCCCGCTGACCGCCATGTTCGGCTGCTCCGGCGACAGTCTTGCCTTCGGTGTTGAATACCTGAAATTCATGGCCAGTGTTCTGGTCCTTATGATGGTCCTGTTCACCAGCCGCGGTCTGCTCCAGGGCGCAGGCGACGTTACCACCTGCACCATCATCACCTTCGCCACTCTGGCCATGCGCATAGTCCTGGCTTACTGGATGGCCGGCTGGCCTTCTGTAGGCAGAAAGACCATTTACATATGCATGGGCCTCGACTTTGCCGTAGGCACCCTTATGTACATCATCCGCCTTACCACAGGCGGCTGGAAGAAAAAGGCTCTGGCCGAAACCAAAGCCGCCGAATAACACAACCTGAATCCAAAGGCCGGGAGGTCTTTGGATTCAGGTTTTCAGTAAAGTTCGTTCTATCCGCTGGGGCAGCTGTCTGTCTTTGGCTGCGCCTGGATAATGCTCCGTGACCTCATATGCTCCCCATGGTGCAGACGCTGCGCTATGGGGAGCATATGGGATATCTGCTTCATTTATTACAGCCTTTGGAGAGTCTGCCCCTCTTGCCAAGATGTTCGGCTTCGTGCTATAATTTCCCTACCATAAACTTAGGGAGGTGCCACATTTGCCGTTTTTCCTGATTCTGGCTTTTTTGTTCGCTATCGGCAGCACCGTCGGGTGGGGGATCGAAGTCCTTTTTCGCAAATTCTTTTCCGGCTCGAACCCCGAACACAACTGGGTAAACCCCGGCTTTCTTGTGGGGCCGTGTCTGCCGCTTTATGGTTTCAGCCTGCTTATCCTTTTCCTTCTGGCGGGGCTTGAATCCGTTATCGGGATCGATGGGTCCTGGCTGAAAAAGACCGTATTGTTCGCCATCATGGCCCTTTGCATAACCGCCGTTGAATATCTGACGGGGCTTTTCTGCATAAGATTTCTCAATGTCCGTCTTTGGGATTATTCAAACCTCCGGTGGAACATTAAGGGCATAATCTGTTTCCGGTTCACAGTATACTGGTATATTCTTTCGGCCATCTATTATTTCCTTATCCATCCCCACATTATGGATGCCCTTATCTGGCTGTCAAACAATCTGGCGTTCTCGTTTTTCGTGGGACTGTACATGGGCGTTTTTATTATCGACGTTTCCTACTCGGCAAAGCTTTTGCCCACCATCCGCCGCTATGCACGGGAGCAGGAGCTTACGGTCATCTACGAAGATCTGCGGGAGCATATCCGTATCGCCCGAAAGCTCAGCCACGAGAAAGCCCGTTTTTTCCTCACCATGCACACCAACACACCCTTTATCGAGCATCTGAGGGCTTATGGAGAAAAGCTCCGGACCCAATCTGTTCCTGATATTTCCCCAAGGAGGAGCAAAAATGGAACTAAAAAATCACAGTAACGCCATCAAGCTTCTGGCCCGAATATTCGACCACAAGGTCAGCACCGAGGCCGTTATCCCATATTATCCCCAAAAAATCGCCTGCGACGAGGGCTGCTCCATATCCCAGCCCTTTCCCCGCAGCTCGCCGGAGGCCCAGGGAATAAGCTCTGCCTACCTCCGCCAGTATCTTTCCGAGCTGAATTCTGACGCCAGCCTGGATATGCACGATATCCTTGTCCTCAGAAACGGCCACGTTATCTCCGAGGGCTGGTTCGGTCCCCGGCGGAAGGACCTCTGGCACATCTGCTATTCCATGTCCAAAAGCGTGACCGTTCTGGCTATAGGTATGCTCATAGACGAAGGCAAGCTCTCTCTGGACGACCGGCTGGTGGATATTTTCAATATGCGAAGCGGCATACTCAGGCTGCTGAAAGCATCCTTCACTGTCCGCCATCTGCTGACCATGTCTACGGGAGTTGCCTTCAACGAAGCCGGTTCTGTCAGCGAGGAAGACTGGCAGGCGGCCTATCTTGAATCCGTTTCGCTTTTTGAAACCGGGAGCAGATTCTCTTATAACAGCATGAACACCTATATGCTCTCCTGCATAGTCAAAGAGCTTGCGGGCATGGACATTGACGACTATCTTGCTCCCCGTCTGTGGGAGCCGCTGGGCATAACCGCTCACCACTGGGAGCGCTCACCCACCGGCATATCCAAGGGCGGATGGGGCCTGTATATCCACGCCGAAGATGCCGCCAAGCTGGGTCAGCTGGTCCTGAACGGCGGCCGGTGGAACGGGAAGCAGCTGATATCAGAGGAATTTATCCAACAGGCCACCTCGTTCAAGATCACCGTCCCGGAAAGCTGCGGTGACTTTAACTACGGCTACCAGATCTGGGTAGGCCGCAACCAGAACAGTTTTCTGTTCAACGGTATGTTTGGCCAAAACGTTATAGGATATAAAGACACCGGCGTGATAATCGTTTCCAACGCGGGAAACGACGAGCTTTTCCAGCAAAGCAACTTTTTTACCATCACCAGAAAATATTTCGGCCCCGAGTATGCGCCCGGGGATAAGCTGGCCGAGGACCCGCTGGAGCTTAAAAATCTCCGGGACCTTGAATCCTCCCTTTATCTCAGCCGGAAAACGGCGGCATATTCATTCTCTCAGCGGCTCAAGCTCAAAAAGCAGCTGTCCCGCCTGTGGGGCAGAAGCTGGCGTTTTTCCAGGACTGACGCATCTTCGGTGGGATTGCTCCCGCTGTTTTCCCAGGCGCTTCAAAACAACTATACCAGGGGTCTGCGTTCCCTCAGCTTTTCCGGCAGTAAATACAGCCTGACCGCCGAGTTTGCCGAAGCTGACGAAACTCACCGGGTATCGGTCGGCTTTTTCGCTCCGGAATACAGCACTATCGTCTGCCATGGCGAGCCATATATCGTCGGCTGTATGGGCAGATTCGCCACCGACGAAAACGGCCGTCTGGTCCTTATACTGGACATAGCCTTCTGCGAGACCGTTTCCGACCGGACTGTCAAGCTGTATTTTTCTGATGACGGTTCTGTGGAAGCCGCCTTTACCGAGCGGCCCGGTAAGCAATATCTGTTTTACAGCATTGACAATTTTCTTGAATCCGCTTCAAAAAAGCGCATAATCGAGCAGCTTACCACCAGGGCCGACCCCAGCTATCTGCACTATAAGATCCAGCAGGTGCTGGAACCTGTGATAACCGGAACTCCCGGCAAATAGGTCTGCCTTATCCACTCAGGTGAACGATGACCGCATCAGGGGCAAAAGCTCCCCCGACCGTACTTTTTGTCGATATCACCTTATAAACAACGAAAGGACCTTTACCATGTCTGTTTTGCTTACTGGCGGTTGCGGATACATCGGCTCCCACACCGCCGTTGAACTGATAAACTCGGGATACGACGTTATTCTGGCAGACGACCTTCGCAACAGCTCGGATATCGTCGCCCAGCGCATCGCCCGGATAACCGGAGTCTCGCCAAAGCTGTATAAGATCGACATCACTGACCCCGTAGCCGTAGATACTGTTTTTGACGAAAACGAAATAACCGCCGTTATCCACTTTGCCGCCCTTAAATCCGTACCGGCCTCTGTGGCTCATCCGCTGGAATATTACCGCAACAACATTGGCGGAGCCATAACGGTCATGGAGTCCATGGCTGCTCACGGCTGCCGGAGCTTTGTTTTCAGCTCCTCTGCCACGGTCTATGGCAGCCAGCTGCCCGCTCCCTTTATCGAGACTATGAAGCTTTCTCAGCCTTCTCACCCCTATGGCAGGAGCAAGCAGATGATGGAGCAGATAATATCCGATGCCTGCGACGCCGGACTTATCGACGCTGTTCTGCTGCGCTACTTCAATCCCATCGGCGCCCACGAAAGCGGGCTGATTGGGGAAGACCCCTCCGGCGTACCGGGGAACCTGATGCCATATATCACCCAGGTCGCCATCGGTCGTCGGCCATACCTCAACGTATATGGCACCGATTACGACACCCGTGACGGCACCGGGCTGAGGGATTATCTGCACATTATGGATCTGGCCCGTGGCCATGTTATGGCCATGGAGCAGATGAAGCCCGGGTGCGACGCCATCAATCTGGGTACCGGCGAAGGCACCACGGTGCTTGAGCTGGTAGCCGCATTTGAAAAAGCTACCGGTATCCACATCCCGTGCCGGATCGGCCCCAGGCGGCCCGGGGATATCGACGTTATTCTGGCCGACCCCTCCAAGGCTCAGCGTGTTCTTGGATGGAAGGCAGAAAGGACCATCGAAGATATGTGCCGCGACACCTGGAACTGGCAGATAAAAAACCCGGAAGGATATGTCGACAGGGATTAGTTATCAGTAGTTAGTTGTCAGATAACCAATAGTCATATCATATCGAGGCTGTCAAAATAGTCCAGCGGATCATTTTGACACGCTGAAACGCTGCCGGTTTCCATCATCTGGAAATCGGCAGCGTTATTTAATATTAAAACCGCTGCCTGACCGCATTTTGGTCTAGCAAACTGTCATGTGTATATGATATAATGGGTAGGTTATATGAGTTAGTTATCAGGGGTCAGTTATTGGGCAAAACCGATTTCCTGCCCCGTCTCCTGATTAGGTCATGCCGCAGGCACTGCCCGCACTAATTACTGATCCGCAACCCCTGACATGGAGGTGAAGTCTTGATAAAGGAAAACCAGCGGGTTTTGAATATGCTTAACGTCGTCAGCGACGCGGTCATCGTTTACATATCCGTCATCCCCGCCTATGCTCTCCGATTCAAGATACTGACCGGCGACCCAAGCCATATGGTCCTGTCCCACTACCTTTGGGCCGCATTGTTTCTGGTCCCTGTATTTTTGCTGGTTTATGCCCTGCTGGGGCTTTACGAATCCTTCCGATCGGTCCGATTTTATAAAGAGCTTGAAAAGCTGCTGGCCGCCAACGCCGCCGTCACCCTGCTGTATATGGTCTGGCTGTTCGTTGTCAAGGATGTCCACATTTCCCGCTGGGTCCTGATTTTTTACTACATCTGCTCAACGGTTCTGGTGGGGCTGAAGCGGCTGGCTCTGCGGAGGATCCTCCGTACCTATCGCAGCCAGGGCTATAACCTCAAGCACGTGCTTCTGGTAGGCTCCGGCCACGCCGCCGAAAAATATCGCGCCGCTATCGACAGCGACAGCTCTCTTGGCTTTTCCATCGTTGGCTGCGTGACCGACGGCGCTCCTCCTTCCGGCATCAAAAGGCTCTGCGGCTTTGACCAGCTTGAGTCTCTGCTGGACAGCAACAATTTTGACGAGGTCATTGCCGCCCTGGACGCATCCCAGCTGGACAGGATCAGAGACATAATCTCTGCCTGCGAAAAAAGCGGCACCAAGCTGTCGCTTATCCCGTTTTACTTCGAATACATGCCTGCCCACCCTTATATCGACGAGGTCGGCGGGATCCAGCTTATCAATATCCGTCGCATTCCGCTGGACAATATGGCCAACGCCTTTCTGAAACGGGTGATGGACATTTTTGGTTCCCTGTGTGCCCTGATCCTGCTGTCGCCCATTATGCTCATTACCGCTGTGGGTGTCAAGCTCACCTCTCCGGGGCCGGTCATCTTCAGGCAGGTCAGGGTCGGACGCAACAAGAAAAACTTTACCATGTACAAATTCCGCTCCATGCGGGTCAACGCCGCCGAGAACTCCGGCTGGACCACCGACACCGACCCCAGGAAAACCCGGTTCGGCTCCTTTATCCGCAAATTCTCTATCGACGAACTGCCCCAGCTTTTCAACGTTCTCAAGGGCGATATGAGTCTGGTGGGTCCCCGTCCTGAGCTTCCCCATTTTGTAGACCAGTTTAAAGAAAGCGTACCCCTGTATATGGTCAAGCATCAGGTTCGGCCGGGTATAACCGGCTGGGCTCAGGTCTGCGGGTTCCGGGGCGACACCTCTATCCCCGAACGCATACGGCACGACATATTCTATATCGAAAACTGGTCCCTGCTGCTGGATATCAAGATCCTTATACTGACAGTATTCAGGGGATTTGTAAATTCAGAAAAAATCGGGTAAGGAGGCTTTGGCATGACCGGCACAAAAAAGACTGAGGCGGCTGCTCCGCTGCTGGTTTTGTGCGCCATAATGCTGGCCCTTCTATGCCTGATGTTTTACGGCGTTCATTACAGGGCGATGGTTTTTGTCCTCTGTCTGGCCGCTGTTGCTTTATGTATCCTCCGCCGGGGCAGGCTGCTGCTTTCTCCGGCAGCGGCGGCGATGGGGATTTTTCTGGCAGTTTCTGCCCTTTCCGGGCTGAGCGCCATCAGCGGTAAATTCTTTCTCAAAGAGTTTTCAAAACTTTTGATGGCCTTTTGCGTATTTCTGGCCGTTATTTCCAGCGGCGACAGAAAGCGGGCAATAACGCGCTGCGCCTTTATACTCAGCATAATGGCAGCTGTATTCGCCTTTTTCAGCGTTGAGCTGGGCTGCACCGCCTGTCTTCGCCCACTGTTCAACGTCCTGACCGGTCTTACCGCAACCAGCACCGGTTTTGAGGAAGGTACGCGGCTCACCGGCGTTTTCGGAAACCCCAATGTTCTTGCTTCGGCTCTGGCTATAGGCATCCTTCTGTCGATCCACCTTATATCCTCCGGCGAAAGCAGCCTTGCTGGCCCCTGCGCCGTGGCCCTGAGCTTCAGCACCTTTTGCTTCGTTCTTGCATTCAGTCTCGGCGCAACAGCGTTTTTCGCCCTGTCCTGTCTGATTTATCTGCTGCTCAGCGGCAAAGACCGGGGCAGCGTGCTGCTGACCATGCTCGAATTCTTTATGCCGGCGGCGGTTTTTGCTTTTGGCGCTTTTCCTTTTTTCAACAATGGCTCCTCTCCCGTGCCTGTTCTGCTGATGCTTTTAGCCGCCGGTTTTAGCCTGCTCATTTTCCGGCTGTTTCACAGCAGGCTGCTTACATTCTTTGCCAGCAGCCGCCGGAGCCTGATAATTCTGGGAGCTGCTCTGGCCGCCGCCGCCGTATACATCGTCTCCGCCCTTTCCATATCCGGCGCTTATTGCTATGACCAGACCGGTTCTTTCAGCCGGAGCCTGTATCTCGCGCCGGGAGAGCACAGTGTCACCATAGCTTGCAGCGACGTTTTGGGGCTGAATGTTTACAGCCAGACCGACGGAGAAATAATGACCGCCACCAGATCGTCCTGCCTTTCCTGCTGGATGGAGGACGGGCAGACCATCCGGTTCACCGTTCCCGAAGGTTCTCAGGTCCAGCATTTTGTCCTGTGGGCCAGGGAGGGTTCTGTGCTGGAAAGCGTAGTTGTCGACGGCAGCATCAGTGTCAAGCTGGATCACAAGCTGCTGCCCGACTTTATTGCCAACCGGCTTCAGGGAATATTCAAAAGCCAGAACGCTGTCCAGCGAACTGTGTTTTTTAAAGACGGGCTTAAGCTGTTTTTGCAAAGCCCCGTTCTGGGCAACGGCTATGGCAGCTTCGAAAGCGCTGCCTGCTCGGTCCAGTCATATTATTACGAAACCAGATATGTCCACAACCACTATATCCAGCTGCTGACCGACTGCGGAGCTTTGGGGCTGGCCGCCTATCTGGCTGTTCTTGTTCTGTTGATCGTCAGCCTTGTCAGGCATCCCGGACCCCAGTCAGCCGCCCTTGGAGCCTGCCTGTTCATGATAATCGGACACAGTGTTATGGAGGTTTCCATGAGTATGTCCGTGTATCTTCCCTTTGCCTTTGGCGTGTTTGCCATGGCCGGGGCCGGGGACAGGCCATGCTCCGGAGCCGCGTCAAAGGTATTCGGATGGAGCTGTGGCGGGATATACGCAGTTTTTACCGTCCTTGTGTGCCTCAACCTGTGGGCCGCAGATATGGTAGACCGCTCGCAATACAGCTACAGCTCCTTTATGCACGCGCTGAGCAGAGCTGCGTCAGCGGACCCCTTTGAATACAACGATTACAAGATCTCTTATGTTTACAACAGCCTGGGGTCAGACTCCGGCGCTTATGACGATCAGGCCCGGCAGTATGCCCAGGAGCTTTCGACCGTCCGTTCCAACTCCATAAGCAGCATATTGCTGCAATATTATCTGGAAAAGCAGATGTACGACAGCGCCTTTGACTGCGCCATATTTGGCGCCATGGGCAACAGGTCGGACAGCCAGACATGGAACGATTATTTTGACATCATATCGAACTATCTGCCTGTTACCGTTCTCGAGGCCAGTCAGGCCGAAAGGATAATAGAGCTATACGACGCATTTATCGAAGCCGGCAGCAGCCTGATGACACCGGTCCAGCTCAGCGACAGCAACCAGCTGTATGTCCGGGCCGTTTCGGCGCTGATCGACTGACCGCACTTTTTTTGAAGGAGGAAACGCTTATGGACACCACCAATATGCAAAGCCTGGTTCGATCCCGGGACAGGGTCAATTCATGGATGGACAAAAACAATGCCGGCTTTGCCCTGCTTCGTCACGGAAAGACCGAGATCCTGTCTTCCCCCTTTGACCCCATCCCCCACGTGATCCCCGGCGACCGTTTTACCCGTCTTGAACGGGGCCTGATGCAGCGGGTTAACGCCATCAACCTGCTTTTGAACGACCTTTACGGCAAAAGGATGATAATCAAGGACGGGGTCATCCCCGAGGATTTTGTCTATTCCTCTTCTGATTTTCATATCCCCTGCGTTGGTTTCACCCCTGTCAAGAGCCTTTATAACCATATCACCGCCGTTGACCTGGCCTGTGCGGCTGACGGCAAATGGTACGTTATGGAGGATCATCTTGCTCTTCCTTCCGGCGCCGCCTATCCCATATTTGCCCGAAAGCTTTCCCGATCTGTAAGCCCCGACCTTTATCCCGAGGATAATCTGTGCGACAACAACGGCTACAACATTCTGCTGAACCGGCTTTACCGCGATGTCACCAACGGAATGGACAATAAGGACGGGATCACGGTCATCCTCTCTCCCGGGGAAGGCAGCTTTTCCCACTTTGAGCTGAATTATCTGGCCGAGCTGACCGGCGCTGTCTGCGCCACATCCAAAGAGCTGACGGTCATGGACGATACTGTCTATTATCGGCCTGCCGAAGGCGGCGGATTCCAGAAGGTCGCGGTCATCCACCGCCACATTTCTGACAACAGTCTCGACCCTCTGGCCTTTGATGTAAACTCCAAAACCGGCGTTGCCCACCTGATGGAATGCTATCGCAAGGGCAAGGTCGCGATCATTAACGCTCCCGGCTCGGGCGTTGCCGATGACAAGGGCCTGTTCTGCTATATTCCCGACGCTATACGCTATTATCTCGGCGAAGAGCCTCTGCTGGAGAACACTCCCACCTATCTGCCCTATCGCGAGGACGAGCGCAAATACATTTTCGACAATCTCGACCGGCTCATAGTCAAGCACGTCAACGGTCCCAAGGCAGTTACCTCCATTATGGGTTCCGGCCTTACCAGATCCCAGCTCAGCGACCTTAAGGCACGGCTTGCCGCCGAACCCCGCCGATATGTTGCCCAGGATATTGTCGATCTGGCTCCTATGGATGCCTTATCTGCCGACGGTACCCGGATAGTTACCTGCAAGGCCGATTACCGCGCCTTTGTTATCCACTGTGACAGCATACGGGTCTGGATGGGCGGTCTGACCAAATTCAGCCACACCGCTGCCGACGGATCCCGCCACAGCGGGTATAAAGACACCTGGATAATGTCCAGATAGGAGGGCGCAAAATGAAAAAATATGAATTCAGTTTCAGCTGTAACTGGGTGTTCGATGCCCCCGTTAAGCGCCACCATTTTCTGCTTCGCTGTATGCCCGGCACCTATCCATTCCAGCGTACCTATGGCCATACTCTGTCCCTTTCTCCCAAGGCCGCTGTCAGCACCGCATATGACAGCTATGGCAACCTGACCTACAGCGGCAGTATCGACAAAAATCACACCTCTTTCAGCTTCACCGCCTCCGGATTCGTGCTTTGCAGCAAATATATGATCCACGAAGAGCTGGACCGCATCTTCCTTTATCCTTCCCGCTTTACCAACCCCAGCAGCGAAATGCAACGCTTTTTGATGGATCTTCAGCTGCCCGCCGTTCCTTATGCCCGGGTCCAGTGCCTGATGGAAACTGTCCACAATATGATGACCTATGCCCCCGGCGAAACCGCCGTCTCCACCACCGCAGCCGAAGCATTCCGCTCTGCCCGGGGTGTCAGCCGGGACTACGTTCAGGTATTCATCACCTTCTGCCGCATGTCCGGGATCCCGGCCAGGTACGTTATCGGTCTGGCCAAGGGGGTTTCCAGAGCCCATGTCTGGGCCGAGGTCTATGTGGACAACAAATGGATAGCTTTTGACCCCACCCTTAACACCCGGATAGAGGACGGTTATCTCAAGATCGCCCATGGCCGGGATTATTCCGACTGCGCCGTTGACCGCTACACCTACGACGGCGACCCTGTGGGCCAGAGCAAAACCATCTCCGCCACTGTGTCAGATCACATTATCCTTGTTCGCGACACCGTGCCGCGGGATGCCTGAGGTCAGATATACAGATAACAGATAGAATCAGGGGTTAGAAATTAGGGATTGGTAATTAAGTGTCCGTAGCTGCAAAGCTATGCGTTTAACTACCGCGTGCAATCACGCAAGGGGTGAGATTGCCACGTCGGCTTTGCCGCTTCACAACGACAGTTCTACTGAAAACCTCAAATATTTCGCAATTGCTTACAATTACGGCCCCTGATCCCTGACCCTCTGACCATGATTTTCAATATCTTTCCATCTACGCACCAACTCACCTGTCCCCAAATACGTAAAGAAAAGAGAAACAAAATGAAACCACGCATCGGTGTTCTGCCGCTATTTCACCAGGGGGACGAAAACCTCTGGATCAACCATTATTACTTCGACGGTATCGTCGCCGCCGGAGGTATACCCTATCTGCTCCCCCTGCTGGACGACGAAAACGAGCTGGAGCTTCTTTGCCACCAGTTTGACGGATATCTGTTTACCGGCGGCCAGGACGTGGAGCCTGCCCTTTATGGCGAAGAGAAAATACCCCAATGCTCCTATCAGGCGCCCCGACGGGACACTCAGGAGCTGTTTATGCTCAGGCGGCTGCTGGAGCTGGACAAGCCCTGTCTCGGCATCTGCCGCGGGATACAGATGATGAATGTTGCCTGCGGCGGGACCATGTATCAGGATCTTCCCTCTCAGTTTGGGACGGCTGTAGATCATGCCCAGATGGAAAAGATGGAGTTCACCAGACCGTTCCACAGCGTGGAGCTGGTCCCCGGCACCGGGCTTCACAGCGCCATTGGTGAAAGCTCCATAATGGTCAACAGCATGCACCATCAGGCGGTGAAGGACGTGCCTGAGTGCTTTGCCGTTGCGGCCCGTTCAGCCGACGGTCTGGTAGAAGCCCTTGAACACAAAACTGCCGGATGCTATTTCGGTGTCCAGTGGCACCCGGAATTTCTCTGGCCGGAATATCACCACGCAAGGGCCATATTCCACCTTCTGGTGGATGCCGCGTCCCGCAGCTGATGGCCAGGGTCTGTACTCTTGCCAGCGGCAGCAGCGGCAACAGCGTCCTTCTGTCTGACTGCGGCAGGCATATCCTTGTGGATATGGGAATATCCCTTAAAAAGACTTCCGCTGCCCTGGCTCAGCTGGGTCTGACCGTAGGCGACCTTTCCGGAATTCTTATCACCCACAGCCACACCGACCATATCTCCGGGCTTAACACCCTGTCAAAAAAATGGGCCGTTCCCATCCTCTGTACCCGGGCAACAGCCCAGGGCATAACCTGCTGCTGTCCCGAAGCCCGGCGTAATCTGATCGTTTTTGAAGAAGGCTCCTCCTTCAACCTCAAGGGATTTGGCGTCACCTCGTTTTCGACCCCTCACGACAGCGACGGCAGCGTGTGCTATCGGATAAGCTGTTCTCAGGGCGATCTGGGGGTAATGACCGACCTGGGCTATGTCCCTCCAAATATTCTCAAGGGCATGGAGGGCGTTCGGGCGATCGTTATCGAGTTCAATCACGATATTCCCCGGCTGCTGGCCGGGCCTTATCCCTACCACCTCAAGCAGCGCATCATGTCTGACCGGGGCCACCTTTCCAATACGGCAGCGGCCGAAGCCGCCCTGTGGCTGGCTCAGCGGGGGACCTCTGCCTTTATTCTGGCCCATCTGTCAAAAGAAAACAACACCCCCCAGCTGGCCCACAGCTCTGCCATGGAAGCCCTGGGAAATATCGACGGAGTAAGTATCCACGTATCCCCGCCGGAAATGGGTTCGCCCATCGAGTTTTAACTGGAGATGATAAAATGTCACTTATAGAGCTTATACTTATCGGTATCAGCCTGAGCATGGATGCCTGCGCCATCGCCATGTGCAAGGGGCTGAGCATGAAAAAACTCAGCCTGCGCCACGGAGCGATCATCGCCCTTTATTTCGGCGGGTTTCAGGCCCTTATGCCCTTTATAGGATGGCTGCTGGGCAAGCAGTTCGAGGTTTACATAACAACTATCGACCACTGGATAGCCTTTGGTCTGCTTGTCATCATTGGCGGCAAGATGATTTACGAAACTCTTCACGAGAGCGACGAAGACCCGGGGGAGTTCCGGCTTGACCACAGGGAGCTTCTGATGATGGCTATCGCTACCAGTATCGACGCGCTGGCAGTGGGCATAACCTTTGCCTTCCTGCGGGTATCCATCGCCGTTTCTGCCGCCATTATCGGGGTCGTCACCTTCCTGCTTTCTCTGGCCGGGGTCGCAATAGGCTTCCGCTTTGGCTCCCGTTTTCAGAAAAAAGCAGGGCTGCTGGGCGGCACCGTACTATGTCTTATTGGCCTGAAGATCCTTTTAGAGCATCTGGGGATCATTGCTATTTAGCAATATCTCTCCCAAAATATAACGAAATATTGAAAAGGAATGATTATGAATGTCAGACAAATACACTGTTTCTCTGTCACTGCCCGGTGGAAAACGGGACTGCGTGCTGACGCTTGAGGAAACCTCCGGCGTTGTCACCGGCTTTGTTTCAAACCCCTATGACCCCAGCGCTCAGCTGGAGATATTCGACGGCTCCTCCTCCGGCGGCGAGCTTTCCTTCAAGGCTATGGTCGGCCGGACAGAATATACCTTTTCCGGCAGCCTGTCCAACCTGACCCTTACCACCAACGAGACTATTGTGCTTCAACCCGGAAAAAGGATATCCGGCGTTTCCGGTCAGGTTCAGGGCGAATATCTCGTGGGTGTCTACTCTCCCGGCGGAGTTAAAGAAAACCATCTGGTCATTGAGGAAAACGGCGATGAGCTCAGCGGCGAAATGTTCGGTCTGGTGACCGAGGAGTCTATGGCTCAGATGGCTCAGATGATGGGCGAAATGTCCGGCGGTCCTGGTGGTCCCGGTGGCCCTGGTGGCCCTGGTGGTCCCGGTGGTCCTGGCGGTCCTGGCGGTCCCGGTGGTTCCGGTGGTCCCGGTGGTATGCCTCCCATGCCGCCCATGAAGGTTGGCGACAAAACCGACGTAAATGTTTTTTCCTTCGGTAAAAAGGACGGCTGTTCCTTTGAACTGCATACCGTTACCGCCCAGGGTTCCCTGTTCCGCTTTGTGGGCAGCGTTGACGGCGACACCATAAGTATCACCATGCACGTGACCGACGTTACCGAAGGTCTTCAGGCTGTCAAGGAGTAAAAGAGGCTAAAAGGAGAAGAAAAATGGTTATTGATTTCAGCAAAATGAACGAGGAAGCCTTTCCCCAGTTCAAGGGCGGCGAAAAGGAAACCATGGCAAAAATGTTTCTTGACGACGGGGGCAACCGCATAATGCACGGCCGCCTTGTTCCCGGCGCGTCCATAGGTATGCATACCCACGATGTTAACTGCGAGATCGTGTTCGTCCTCAGCGGCAGCGGTAAGGCCCTTTATGACGATGGTGAAGAGCGCATCTTCGCCGGCTGCTGCCATTACTGCCCCAAAGGTCACAGTCACAGTCTTATTAATGACGGCGACGAGGATCTTGTTTTCTGGGCAGCCATACCGATGCAGTAAATTATTTGCCAAAAATGGCTAAAGCCCCCACAGAGCGTTCTTAAGCTCTGTGGGGGCTGATTTATTGATTTAAAACCGGGGAGTCAGGATACCTTCGCCCTTGCGGGAGGCAGATCTTCCACCCGCCTGATGTCGGCACCAAGGCCGCTGAGCTTTTCAACAAAGGTTTCGTATCCCCGCTCGATATGGAACACATCGTCCACCACGCTCTGCCCATGGGCAGCCAGAGCAGCGATGACCATTGCCGCCCCGGCCCGGAGATCGCAGGCTTTGATGGGGCAACCTTTGAGGGAATCCACGCCCTCGATTATGGCGACCTTTCCGTCGACCTGGATCTGAGCGCCCATTTTGACAAGCTCGCCAACATATTTGTACCGGTTGTCAAAAACGCCTTCGGTAATGATAGACGTGCCTTCGGCCAATGCAAGGCACACCCCTGCCTGAGGCTGCATATCCGTGGGATATCCGGGATATGGCATTGTTTTGATGTTGGCTCTTTTCAGCCTGCCGGTGCGGCGAATAAGGACAGAATCGTCATATTCGGTCACCTCGGCACCCATTTCGATAAGCTTTCCGGTGATGCATTCGAGATGCTTGGGAATAACGTTTTTAACAAGGGCCTCGCCACCGGCTGCGGTCACCGCAGTCAGATAGGTCCCGGCCTCGATCTGGTCCGGAATGATGGAATAGGTACCGCCGTGGAGCCTTTTAACGCCCCTGACCTTGATAGTGTCGGTACCAGCGCCCCAGACATCGGCTCCCATGGCGTTGAGGAAGTTGGCCAGGTCGACAATATGAGGCTCCTTGGCAGCGGGTTCGATGATGGTGGTCCCCTCGGCCAGTACAGCCGCTATCATAAGGTTCATTGTGGCGCCAACGGAAACCAGATCAAGTCTGCAATAATTGCCCCTGAGCTTGCCGTTGGCCTTAGCGTGAACGGCAGCGCCGGAAAATTCAACGTCTGCGCCCATGGCGGTAAAGCCCTTGATGTGCTGGTCAATAGGGCGCTGACCAAAGTCGCATCCCCCGGGGAGAGCCACCTCAGCCTCGCCAAAACGGCCAAGCATAGCGCCGATAAGGTAGGACGAAGCCCTGAACCGGGACACGATATCAAAGGGAGGGCGATGGCTGCGGACGCCGCGGCAGTCCATCTCGATGGTCGAACGGTCGATCCTGCGGATGGTGGCTCCCATCTGCTGGAATATTTTTAAATAAAGGCTGACGTCAGAAATGGCGGGAACATTTTCTATCCGGCAGACGCCGTCAACCAGAAGGGCGGCGGGGATGATCGCAACGGCAGCGTTTTTGGCGCCGCTGATGGTGACCTCGCCGGAAAGGGGACGGCCGCCGTTTATAATATATTTAGCCATAATTAATACCCTGAATCACTAACAGATTGCCGGACGCTGAGAAGGCACAGCTCCAGCCCATAGATTATAGCACGGTTTTATGTAAATAGCAAACAGTAATTTCAGGGGTTAGAGATTAGGATCCAGGGGTTAGGGACTGTGTGGGAGAGGTTATGCGTATTGCCGATACTGCCCAGTTTGACCACAGAGCAGAGAACAGATACTTCCGAGACTGCCATTGCGAGGAAGCTGTGCGACGTGGTAATCTCTCCCCTTGCGTAACCACAATGTTGTGTTAAATGCAAATGCTTGCAGTTACGCTCCTTAATCTCCAGTTTCTAAATCCTGATCCCTATCCCCTAAATCCTAACCCCTGGATCCTATTGATATTTTCCCGGCAATGATATAAAATATACCCGTGAGATAACTTATCAGGAGGTTTCGCCATGGCAACCGAAATCGAAATGAAGCTTCGTGTACCCGACAGGCAAACCCTTGACCGCGTACTGGCTGACCCCAACCTCACCCAGTATATGCGGGACGAATTTGCTGTTAAAAAATTCCATTCAGTCTACTTTGACACCGAAGACGGCCTGCTGTCCTCCCGGCGCTGGACCCTTCGTCTGCGCAAAGAAGGTGACCAGTCCGTCGCCGCCCTCAAAACCGCCAACAGCTTCGACGGCGAGGTCTTTACCCGCAACGAGTGGCAATGCTTAGCCGACTCCATCGAAAAGGCCATCCCCGCCCTTTTGGCCATCGGCGCACCCCGGGAGCTTGACCATCTGCTCAAAACCCGCAAACTGATCGAGGTTTGCGGCGCCGAATTTGAACGCCGGACCAACTTCCTCTACCTTGACGACGGGGTCCGCATCGAGCTGGCCGGTGACGTGGGCGTACTCTATGCCGGGAGCAGGCGCCTTCCTATTATCGAGGTCGAGCTGGAGCTTCTGTTTGGCGACAGCTCTGTGCTGCCCCATATCTGCCATCAGCTTATGGATGACTATGGCCTTGAGGTGGAAAAGCTGAGCAAAAACGCCAGAGCCAACGCTCTGCGGGAAGATGTGAAGGCATAAGACCGCGGAGGTATCAGCGTTCCGGCCCGAATATCAGCCCTTATTGGGGTCCAGTCTCCGTCACCCTCGTGGGTCGCCGGGGAAAAATGTTGACATTCTCCAAATCTGGTGTTACAATTTTTGATAATTACATATGTTTCCGAGCCGTGGAGTCTAAGGCCTAAGTGACCGATGATTAAATCAGGGGTTACCTGAGCTATGACCAGCGGCCTGAGGGGATGCATTTCGCCCTCACTGAGTTATGTTGGAAACGACATGGCTTTCCGTATTTGAGAAGGAGACAGGACCGTTTTTTGCTTCGCCTTGTTTTGGCGAGGCTGGTTTTGGTATGCTTAAGGCTGTCTTGTTTTCAAGGCAGCCTTTTTTGTTTTTATTTGGAGGAATATGATTTATTATACTGCTGACCAGCATTTTGGTTATGAACACATTATCGAGTCCACCACCCGTCCCTTCGCCTCGGTGGAGGAGATGGACGAGGCTTTAATTAATAACTGGAACGAGGTCGTTTCTGATGACGACACTGTTTACCTCATCGGCGACATAGGGAGCTACCGCACCCCTTTTCCGGCTCAGCAGCTCAGCCGCCTGCGGGGCCACAAGCACCTTATCCGGGGCAATCACGATACCTGCATCCCCAACCAGCAGGAGCTGTTGGACTATTTTGAGACGGTGACCGACTTTCTGGAAATCGACGACGGCGACCGCCACATTACTCTGTGTCACTATCCACTGGTGTACATTCAGGGGGGCTGCATGATCCACGGCCATCTCCACAACACCAGGAAAGAAACCTTCCGCATATTGCAGCAGCTGCCCCGGGTGCTGAACGCGGGGGTGGATATCAACGATTATCGCCCGGTCACCCTGGAACAGCTTATTGAAAACAACCGCATCTACTATAACGACCCCGAACGGGGCAAGCTCAGGCAAGGACACTCCGGCCGGAAATGGGATGCCGAATACCATCCCCTGCCTGTGCAAAAAGCTGAGGACAAAACCGCCATACCCGCTATCGCCTTTGCCGCCTATTCCGGCACCGGGAAAACGACCCTTATAGAAAAGCTGATCGTCGCCATGAAGCAAAAGGGTCTGCGTCTGGCGGTCATCAAGCACGACGGCCACAAATTTGAGATCGACTACCAGGGCAAGGACTCATGGCGCTTTACCCACGCCGGAGCCGACATCTCCATGATAGGCTCAAAGGAAAAAATCGCCTATATTGAATCCCGTCCCCTGACCCTTGACCGGCAGATGGCCATGTGCCACGACGTTGATTTGATTCTGGTCGAGGGCTACAAAAACGGCGACCTGCCCCAGATAGGCATCGCCCGCTCCGCTACGGGAAAGGGCTTTACCGCCGAAATAAGCCGGTTCGTCGCCGTGGTGACTGATATGGAGGTAGATGGGGATATCCCCCACTTCGGTCTGGAGGATATCGACGCCATAATGGAATTTATTTTAAAATACTTATCTGTTGACCTGACAGGAGCTTGAAACTGTGTATATTAAATGGAACGATCAGTCCATCAAATGGTTTGAAAACGCATCGGAATATACGGGCTACAACAGGAAACTGGCCGAAATGCTGAAAAAATATATCCCCTTCGGCAGCAGCCTGTGCGACATAGGCTGCGGCGCAGGCCTGTTGGATTTTGAAATGGCCGACCATTGCAGCCGTATCACCTGTGTGGACGTTTCTCCCGAGGCTATTGCCGCTGTTCAAAGCGGTGCATTGCTCCGGGGCATCAGCAACATGGACACCGTATGTGCCGACTGCTCCACTCTCGAAAGCTCATGGGACACTGTGACCGCCCTTTTCTTCGGCGGCAGCCAGTTTTATGAAAAGTACTTTCGTCTGGCGAAGCAGCAGTTTATCATCCTGGTCCACAAGACCCGAAAAGGCAAATTTGGCCCTGAAGGTCACCAGGTGGTAAAATGCTCTGATATTGCCAGCGTCAGCGAATATCTGGATGGGCTTGGGGTCAGATATACCCTTGAAAGTGTTTCCCTGGAATACGGTCAGCCGCTGGCAGATATGGACGAAGCGAGAGCCTTTGCCCGGGCATATTCCCGTCCCATGAGCGACGAGGTGTTGGAAAAATATCTGGCAGACAGGATGGAAAATACCGGCCACGAAAAATGGCCGTACTATCTGCCAAACCTGAAGGAATTTGGAATATTTGTAATTCGGAGGGATGAAAATGAGGACATTTAGAGAAGATCTTGACCGGGCCGTGGCCTTTCACGGTCACCTCTGCTCCGGCCAGTGTCTGGGAGTGCGCATGGCCCACATGGGTCTGCGTCTGCTTGGGCTGGACAACGAGCGCGACCGGAAGAAGCTGATGGTTTTTGTGGAGTGTAACCGCTGCCCCGCAGACTCCATTATGATAACAACCGGCACCTCGCCGGGGAAACGCACCTTCTATTTCCACGACTTTGGCAAAACCGCTGCCACCTTCGTAAATCTCGATACCGGCAAAGCCGTCCGGGTGGTCCGGGCAAACCATATCCATCCCGAAAACGGCGAAGATCTGACCGATTTTTACGAAAATCTCCCCGAAGAAGGCTGGCTGGAAGCCACCGAAGTCACCGTCGACCTTGCTCCCGGGGATATGCCCGGGCCTCCGGTCGCCATCGTCACCTGCGAAGTCTGTGGCGAAGAGGTTTCCGATAACCGTCACGTTGTCGTTGACAGTAAGACCCTGTGCAAGGGCTGCGCCGGTGGAGACTATTATAAAAGGTAAACCAATGAAAAAGACAAACAAACTCCCCTTCTGGGCGGTGATGCTTATCCTGTTCGGCGGGCTGGTGGCGGCGTGCATCCTGTCCACCACTTTGGGCAGATATCCCATCAGCCTGAAAGAGCTGTGGGGGATTGCCCTGTCAAAGCTGCCCTTTACCGACATTGAACCTTTCTGGTCCCAGACTCAGGAGGCCCTGTTTTTAAAGCACCGGGTACCCCGGATACTGCTGGCCTGTCTGGTAGGCTGCTGTCTGTCCACCGCCGGCGCCTGCTATCAGGGCGTGTTCCAAAACCCCATGGCCGCTCCCGATATTCTGGGAGCCAGCTCCGGCGCAGCTCTGGGCGCGGCTCTGGCTATTATACTGGGCTACATCAATTATGTCGTCAGCATCATGGCCTTTGTATTCAGTCTGGGTACGGTCGCTCTGGTCATTTTCGTAGGCAACCGCGCCAGAGGCAACCGGGTAGTTGGGCTGATACTGGCCGGAGTTATGATAAGCAGTCTGGTGTCCTCCTGCACCTCTTTTTTAAAGCTCATTGCCGACACTGAGGACCAGCTGCCTGCCATAACCTACTGGCTCATGGGCAGCTTTAACGGGGCCAATATGCGGGATATCGGCTTTGCGGCCATACCCATGGCTATAGGCCTTATCCCCATCTTTGCCCTGCGCTGGAGGATAAACATCCTGTCTCTTGGCGACGACGAGGCCCGCACCCTTGGCATCAACGCCAGGCGTCTGCGCGTCATCATAATAATATGCTCAGCCCTTATAACCGCCGCCAGTGTGGCTGTCAGCGGTATTATCGGCTGGGTAGGTCTGGTCATCCCCCACATGGCACGCCGGGTGGTAGGCAACGACTATAAAAAGCTTATCCCCTCCACCATGCTTTTCGGCTCAATATTCATGCTGCTGGTGGACAATATCTGCCGCAACGTCTGGGCCACCGACCTGCCTATCGGCATACTCACGTCCTTTGTGGGTGCTCCGTTTTTCATCTATCTCATTATGAAGGAGGGTGACAAGCTGTGAGTTTAAAGGTCCAGCATCTGGATTTTTATTTTGGCAAACGCCAGATTTTAAAGGACATCAGCTTTGAGGCCCACCGGGGGGAATTCCTGTCCATACTGGGTCCCAACGGAGTTGGCAAAAGCACCCTGTTTCGCTGCATTCTGAATCTGCTTAAGCCCAGGTCCGGGACCATCGAGATAGACGGCCGGAACGTCGCCGAAATGTCAGCTCAGGAGCTGGCCCGCTCCATCGCCTATATCCCCCAGTACCATAACCCCACCTTCAATTATTCCGTTCTGGACATGGTGCTTATGGGAACGGCGTCTCAGCTTGGCCCTCTGGCAACTCCGGGCAAAGCGCAGATCGAGATTGCCCACAGCGCATTGGCAAAGATGAACATCTCCCATCTGGCAGAGCATCCCTACGGCTTCTGCTCCGGGGGCGAAAAGCAGCTTTGTCTGCTGGCCCGGGCCATTGCTCAGCAGGCAAAAATACTGGTGATGGACGAGCCTTCTGCCAGTCTGGACTTTGGAAACCGCATCCGGGTCATGCAGACCGTCAAGGGGCTTGTGGCCGACGGCTATGCCGTTGTGCAGACCACCCACGACCCGGAGCAGGCATTTATGTATTCCGACAGGATCCTTGCCATGCATGACGGTCAGGTCCTGGCCTGGGGAACTCCCCAGCAGGTCATGCAGCCGGAGCTTATGTCAAGGCTCTATGGCATCGATGTTGAGATACACAGTCTCAGCGACGACAGAGTACGTGTATGCGTACCGATTCAGGGGTCAGGGGTCAGATAACAGATGATTAGTGCCTGCGGCACATATTTAAATTTTACACTGTTGACCCAAGCCTGTTGCGTTTTATCGATACTTCTCGAATTCGCAAGGGGTGAGATTGCCGCGTCGGCCTTTGGCCTCCTCGCAATGACAAAACGGGTACTGCGCTCCTCGCAATGGCAAAACGCTCTACACAACGACTTATATGATTTAATCCGTGCCGAAGGCACTCACCATCTGTTCTCTGTTCCATATCCCCTGACCCACTGCTAATACGTAAGCAACAAGCTTAACATATTTTATTTAAACGAGGAGGAACCAACCATGAAAACCAGACTTTTGGCGCTGCTGCTGACTTTCGCAATGCTTTTCAGTCTTGCCGCCTGTGCCAACACCGCCGAAACCACCGAAGCAGAAGCTTCGTCCGAACCTGCTGTGTCCACCCCGGTGGAAGAAGCTGCCGAACCTGTTGAAGAAGGCTTCCAGCCATACACCTTTGTAGACGATCTGGGGCATGAGATTCAGATAACCGAACCCCTGACCGCTGTCGTTCCCTCCGGCCAGCTGGCTCAGGTCATGCTGCTGGGTGTTGCTCCCGACCTGATAGCAGGTCTGGGCGGCAAGCTGTATGACGATATGGCCGAATACATCCCCGACTATGACCGTCTGTCTCAGCTGACCTATTTCGGCTCCGTTCTGGGTGCTGCCGACCTTGATGTAGAAGCCCTTGCCTCCACCAACGCTCAGCTGGTCATCGACATGGGTTATACCAAGACCGGTTATGAAGAGGAACTGGCCACCACCGAAGAGCTGACCGGCATCACCTGCGTCTTCATCGAAGCAGGTCTTGACAATTACGGCGAAGCCTTGCGCAAGCTGGGTCAGCTGCTGGGCCGTGAAGAAAAGGCCGAAGAAATGGCCTCATGGTGCGAAGATGTTTATCAGCGCGCTCTTGACATTATGGACCAGGTAGGCGACAACAAGGTCAACGGTATCTACGCTCTGGGTGACGACGGTCTGAACGTTATTGCCGAAAGCCAGTCTCAGGCCGAGGTCATAAATCTGGTGTTCAACAATCTGGCAGTTATCGAAAACGCCAGCGGTAAAGGCACGGGCAACACTGTCAATATGGAGCAGATAGCTCTGTGGGATCCGGAATTCGTCGTCTTTGGCGACGGCAGCGTATATGAAACCGCCACCGAAGACCCTGTGTGGAGCCAGATCAGCGCCATCGTTAACGGCAAGTACGTGGAATCCCCCGCTTCGCCCCACAACTGGACCGTAGCTCCTCCCGCCTGCCAGCGCTATCTGGCGCTGCTGTGGCTGCCCAGCATCCTCTATCCCGAATACTGCGACTATGACCTTCAGGAAGAAGTCACCGAATACTACGAGCTGTTCTATGGCGTTACCCTGACCGACGAGCAGTATGCCACCCTGACCGCAAACGCCTTTTTCAAATGATGCATACGCTTATTATTGGTGAACGGGGCGTAGGCAAAAGCACCCTTATAAACAGGGTGCTTAAAGCCTGCGGCCGGCCGGTTTACGGTTTTGAAACGAAGAAAGAGGACGCTCTGGCCGATGAAGCCTTGGGCAGTCCCGTGTATATCTACAGCGCATGGCAGCAGCGGAGCCGCTCGGAAGAAAATCTGGTGGGTTATTGCAAAAACCACCGATTTGATGCGTCCGCCCAGGTGTTCGACCGCTTTGCCCCAAAGCTCCGTCAGCCTGTGCCGGAAGGCGGTATCATCCTGCTGGACGAGCTGGGATTTATGGAGTCCAAAGCAAAAGATTTCTGCTCTGCTGTGCTTGAGCTGCTGGACGGTGATATACCGGTCATCGCCGCCGTAAAAACCAGGGACACTCCGTTTTTGCAGGCGGTGCGCAGCCATCCAAAGGCAAAGTGCTTTTATATCACCGAAGAAAACCGCGACGAACTGTATCCTCAGGTGCTGGATTTTGTACGCAGTCAGTTAACTGGAGAAGAAAAATGAGCAAAAAGACATTGATAATCAACGGCTCTCCCCGGCCGAACGGCAATTCCGCTTACCTTATCAGCGTCCTTCGTGAGCATCTGGAGGGCGAGGTAATTGAAGTCTCTGCCTTCCGCTCCGGCATCGCTCCCTGTGTTGACTGCCGTGGCTGCTGGGAAACCGCAAAATGCGTGGTAGAGGACGGGATGCAAGTCATTTATGACGACGATTTTGACAATATTGTCATTGCGTCGCCGGTGTATTATGGCACTCTGCCCGGGTCGGTACTGAGCCTTATGAGCCGGTTGCAGCCCTGGCACGCGGCAAAATATTTTCTAAATCAGCCGTTGCAGCTGCGGCCTAAAAAATCCGCAGCCATACTGACCGCCGGCAGCAAGGGCAATCACGAAAACGCGCGGCACCATTTAAGCGCCTTTTTCCGCATGGTCAATGCTCAGGGCTTCCGTGAACACATGGCCTGTTCCCCCAACACTGACACCGTCCCTGCTCAGCAGGACAGCCAGGCTATTGCCGACGTTATGGCCATCGCCCGATGGCTGAACGAATAAGACCCCCAGGCGGAGCTTTTATCAAAGCTCCGCTTTGGTTTATTTGTGAGCGATGGTGATTTTATGCCTTTATGGCATATTGACAATATTTGTGATTACGGTATAATAGATAGAAATACGTTAGGGATTAGTAATTTAGTGTCCATATGGGATAGTTACTGCGTTTGTGGGATAACTGTTCTGACCCGCAGCTCAAATAACTTCCCTCATGCGACCCTAAATCCTAAATTCTAACCTCTAACCCCTATTAAACTATTAACAGGAGTTGATCATTTAGTGGACAGCGACAGTTGGTTGTTGCTTTTTATTCTTCTGCTGCTGATCGTCGGCGGCGGATACTTTGCTGCAACCGAGATCGCTTTGGCGTCGTCTAACAAAATCCGCATCAAAACCATGGCCGATTCCGGCGACCGGCGTGCCAAGCGAGTCACCTACATTCTTAACCATTTTGACAAGGCTCTGACCACCCTTCTCATAGGCAACAACATTATGCATATCGGAGCCAGCACCCTGGCCACCGTCATTGTGGTCCGTCTCTGGGGCGACTGGGCAGTTACCCTTTCCACCATCATCCTTTCGGTGGTAGTGTTCCTGTTCAGCGAAATGCTCCCCAAAAGCTATGCCAAGTCCAAAGCCGAGAGCTTTTCTCTGGCAACGTCGGGGTCCCTGTTCTTCCTTATGCGTCTGCTGACCCCGGTGACCTTTATCTTTTCTTCGGTGTCCGGGCTTCTGGCAAAGCTGTTCCGCTCCGGAGCTGAACCCACCGTGACTGAGGATGAGCTTTACGACATTATCGACGAGATAGCCGAGGAAGGCACCATGGATCAACAGCGCAGCGGTCTTATCCGCTCCGCCCTGGATTTCGACGATATCACCGTCGCCGACATTCTTACCTCCCGGGTCGACCTGGTAGCCATCGACTGCCAGCTTTCCAGCGAGGAGATAGTCGACCTTATCAAAAACAGCCGCCATTCCCGGATCCCTGTTTATGAAGATACTGTCGACAACATCATCGGCATACTGGGCATACGCAAATACCTCAAGGCTTATATGGACCAGGGCGGCAGTGTCGACCTGAAATCCCTGATCGACGAGCCTTTGTTTGTACATAAAAGTATGCTTATCGACGAGCTTTTGCGCAATATGCAAACCAAAAAACGCCACATGGCCATCGTCACCGACGATTACGGCGGCGTTATGGGCATCGTCACCATCGAGGATATTCTCGAAGAGCTGGTAGGCGAGATCTGGGACGAGGACGACGAGGTGAAAGACACCTTCAAGCCCATAGGCCAGAACCGATATGAGGTCAGCGGCGAGCTTCAGGTCCGCGAAGCCTTTGACGCCATCGGATACGACGATTACGACCGGGATGAGCTGGGTCACCGCACCATGAACGCCTGGGCGCTGGAAAACTTTGACTACGTTCCTTCCGACGGCAGCAGCTTCAAATATGCTGATATGACCATCACTGTCACCCGGATTCGCAATATGCGCATCACAAAGCTCATTATAAAAAGGGAGGATACCGATGAACAGTGAGTACCTGCCCTATATAGGCATAGTGGTATTAATTGCCCTGTCTGCCTTTTTTTCAGGCTCTGAGATAGCCTACGCTTCTGTCAACCATCGTCGGCTCAAAAAATCTGCCGAAGAAGACGGCGGCATCCGGCTCCAAACAGCCTGCTATATCTACGACAATTACGGCAAAGCCCTGTCCACCATCCTTATTGGCAATACTCTGGTCAACCTGGCCGCCTCATCTGTGGCGGCGGTGGTAATGGTCAGGCTGTTCGGTTCCCGGGGCGCTGCTCTGTCCGGCGTCGTTATGACCGTCCTTATCCTTATCTTTGGCGAGATTTTGCCAAAGATACTGGCCAGCGCCAATTGCGACAGTTTTGCCGTTGCAGTATCTCTGCCCCTCAGGTTCCTGATGTGGCTGACCTATCCCTTCGTTTTTGTCGTCTCAAAATTTATCGACCTTGCGTCCCGGCTATGGACCGGCGATGGCGATACCGGCCCCTCGGTCACCGAAGAAGAGCTGGTTTCCATCATCGAAACCGTTGAGGACGAGGGCGTTATCGACGAGGAGCAAAGCGACCTTATCCAATCCGCTATCGACTTTGCCGAGATCACTGCCCAGGAGATAATAACTCACCGGGTCGACATGGTGGCTATCGATATCGACGACGATATGGACACCATTCTCCACATCGCATCATCCTCTCAGTTTTCCCGCATCCCGGTATATGAAGGTACGGTTGACAACATTATCGGCATACTGTTCCTTAACCATTTTTATAAGCAGCTGGTAGACGACCCCAACGTATCCATCCGGGATCAGCTGATGGAGGTCTGCTTTATCCACAAATCCATGAAGCTGCCGGCGGTTCTTGCTGAGCTGAAACGCCGCCGGGTGCATATGGCAGTTGTTACCGACGAATATGGCGGAACAATGGGCATACTGACAATGGAAGACGTTCTTGAACAGCTGGTAGGCGAGATCTGGGACGAGACTGACGATATCGAACCCGAGTTTGAAGAGGTCGAACCCAATCGCTATGAGGTCAGCGGCGACATGAGCATTTACGACTTTCTCGACGAGGTCGGCCACGATTCCGACCATTTTGAGGGCGATTATACCACCCTCGGCGGCTGGGCGATCGAAATGCTTGGGGGATATCCCAACGCAGGGGACAGCTTTGACTACGAAAACCTGACCATCACCGTTACCGAAACTGACGACCTTCGGGTCACCGAGCTGAGCGTTGTTGTCAGGGAGACGGAAAAGGACGAAGATGACATATAGCATCATTGCCGTGGGCAAGCTGAAAGAAGCCCATTTTAAATCAGCCTGTGACGAATACATTAAGCGTATGTCCGCCTTTGGCGGGGCAACAGTGGTGGAGCTGCCGGAGCAGCGTCTGTCAGACGACCCGTCTGCCGCCGAAATATCTGCCGCCCTTGCAAAAGAAGCTGCGGCCATTCGGGCAAAAATACCTAAAAACGCCTTTATGGTGGCCATGTGTGTGGAGGGTCAGAAGATATCCTCCGAAGCTCTGGCCAAAAAAATCGCCGCCCTGAAAAGCGGCGGCGTATCCGGATTTGTATTTCTGATCGGCGGCTCCTTTGGCCTTGACGAAGAGCTTAAGCGTCAGGCCGACCTGCGGCTGTCCATGTCGGACATGACTTTTCCCCACCATCTGGCGCGGGTCATGCTGCTGGAGCAGCTGTACCGGGCAGAAAAAATAAATCAGGGAAGTCGCTACCACAAATGAATCAAAGGGCTGCCGATGGCAGCCCTTTGAGACTGTCAAAAAACCTCGTAGAGTTCGCCGCGTGAGCGGCGAATTAAATCACATATGAAATTTCCGGCGGCATGTACGTCGAAAATTTCTCCGCTCGGCCTTCAAACGTGCGAAAAAGGCCGAATATCGGCCTTTTGAGTGCGCTGCCGAAGGCCGCAAAAACCCGTGTCAAAATAGTCCAACGGACTATTTTGACACGCTGAAAGGGCTGCCGATGGCAGCCCTTTTGAGGTTGGTGGAGCGAGCCGACGGGTCGCGGCTCATGGCGCTCACATATTCTCTTCGATATATTTAACGATATCGGCAACAGTTTTCAGCTTGGCAAGATCGTCATCAACAACTGTGATACCAAATTCCTCTTCTGCGCTCATCATAAGCTCAACCAGGTCAAGAGAGTCGGCGCCCAGCTCCTCAGCGATGTCGGTGTTTTCGTTGATAGAGTCTTCGTCGAAGCCCAGCTGGTCCGCCAGCAGGGAAATAACCTTTTCAAGGATCATTACAGCACCTCCCAATTTTAGTTTCTGTTCACGCTATGGCCTAGTATAACCAACAGCTATTGTTTTTTCAATACTTTTTTATGATTTTTTGGAGGACTATATGAGCAAAGTTTTAGCCGCCATGAGCGGCGGAGTTGACAGCTCGGTCTGCGCCGCGCTGCTTATGGATATGGGATATGAGGTAGTGGGGGCCACCATGCTCCTTTCCGACAGTTCAGAAGCCCAGTCCGCCGAAAGCGCCTGCAACAGTCTTGGCATAGAATTTCACGCTGTGGATATGCGTGATCTATTTGACAAATGCGTAGTTTCTCCCTTTGTGGATTCATATCTGCGGGGCGAGACCCCAAACCCCTGCATCAGCTGCAACAAGGCCCTGAAATTCGGCGCTCTGTTCGACCTGGCCGACAGGCTGGGATGCCAGTATCTGGCCACCGGGCATTACGTAAGAAAAACCGGCAGCCCGGGTCACTGGGCTATCTCCACCGCCGCCGACGCAAAAAAGGACCAGAGCTACGTACTGTATAACCTGACCCAGAGCCAGCTGGATCGGCTGCTGTTTCCTCTGGGTGAGCTTACTAAAGATCAGGTTCGGGATATTGCTCTTTCTCTGGGGCTGGAGGCCGCCCACAAGGCCGAAAGTCAGGATATCTGCTTTATTCCTGACGGAGATTACCCGGGCTTTATAACCCGCTACACCGGCCGGGAGCTGGAACCCGGAAGCTTTGTGGACAGCAGCGGCAAAATACTGGGGACCCACAGGGGCGTTGCCGCCTATACCATCGGCCAGCGCCGGGGCCTCGATCTGCCTATGGGCCAACGGGTGTATGTTATCGGCAAGGACCCGGCGAAAGGCACCGTCACCGTAGGGACCGAGGCCGAATTAATGACCGACACTGTTTATGTCCGGGACGTGACCTTTGTTTCCGGCAACGTCCCCACAGAGCCGGTAAGCGTTACCGCCCGTCTTCGCTACAGTCAAAAGCCCCAGCCGGCCACCCTGTCCACCGACGGCAGGAGCGCTGTTTTGAAGTTCGATTCCCCTCAGCGGGCGCCCGCCGCCGGTCAGGCAGCCGTATTTTATGTGGGCGATACCGTTCTTGGTGGCGGAACGATCGATAATATGGGTTAGGATTCAGGATTCAGGGGGCAGGAATCAGGGGCGCTCCCCGCCTGTCATTGCGAGGAGCGCAGTTCCCTTTATGTCATTGCGAGGAGGCCACAGGCCGACGTGGCAATCTCATAGTAGGGGTCAGGATTTAGGATCTAGGGATTAGGGGCGCTCCCCGCGAGATTTTTGCGAAAACTTGCGGGGAGCGCCGTAGGGGACGCAAAAAATTGCGAAGCAATTTTTTGCGTCCCCTACGGGTGGTTGCGCGACGCTGTGCGCATGACACAACAACTCAATCACGCAACGTGCGGGTCGTCGAGGACGCCGACCCCTACGGCGCACTACCCAAGTATTGCATAAATCTTGCGGGAAGCGCCCCTAATCCCTAAATCCTAACCCCTAAAATACCTTTCTATCTCCTCCCGGTCGGCGGTGCAGCTGCCCTGGATCATGGTGCTGCTGCCGCCGCCCTTGCCGGAGATGGCGCTGTTGATGTCCTTTGCGCTCGCCCTCAGGTCTACCGTATTGCTGGCCATAATATAATTCCAGCCCTTTTCGTTTTTTGAAAAAGCCGCAGCAATGCCACCGCACAGGCTCACCGCTCCATTTACAAGGGTACGCAGACTATCGCTGTCAAGCCCTTCGGCGAAAAAGCAAAGGTTACCGTCGGTATATTCAAGGCCATCCAGCTGCTTCAACGCCTGAGCCTTACGAAGCCGGTTAAGCTCATATCTGGCCTGGGCCGCCTCGTCCTTCAATCGCTGCACCGCCTCCGCCGCCTGATGATGCTTCACCGACAGGGATGCGGATATCTCTGCCACCGCCGAATATTTGGCAACCGCTTCGTCCAGAGCGCCTCCGCCGCAAACCATGGTCATCCGGGTGCCGCCCCGATGGCGCATATGGGTCAGCAGCCGTATCTGCCCTATCTCTCCGGTAAAGCTTACGTGGGGAGCGCAGCAGGCGCAGCGGTCGTAGCCCTCGATCTCGACTATGCGCACCCCTTCGGTCAAAGCCAGCTTGCTGCGGTATTCCATGGTCTTCAATATCTCCGGCTCAGGGAATCCGGCTTTGACAGGCACGTTTTCCCAAACCGCGCCATTTGCCATTCGCTCCACCAGGCGCACCTGATCCTCGTCCAGATATCCATCAGCGTCAAGAGTCGCTTCCGACCCGTTCATATGAAATCCCACGTTTTCATATCCATAAAGTCGGTGGATAATGCCCGATACTATATGCTCGCCGGAGTGGAGCTGCATCCGGGAAAACCGCAATGTCCAGTCTATCTCGCCCCTGACCGTCTCGCCAACGGTCAGGGCTTTATCGGTTATATGGACGACCTCACTCCCCTTTTCTCTGGCATCCAGCACCCGGGCATCGCCCAAAGTCCCCGTGTCCGCTCCCTGACCGCCGCCTTCGGGGAAAAACGCCGTGCGGTCAAGCATCACCTGGAACCCGTTTTTGCCGGGGTCGCAGGCTATGACGCGAGCTGTAAATGTCTTCATATGGCTGTCGATATAGTATAATTTTTCTGTCATGGTATACTCCTTTAGGGGTTAGGGAATAGGGAAGAGAAAAAATCAAATCTGTGCCGCAGGCACACCTCATCTGTTATCTGTTATCTGTTATCCGGCGTGCATCCCTGACCCCCATAATACTCTAAAACATACAAATTGACAACCTTATCCTGACCCGATTTATTTGACTGCAAGGGCAAATCGCCGTGACGATTTTCCCCCTTGCGTGACTTCATCGCTGCGTCAAACGCACTGGCTATCGGCTATTTTCCCTAACCCCTAAATCCTGAATCCTAACCTCTAATAGAATTTGACAACCTTATTCAGCCCTGATATATTAATAGTGAAGTTGATTGAAAAGAAAGGAACTGCAATATGAAAACCATTAAAAAAGGCGAGACCTGGCTGGTAGAAAGCTCCACCACCTTAGGTGGCCTGACCATTGAAGACGGCGGCGAAATAACCGCCCCCGAGGGCAAGTGCGCCATTATGACTGTCAACGGAGCTTTGGCCGACTTTGTTCCCGGCAGCTATGAAGGCAATATCGTCATCACCGTTGCGGACGCGGTGGACAGCTGGTGCGGATTTGAAAACTCCTATCGCAGTGCCGCCATGTTCGGCAGCGACGGTCTGATGCGTTCGGCCTCTGTCCTGCCCGCCATATCCGGCGCTTCCATCAGCGACAGCGGCATTTCCGGCGGCAAGATAACTGTTAAAGGCAACTGCTTCAATTGCGTTTCTGCCGACGGCGGCAAAATCACTGTGGACGGAACCGTGATGGATTATACCGGCAATGGCGGCGACGATTTCCAGCTTTGGGGCAGCGCCATAGCCGTTGGGGGCGACGCGGAAGTTATTGTTTCCAACACCGATATCAGGACCAGAGGCGTTATCGCCACCGCCGTTGCTGCCGCCGGTCAGTCAAAGGTTCTGGTTAAAGACAGCACCATCGAATGCGAAGGCACCGACAACGCCGACTGGTACGCAAAGCACCCCCATCTGTCTGAGGTACCCTGGGTCCTTGGTCTGCGGGGAACTCTCCGGGCAACCAATGTTCTTGAAGCGGCCAACGTCACCTATTACAATACCCGCCTGACCTGCAACGGCTGGGGCGTCCTTTCGGTAGACGGCACCAGGGGCGCTGTCCATAATATGATAAACGTCAAGGCATCTATCCCCGGCGACAAAGGCTATGCCAGCGGCTACTGCGCCTACATTCTGGGCGGCACCACCTCTACCTTCCTGGGCTGCGAATTTGACGTACCGGACTACGTTTTCTCCGTTGGCGGCAACGAAAATCTCGCCATCGTCGGTCCCAGCAGTCAGGAAAACCTGAAAGAACGGGCCGAGCTTCTGGCTCAGCTGGACAGCGAAGTCGGCCTTGAAAACGTGGAAGAAAAGCCCTGCGTCATCAAAACAAAACGTTTTGCCGGTATGTGGCACCACCAGTCCACCGGTACCTTTGACATCCGTCCCGGCACCGTTATCGAAGCGGGGGAAGCTGCCTTCCTTATCAAGAGCGATCAGCGGCTCAACAGCCCCACCATTTTGTGCGACGGTGTCACCATCAAATCTCCGGTCATTCTCCATCTGATGGAAAGCGACGACCCGGGCATGGGTGTGCGGACCCACGACAAGTGCTGGGCGCCCAACGGCGAATTCTTCTTTGAACGCAAAAAAGTGGAAAATTTCAACATTACCGACGAAAACGCCGAAGGCACTGTCCACTCCTGCTACAAAAACATGGAGCTTACCGGCGATTTTTATAACACCAAATATATCAACGGTCAAAACCTTTCTCTGGTATTTGACAGGACAAAGCTCACCGGCATCATATCCTCCGCCGATTATCGCCACAGGGATTTCTCCTATGGCATCGCCTATGACGGCGACGGCAAAAAGGTCTGCACCGATAAGGACGGCAGAAAATATGTGACCGAAACTGTTGAAGACCTTCTGTTTGGCAAAATGCCCAAGGAATATACCCTGCCTGTGGAAGACGGAAATGGCGGATTCAAATATTCCGACGACGGCCAGACCCTGCCCCTTGCAGGCTACGGCATATGGTACACCGATCCCCAGTATCTGGGCGTGGTAGACATCACTCCCTCCGCCCCTCTGAACAACGGCGTTATAGTAAAGCTGGAAAACGGGGCAATATGGGAAGTCACCGGCAAAAGCCTGCTGACCGGGCTGACCATCGGCCAGGATTGTCAGATAGTCGGCCAGGGCGGCAAAAAGCTGACCATGACCGTTGACGGCGCTGCTGTGGACGCCGTCCCAGGCACCTATACAGGGCTTATTACTCTCGATATTGAATAACCAGAGCGCAAAAAGGCTGCCTCTTTAGTGAGGCAGCCTTTTTGGTGTTATTTGTTGATTATATCTGCATACAGGTCGCATAAGCGTCGAATATGGCATCGCGCATATTTCCGCTCTGGCGGCAGTCGCCGATGGCATAATACTCGGGAGCGCAGCCATGGAATGATGCGGCCAGCTCGATAGACGGCTCGGTACCGCCGGAGATCACCACGTCGTCACATTCGATGGTATGCTCCACTCCGTGGCGGTCAACATAGGTGACCTTGCCGGGTTCGATCCTGGTGGTGGTGCAAAGTCTCTTATGCTTGACCCCGGCATCCAGAGACATCTGGTTAACATTGCCCCGTTCGCGGATGGGGTTCAGCTCGTAGGCAACGATATTCTTGCGGCAGATCTGGGTCACGTTATGACCGGCTCTGGCAAGGTAGATAGCGGCCTCCGCAGCGGTGGATGCGCCGCCGACGACCACTACGTTTTTGCCCACCTCGGCTTCGTGGCCAAGAACGCTGAAGGCTGTCCACCGTGCAGTCTCCGCGCCTTCGATAGCGGGAAGTGCGGCGGTTGCGCCCACGGCGGCGATACATACGTCAAAGCCTTCGGCTTCGATCATTTCCGGAGTTGCTTCAACACCCAGACGGACCTCGATATTCTTTTCGCTCATCTGGTTAATCAGGAATTTGCGATAGCGGTTCAGTCTCCACTTGAAGTCAAGGGATTCCACCGCCTTAATCTGGCCGCCAAGGGCATCGGATTTTTCAAATATGACGGGGGTGTGTCCCCTGTCCTTAAGATACATGGCAGCCTTCATGCCGCCGGGGCCGCCGCCGATAATGGCGACTTTTTTCTGCTTTGTTACCGGAGCGATCATCTTATCCTTCCGGTATTCCATACCCATTTCGGGGTTCAGAGTACAATGGCTCATCCAGTGGCCGGTCCAGCTAACGCCGCGGCACTGGTGGCAGAGAATACATGGGTTCAGGTCCTGCCCGCGGCCGGATTTGAGGATATCGCCCAGATGCTCGTTGCACATGAACATATGGTTGGAGCAGATAAGGTCAAGATCGCCGGAGGCGAGAGTTTTTTCGTTGGTTTCCAGATCGTAATATGTGGTGCTGCCGGCAATGGGGATAGTAACGCCTGCGTCTTTCAGCTTACGGCCAACGATAGCGGAAGCGCAGGGATACATGGCGGCTTCTTCTTCGCTCAGGTTTTCGCTGTTGCTCAGGCGAATATTAAGCAGATCGACATATGGGGTAACGACCTTAAGCAGATCCACCAGCTCGTCCAGAGGCCATATCTCGCCGTGGCCGGGCTTAACGCCCTCGATAGCTATGCCGGGGCAGCTGGCAACTACCATAAAGTCCTTGCCCAGCTCCTTGCGCACACGGCCCAGGAACTGATGGACAAAACGTTCGCGGTTTTCTCTGCTGCCGCCGTATTCGTCAGTGCGGTGGTTAGAGCTTTCCCGGAAGAACTGACCGATGAAGCGCCCCAGCTCAATCAGGCCGCCGTCGAAGCCCAGGCTCTTATACAGCTTTGCCCGGTCTATCCACATGGTTATGTATTCGTCGATAGTCTCGGCGGTGAACATGGACGGCGGGGCGGAATTGCCCAGAGATTTCAGGGACGGGTCGACCCCCTCGGGTCCCACAAGGGAGCCAAAGGTAAATTGCAGAGCGTCTTCGTCATTGGGGTCATAGGGAGGTTCGGACGGCATACCGTGGCCCATGGGTGACGACGCAGGATCGTTGACGGTGTATGACACGGTCATGTCGGTGTTCATGGAAGAAATTATCTTGCCGCCGTAATAATGGACCATGTGGGTAAAATGGGTAAAATAGTTCTGGCAGCCCTTGTCGTTGATATCATACATGGCGAAGTGGACGATATCGAAGCCGCCGGTTGAGCGCTGATAGTCGTTGGCCAGATCGTGGAAAAGCATGATGCCCGCGCCGTTTTTGGCCAGCGACGCATAATAGCTGGTTACAGGGTCTGCGGGATAAAGCTCCGGGCCCTGGAGGAAATGAGGCTGGGCGCAGGGATAGAGAAACCGGGACTTTACCATGGAGGTTCCGATCTTTATGGGTTTGGTAAGGTTTGGATATGCAGTTGCCATTGATTTCATCCTTTCTGATTTTCTTTTCAATACTAAATATTTTAGCAGAAAATCGGGAAAGCTTCAACCTTAATCGAAGGCTTTCCCGATAAAAATATTTTCTCCAGCTCAGTCCGCCAGCAGCGTCCTGTATTCTTCGTATTTTTCGTATACCAGGCTTTCATATTCCTGCCCGCTCATATATGTGGGAACAAGGTTTCCGTTTTCGATGGTTTCGATAAAGGTTTCGTCCTTGCAGGCCAGTTCAAAAACCTCACGAAGCTGAGTAACTATCGCTTCGTCGGTCCCGGCAGGGACGCAAAGGCCCATATACGACATGATACTGATGTCATATCCCAGATCTAGAAGAGTCGGAACCTCTGGAGCGCAGGCCCAGGGTTTATCAGTAGCAGATGCCAGCAGCTTCATCGACCCGTCCTCAACATAGGTAGTAAAGGACGCTTCATCGCATATGGCGCAGGGTATAAACCCGCCCAGCACATCGGTGATCAGATCGGTAGTACTTGGATAGGACACAAAAGAAAGCTGGCTGCCACTTGCTTCATTAAGTTCGTCCATAGTAAATGGCTGGGGATAACCGGTAGCTCCGCATTTGATCTCACCGTCTCTGGCAGCCTCCAGAAGCTGGTCAAGGGTGTCATAGGGCGAATCCTTCCCTACAACGATTCCAAAACCATATTGTCCAAAGGCGCAGATATATTCAAAATCATCGGGGGTATACGGCACCTCAAGGACCCACGGCAACAGCGCCAGAGGCGACAGTGAGGCAACCCCAATAGTGTAGCCATCGTTTTTTCTGTTAGCCAGTTCGGCAACCCCAACCGTTCCGGTGCCTCCGGTAACATTGCTTGCAGTTATTGCGACCCCAAGCTCCTTTGCTGCAACATCTGCCATCGCCCGGGCAGCAATATCGGTGCCGCCACCGGCGCTGTAATTAACTATCATGGTGATATTGCCGTTTGGATAGATATCCGTGTCAGCAGAACAGCCAGAGCAAAGCGCAAGGGTAATAAGGCACGCCAAAAGGCCAGATAAAAGCTTTTTCATGTTCATTCTCCTTATATTGCATATTCCAGGTAACCCTGATTACATCATCGATCACTCAGCTTTACAGTCCGTTGCTAAGATTCTTGTTTTTTCTTTTGCTTCTGATAATGCAGACAAGGGAAACAGCAGTTATTATCCAGAATATCCAGCACAGCGGTGACGAAAAGAAGGTGGAAAAATCTCCATCAGAAAGCGTCAGCGCCCGGCGAAAATTCTTTTCGAAAAGAGGCGAAAGTATAAAGCCTACCAGCATGGTAGTGGTTGGAAAATCGAACTTTATAAGTATGTATCCAATAACTGCAAAAAACATCATTATCCACACATCAGCAAAAGTCGAATTGAGAGCATAAACTCCAATGATGCAAAAGATTGCCACAACGGGGAAAATTATGGTTGTTTCAAGACTGCACAGGCGGACAAACAACCTGTATGTTGCCAGCACTACTACCAGCAATACCAGATTGCAGATAATAAGCCCGGCGTAGACGTTGTATACCGTTTGGGGCGATTCGGTAAAGATAAGTGGTCCGGGAGTCAGCCCCTGAACAAGGAACGCACCAATAAGCACCGCAGCACCGGTGTCCCCCGGAACCCCAAGAGAAAGCAGAGGGATCATGTTGGCTCCCACCACGGCATTGTTAGCGGCCTCGGCAGCGGCAACGCCCTCGATATAGCCAGTGCCGAACTTTTCCGGGGTTTTGGAGCTTCGCTTTGCCGCATCATAGCCAACGTAGCAGGCAAGCGCCGGGCCAAGCCCCGGCAAAGCGCCGATAGCACATCCAATGGCTGATGACCTGAGCCAGGTTTTGAAGCAGGTTTTAAGGTCTGCCAGGGTAAAGCGCTTATCGTCCCTGCATGATGCAGGAGGCAGCTGAGCCTCCTTCCATCCGGAAGCAACCTTCTCGATTTGAACAAGCAGCTGAGAAACTGCCAGCGATCCTATGAGCATGACCACCAAGTCAATACCGCTGTAAAGCTTCAAAACTCCAAAGCTCAGACGAGGAATCGTATACATGGAATCGGTTCCAACACAGCCAAACAGCAGACCCAATACTCCTCCTATAAGCCCCTTGACCATAGATCTTTGAGCAGCAGAAGCAATTATAGTAAGGGAAAACACCATAAGCACAGTGTATTCGGCGGGACCAAATTTGAGTGCATATTTAGCGATCGGCTGAGCTATCAGAATGAGAACAATAGAACTGAAAAGGCATCCAAAGCACGAGCTGTAAAGGGCAGCTTTTATAGCCTTTGCCCCCTGTCCCTTCCGGGCAAGCCCATAACCATCGGCCACAGTTGCAGCGGCGGCGGGAGTGCCGGGGGTCGAAATCAGTATTGCGGATATGGATCCGCCAAAATTACCCGCATTATAAGCAGCCAGCAGCATAATAAGCGACTGGGTTGGAGTGAGGTAATAAGTCAGGGGGATGATCAGAGTAATGGCCATAGTGGCTGTCAACCCGGGTATGGCTCCCATTATCACACCTACCACAACACCTATGACCAGGTATATCAGATTGGAAAACTGCATGACCTCGCCAAATCCGGTAGCAAGAGCAGCTAAAACGTCCAACGGTCAGACCTCCTTCAGGGCATTTTGAATTTAAGAACGTAGGTAAATGCCAGGAAAATTGCCACCGGCACTATCAACGATGTGATAACCAGCTTGCGTGGATCACGTTGACCATAAATAAGCATCATAAGGGCCAGTATTACAATTGTAGCGGGAATATATGGAACAAAATACAAAGATATGACATAGACCGTCATCAGTCCCAACGTCGCCAATACCAGGCCAATTTCTGCCCGGGTCATGGAATACGTCGCTTCGTCAGGCCGATCCTTTTTTCTGTATCCTGAACACAGCATCACCGCTCCCAACACAGCCAGAATTCCCGCCAGCAGGTTTGGAAATGAGCGCGGAGTAGGAAATTCCGCGCCAACATCTTTGATTTGCCAGGGAATAATAACAAAATACAGCACTATTCCCACAACCAAAAACGTCCCCCCCAGAATACGTTCGGACTTGCTTTCACTCAGCGTCACAGGTCTTCCTCCTCATATGTATAAACTTTATATATTAAACCATGGTATAATACCAAGGTCAATAGATTAAGCACAAATTAAACAGCAAAGGCGCATTATGACCACAATAGCACCTTTGCTCCTTACCTCAATGAGCAGCATCCAGAGGGATTCGGATATGCTGTCGGCTAAATTAACCAAACTTTTGCCATGGTTTTTTGATGATTTGACGAAGTTTTTGAAACGATTTTGTGTTGAAAAGCTTTCGGTTTATGGTAAAATTAGTTTAGCAAAATTTTGCTAAATTGAAGAAAGGAAGAGAAAAAAATGAAAAGAAAACTGCTTGCATTGCTTCTTGCCCTCGTGATGCTCTTCTGTCTCATGGCAGGCTGCTCCTCCGGCGAATCATCCACCGAAGCCAGTGACACCGCCGTGGAAGAAGTCTCTGCTGCTCCGGCAGCTGAGTCCGCCGGGGACGAAGCCCCCGCAGAGGATGCTCCCGCCGCGGAAGAGGCGGCGGTGGAAGAAGAACCCCAGTACGTTATCCAGTATCCCATTGGCGACGGCGAAAACGACGTGCTTACCATGTGGGCATCCTTCGACTCCAACGCTTTTGGCAACTTCTACAGCTCCTTTAACGACAAGCCCACCGTTAAATACGTTCAGGAGCAGACCGGCGTTCTGCTGAAATTCCAGGAGGTCAGCAGCACCGTATCTACCGAACAGTATAACCTGATGATCGCCGGTGGCGACTACACCGACTTCCTGCCTTGCAGCAACTACACCGGCGGTATGGCTCAGGCTTTTATTGACGAAGTCATTATCGACCTGAGCGACATCGTTGAAGAACACGCCCCCGATTTCTGGGCTGAGCTGCAAACCTACGGTGTCGACGGCATGACCGCCGCCACTGTTGACGGAAGATTCCTTAACCTGGCCTCCTTCAAAAAGAGCAGTATGTCCGACAGCGGTATGTGGACCCGTGGCGACTGGCTGGATGAGCTGGGGCTTGAACTGCCCAACACCTTTGCCGACATGATCGACCTGGCCTACACCCTTAAAGAAACTTACGGCTGCACCCATACCATCACCGTTGGCCCCGGCTGCTCCATCGACTTCGCCAGCTCTGCCTACGGCACAGCCATTTTCGGCGTTTCCGGCACCGATATCGCCATGTTCCGTGAGGGCGATACCCTTATCAGCGGCATGACCACCGACGGTTATCGCGAATACATCCAGCTGCTGGCTCAGCTTTACGCCGACGGCATCATCAACAAGGAATTCTACGTTGCCGAAATGGGCAGAAACGAATCCATGAGCGTTATCGGCAAGGGCAACGCCGGTTTCTGGACCGGCATGGCTGACCACAAGTCCGAGTTCGCCACCATGGCTGACGATCCCGACTTCAACGCTGTTGCAGTACCCATCCTCATTAACGAAGAAAGCGGCACCTACGATTTTGCCGAACCCAACGAAGCTATCGACACCTCCAATACCAGCATTTCCATCGACTGCGAGAACCCCGAATTCGCCGTTGAGTTCCTCAACTGGTTCTACACTGAACCGGGCTATATGTTCACCAACTATGGCACCGAAGGCGAGACCTACAACATCGGTGCCGACGGCAAGGTCGAATACACCGACCTCATCCTCAACAACCCCAACGGTATGAACTCTCAGAACGCTTTCATGTACTATGCATGGAGCCACACCGGTTCCATCGTCTACGGCGACAAGAACCTGGATACCTACACTGACGATATCCGCAATATCATCACCACCTGGTCTGACGAATCCAGAAAGTCCTATGACCACGCTATTCCCTCTGCTGCTGACCTGGATGCCAACGAGACTAACGAGGTTACCGGCATGATCACCGACGTTACCTCCTACGCCTCCGAAGTTATCCTGTCCTGGATCGTAGGTACCTCCGAGCTGAACGATGCCAGCTGGGAAGCTTACGTCGAGCAGTGCAACGTCCTTGGTCTTGAATCCTGCGTAGCGGTTTATCAAAAGGCTTACGACGATTATCTCGCCGAAGCAGCCGCTGCATAAGAAAGTAACAAAAAATCAGGTGTCCGCTTGGACACCTGATTTTTTGTTAGGGGTTTGGATTTAGAATCCAGGGGCCAGGGGTTCATTGACGCAGCCGTTTGCGAATCATCGTTCAGTCTGTCATTTCAATTCGTGCCGCAGGCGCACACCGCATTGAGCCTTAATAAAAACAGAGAGAACACTCGGTGGGCGTAGCACTCTCCCACATCTCTCAGGGTTTCCCCTTGTCATACCATCGGCGTGTAGTCGCTACGAATTTTACTACCTCAAGTGTTCTCTCCATTATTATACTCTTATTCTAACCCCAATATTTCAAAAAGTCAAATTCTTTTGTAGAGCGGTATATTATTTCTTAATCGTTGGGCAAAACGCTTTTTATTCTCTCTGATAGCAGTCAAAATAGAGTTTTTGTAACCTCGATCATCTTCTTTGACCGCTAACCGCAAAATTAAATTGATAGCTTCTTCTCCCTCTCCAAATACTTTACACACAATTGCAGTGTTGGGGCGATCATCGGCAAAAATATAATCCGGCTCGGCCAAAATCAATGAAAAATACTGTTCATACTTTTCCAGAAATTCATCACCCCGTCGTAACTGGATATGCGCTATTCGTTCCGAGGTAATGATTACTTCATCCGTAGTTATATTATCCGTTATGCAGCGGTATTTTTCAATGTCGATGCGGCCAACCGTATGCACATTTGCTCCTCCAAAATCCCAACTTCTGCCATTATTATACCCTCAGCTACAGCTATGGTCAAGCCGGGTTTTGCACAAAAAAGCCAGGAGCAGGTACGCTCCTGGCTTTTGGCTGTTTGGGAAGTTTACTGAACGATGAAATTGACCGAGGTATCGCCCTGGAGATCGGCACCGAATTCATAATCCTTACCGGGCAGGACAGCATTAAGAGCAATGCCCACCAGTGCGGCAACCGCCAGACCGGTGAGGGAGATGGTGACCGAACCAATGGTGAAGGAAATGGCTCCCGCATCGCTATAGGCAATACCGATAGACAGGACCAGAATAAGGGCGGCAATAATAACGTTGCGGCTCTTGGTAAAATCGACCTTGTTCTCGACCACGTTGCGGACGCCTACGGCAGAGATCATGCCATAAAGCACAAGGCTTACGCCGCCGATAGTGGCGGTGGGCATACATCTGATCAAAGCGGCAAACTTGGGGCAGAAGGAGAACAGGATAGCCAGATAAGCGGCAATACGGATAACTCTGGGGTCATAGATTCTGGTCAGGGCCAGAACGCCGGTGTTTTCGCCATAGGTGGTGTTGGCAGGAGCGCCAAACAGCGATGCCATTGTGGTGGCAAGGCCGTCACCCAGCAGAGTGCGATGCAGACCGGGATCGGCAATGAAGTTGATGCCGGTGGTAGAGGATATGGCGGAGATATCGCCAATATGCTCGATAATGGTGGCAATAGCCACAGGAACGATGGTTATAACAGAGGTTATAAGCAAAGATGTGTCGGCGTTTCCAATAAGTGAGAACACGGTATCGCTCATCTTGAAGGGCAGACCCACCCAGGCAGCTTCCTTAACAAGGGTGAAATCCACGTTTCCCGTGATGGCGGCGACCACATAGGACACCACAACGCCCAGCAGAATAGGGATGATCTTTACCATACCCTTGCCCCAGATGTTGGCAGCGATAATAACGGCGATGGCCAAAATGGCTATCCACCAGTTACCCTGGCAGTTGGCTATGGCCGAGGAGCTGAGGCAAAGGCCGATAGCGATGATGATGGGGCCGGTGACGATGGGCGGGAAATAGCGCATGACCTTTTTGGCTCCAAAGGCTTTGAACAGAGCCGCCAGGACAACATATAGCAGGCCCGCAATGGCTACGCCGAAGCAGGCGTAGGGCAAAAGCTCAGGCTCGCCATTGGGCGCGATCGCCCAATATCCGGCCAGGAAGGCAAAGGACGAACCCAAAAAAGCGGGGACCTTACCCTTAGCCAGCAGATGGAACAGCAGGGTACCAAGTCCGGCGAACAGCAGCGTTGACGAAACGCTCAGGCCGGTGAGGGCCGGTACCAGCACGGTCGCTCCGAACATGGCGAACATATGCTGGAAACCCAGGACCATCATCTTGGGCACTCCCAGCGTTCTTGCGTCGTAGATGGCCTGCTGGTTTTCGGTTTCTTTACTCATAAACCATTCACTCCCTTAAAAATATATGTCCGATCAAAAGGACACCTGTAAAAGTGTATCAGCATCGGCGGATAATGTCAATTAAGAATCCGACAATTTTCACTTTTTGCAAAAAACATCTTGATATAATAAATTCTATATAATATAATTCATGGGCAATGTGAGCAGGGGGCAGTCGACACCCACGGTACCGATACCTATCCCCTGACCCCTATATAATATAAACGGAGGAGATTTTTTGTCCAAGACCCTTGAAACCAACCTTACGGAAGGCAACGTCCTTAAGCAGCTTATCAAATTTGCCATACCCCTGCTTATTGCCAACATTCTGCAATCTCTTTACAGCACGGTGGACATGATCGTCGTCGGCAACTTTGCCGACAGCGCCGGTCTTTCCGCAGTATCCATCGGCGGGCAGATAATGATGCTTATCACCAACGCGGGCTTTGGTCTGACCATGGGCGGCCAGATAATCATCGCCCAGTACACCGGCGCGAGAGATCGTGACGGTCAGCTCCGCACCATCGGCACGACCGTCAGCTTTGTGGCGCTGTTGAGCCTTGCGGTCACCGTTATCGGTCTTATCTTCTATCGCCCCCTGCTGACCCTTATGAACACCCCTGCCGAGGCTGTTATTCCTTCCCGGCAATACCTTTTCGTCTGCATTCTCGGCATAATCTTCATTATGGGATACAATGTTGTCTGCTGTATTCTCCGGGCTTTGGGCGACTCCCAGCGCCCCATGGTGTTCGTAGGTATTGCCACAGTGGTCAACATCATCGGCGACCTTATTCTTGTAGCCGTGTTTGACCTTGGCGCTCTGGGTGCTGCTATCGCCACCGTTGCCGCCCAGGCTGTATCCTTTGGCTGGGCCTCGATCTACCTTTATAAGCACCGGGATATTTTCGTCTTCGATTTCAAAAAAGACAGTTTCCGCATTATGAAGGATAAGCTGAAAATGATATTGAAGATCGGCATCCCCTTTGCCATTCAGTTTTCCATCATCAGCCTGTCAGTCATGTTCATAGTCGCCATGATTAACGGCTATGGCGTAGCGGCTTCCGCAGCCTACGGCGTTGGCGGCAAGATAGACAACTTTGCCATGATGCCCTATTTCGCCATCGAATCCGCCGCCTCGACCATGGTCGGCCAATGCATCGGTGCCGGGCGGAAGGACCGGGTGCAGAAGGTCGTCCGCTTTACTATGGTGGTCAACATGACCATGGCTGTCATTATGGTCATTATCATCCAGCTGGTTCCCGAATTCTTTATCAGAATCTTCAATCAGGACCCCGAGGTTATCGAATACGGCGTCCAGTATCTGCGGATAGTCACCTTCTCTTACTTTGCCTTTGCAGGCATGACTGCATATAACGCCCTTGTTATGGGTGTTGGCAACTCCACCCTGAGCCTTATCGGCTCCATCCTTGACGGCGTTGTGCTGCGCCTTTCTCTGGCCTGCCTGTTCGTTTATGTTTTCAACTGGGGCATGACCGGTATCCTGCTGGCCACCACTCTTTCTCCCTTCGGCGTCACGCTGGTAAGCGGTATCTACTACCATTCCGGCATCTGGAAAAAGCGTGAGATCATCCACCACGACTAGATTTTTATACAACCTGAGCCTGCTGCCTTTTTGGCAGCAGGCTCTATTTCGTCATCTTCGTTTTCGTTATTGGGTGCTGACGATCATCTGATCACTCTGACTCTCAAAACATCGGGCAGATCCTTGACCTGCTGGACCACCGGATTGGGGATATCCCCGCCAAAGTCTACCAGAGTATAGGCATACGCGCCCTTGGACCGGTTTATCATGTTTTCGATGTTGACTCCCTCGGAGCTTAAGGTACCCAGGATCGAGTTCAGCATATTGGGGATGTTCCTGTGGATAATGCCCAGACGAATGTGGCCGGTGCGTTCCATATCCACGTTAGGCAGATTGACCGAATTGCGGATGGTGCCGAAACGGAGATATTCCGAAAGCTCCTTTGCGGCCATAACTGCGCAGTTTTCCTCGCTTTCGGGGGTAGAAGCTCCCAGATGGGGAATAAGGATTATATTCTTCTGACCCACCAGCCTGGCATCGGGGAAATCGGTAACGTATCGGGCGACCTTGCCGGATTGAAGGGCCAGCAACATATCGTCGTCGTCTACCAGTCCGCCGCGAGCCAGGTTTATTACTCTTACGCCGTGTTTCATAATGGCAAAAGCCTCGGCGTTGAGCATACCCTTGGTGTCGGCTGTCAGGGGCGAGTGAACAGTAATATAGTCGGCCTTTTCGTAAACGCTTTTCAGGTCGTTTACACGGGTGACGGCGCTGTTGAGCCGAAGGGCGTGGTCAACGGACAGGTAGGGGTCGTAACCCAGAACATTCATGCCCAGGCGGTTGGCGATGTTGGCCACCAGAACGCCAACGGCTCCAAGGCCGATGACCCCCAGAGTCTTGCCGGATATCTCAGGACCCACGAATGCGCTCTTGCCCTTTTCTACCAGTTCTTCCACATCGCTGTCGGCGGTCAGGCTGTTAGCCCAGGTTATGCCCGCAAAAATATCCCGGGAAGCCAGCAGCAGCGCGCAGACCACCAGCTCCTTAACGGCGTTGGCGTTAGCGCCGGGGCTGTTGAATACGACGATGCCCGCTTCGGAGCAGCGGTCGATGGGGATATTGTTGGTCCCTGCGCCTGCGCGGGCGATGGCCCGGAGGTTGTCGTTAAACTCAAATTCCAGCATATCCTTGCTGCGGACAATGATCCCGTCGGGGGCTTCGACAGAATCGGATACCCGGAAATACTGGCGCTCAAACTCTGCCAGTCCGGCAGGAGCAATTTTATTAAGAGTAAGGATGTTATACATTTTGTCTATCTCCAGTTATGTTCAGTTATTTCTGTCGAACAGGCGGATAAAGTCGGCCAGTTTTTCGGCAGCTTCCATGGGAACGGCATTGTATACCGAAGCGCGCATACCCTCGGTCAGGCGATGGCCCTTAACGTTGACAAATCCCGCCTCAGTAGCCTCGGCAACGAACTTTTTGTCAAGCTCCGGCGAATCGGTCCGGAAGGTAACGTTCATGTCCGACCGGGAACCGGGCTGAGCATGAGCCTTAAACAGCCGGGAATTATCGATGGCGTCGTATAGCACACCGGCCTTGCGGGTTTTGATCTTTTCCATCCCCTCAACGCCGCCCTGCTCCACAAGCCAGTCCAGGACCAGACCCAGCATATAGATATTGTAGCAGGGAGGAGTGTTGTACATGGAATCCTTGTCGATCATGGTTTTGTAGTTCATCATCAGGGGAGTGATGGGCAGTTCGCTGCCTGCCAGATCCCTGCGGATAATGACGACAGTAAGCCCGGCGGGAGCCATATTTTTCTGGGCTCCGGCAAAGATAACGCCAAATTTGCTCACATCCACAGGCTTTGACAAAATGTCGGAAGACATGTCGCACACCAGAGTGGTCCCGGTTTCGGGAATATACTGCCACTCGGTGCCGTAGATGGTGTTGTTGGCGCAGTAGTAAAAATAAGACGCGTCGCTGTCGACCTTAAGCTCTTCCTGGCCGGGGATACGGTCGTGGCCGGTAGCTTCGGAGGAAGCTGCGATGGATATCTCGCCATACTTTCTGGCTTCCTTCATAGCCAGGTTTGAAAAGTTTCCGGTAACGGCATAAGCGGCCTTGCCGGTTTTTGATATAAGGTTCAGGGGAACCATGGAAAACTGAGAAGAAGCTCCGCCCTGGAGGAACAGTATCTCGTAATCATCCGGAACGGAAAGGATAGACCGGAATTTGGATTTTGTGTCGTCAAAAATCCTGATAAAGGGCTTGCTCCTGTGGCTCATCTCCATAACCGACATACCGGTGCCGCCATAATTGGTCATTTCGGCAGCGGCTCTTTCGAGGACGCTCAGAGGGAGCGCTCCCGGCCCGGCAGAAAAGTTGTATACCCGATCATTTGCCATTTGTCTTCAACTCCAGTGTAATAGTTTTTAGGGGTCAGGATTCGGGGACCGGGGATTAGTGGACGTAACAGCAGGTATTTGCGATTGGCACAGCATTGTGGTCACGCAATGGGGTGATATCTCCACGTCGCACGGCTTGCTCGCAATGACAGATGAAAGAAGTATCTGTCATCTGTTAAACCGAGCAGCATCCTGATATACGCACAAACTCTTCCTGCATGGACACTAATCCCTAAATCCTAACCCCTGATAAAATAATTATACGCAACCCTTTATGCAATGTCAAACCTGCGAGATAACAAATTATTGTGTTGAAACCGGATGGGTTTTAGTGATATAATCATAAAAAAGAAGAAAATCCAACGATTGGGGAATCAACAATGCAGATCAGCAGGATAATTGAACTTCTTGGCGGTCGGCTGCTGTGCGGCGAGGTCGGGTCCGACATCCGCATCGCCTTTTCCAGCGACACTATGAGCGACGTTCTGGCCTCTCCCGAGGAGATCGATGTTTTGCTCACGGGGCTTGTTAACCCTCAGGTGGTGCGGACCGCCGATATGCTGGACATTCCCCTTATCATTTTTGTCCGGGGCAAGACCCCCTCGGCCGACATGATAAGGATGGCCGAAGAATGCGGCATGACTATGGTGGTCACCAGCCAGAAAATGTTTGTAGCCTGCGGGATCCTCTATGAAGCCGGGCTGAACAGAAGGGAGGGCGCCTGATGGAACCTGTTAAGCTTTCTTACCAGGTGGACGATGGCAATTATCTCGCCGCCGGGAGCGCGTCCACCAGCGTTAAGCGCGTACTCAAAAAGCTGGGTATCCCGTCCGACATTATCCGTCGGGCCGTTGTTTGCCTGTACGAGGGCGAGATCAATATGGTTATCCACGCCAACGGCGGCGAGATAACTGTCGAGATCGCCCCTTCGTCCATAACCATGACCCTTGCGGATTCCGGCCCCGGAATTGCCGACATCAGCAAAGCCATGGAAGACGGCTTTTCCACCGCCTCCAAAGAAGCCCGCGATCTGGGTTTTGGCGCAGGTATGGGCCTGCCCAACATGAAGCGCAACGCCGACGAAATATCTATCAGCTCCGTCCCCGGTCAGGGTACCACCGTGACCATGGTCCTCAAATTGCAGGAGGCCGGTTTATGATCAAGCATTCTGTATATCTGGACAGGGACAAATGCACCGGCTGCACCTCCTGCGTTAAGGTCTGTCCCACGGAAGCCATAAGAGTTTTTCGCAGCAAGGCCGTTATTAAAGACGACTTTTGCATCGACTGCGGCCGATGTGTCAAAAGCTGCCCCCACCACGCCATGACGGTGGCTGGCGACAGCCTTGACCGTATGGACGAATACGAATATAACGTGGCTCTTGTGCCGTCGGCGCTGTTTGGCCAGTTCCGCAACCTGACCGATGCCAACATCGTTCTTGAAGGTCTGTTAGAGCTGGGCTTTGACAACGTTTTCGACGTAGCTGCCGCCTCCGAAATGCTGCTGGACCACTGGCACAGGACCGGATTCGATTTCCTTAAGGACGGCAGACCCAAAATAACCTCCTGCTGTCCCGTGACCCTTCGGCTGATCGCCCTGCGATTCCCCGACCTTATCGACGACGTGGTGGACCACATATCCCCCATCGAGCTGGCCGCCATGATCGCCCGGAAGGAAGCCATGGACAAAACCGGCCTGCCATCTGAACGGATCGGCATCTGCTACATTTCTCCCTGTCCCGGCGAAATAACCCGGGCCCGGCAGCCCATCGGGCTTGACGAACCCGTTATCGACTATGTGGTCCCCCTTAACGAAATGTACCTTATGCTGCTGAACACCATGAAGCATTCCGACACCCCAAGGCAGCTGCTCCGCACCGGCAAAACCGGCATGAACTGGTCCCGCAGCGGCGGCATATGCGCCACTCTGGAGCAATATGACGCTCTGGCGGCTGACGGAATGGTCAACGTGATCGCCATCCTTGAAGACCTTGAGGACGAACGCATGACCGAGGCCGCTCTGGTAGAGCTGGACTGCTGCACCCAAAGCTGCTTCGGCAGTTGCCTTTGCTCCGAAAACCCCTACACCGCCAAAATGCGGATGAAAAAAATAGTCCTCCCTCTGGAAGACTGCCGCAACACCCTGCCCGACGGGTTTTCAGACAGGATCCAATGGACAAAACCGCTGGAAGAAAGCAGCGCCAACCGGTTTTCTCAGGACATTGGTCAGGCTCTGCGGATTCAGGCCGAAGCCGACCGGGTTTTGAAGAGCCTGCCGTCCTTCGACTGCGGCTCCTGCGGCGCGCCCTCATGCTCTGCCTTTGCCGACGATGTTGCTCTGGGCCTTGCGGACGAGGGCGACTGCATATACAACATTATCAAAAAAATGCGCAACCGGGAAAAGGAAGACGAACTGGACGAATTCCTTCCCCCGCCGTTCCGGCGTCCTCTGGATTGACCATCCGCCCAATTGACCGATGATGGGATCAATGGTCACTAAATGCCAACATTTTTTCAGGAGGAAATGAAAATGACTGTCAAATCTCTTGCCGAAGCTCTTGAACTCAATATCCTGTCCCCCGGGATACCCGATGCCCGGGTCAAAAGCGTGTACTGCGGCGACCTGCTGTCCTGGGTCATGGGCCGGGCTGACGAAGGCTGCGCCTGGATAACCATCATGAGCAACCAGAACGTTGCCGCCGTAGCCGTTCTGGTAGACATGGCCTGCGTTATTCTGGCCGAAGGCGTTAGCCCCGATGCCGATCTGCTCAGCCGCTGCAAAAGCCAGGACATTTGCCTCATGACCAGCGAAAAAAGCGCTTATGAGCTGGCCTGGCAGCTTCACGAGGCCCTTAAGCTGTGATGAAGCTTTTTGCCGATCTGCATATCCATTCCTGCCTGTCCCCCTGCGGCGCAGAGGATATGACCCCCAACAATATCGTCAACATGGCCGCTCTGGCGGGATACGACGTTATTGCCGTTGCTGACCACAACACCACCCGTAACTGCGCCGCCGCCATGGCCGCCGGAGAAAAAGCCGGCGTTCTGGTCGTGCCTGCCATGGAGCTTACCACCGCCGAAGAGGTCCACACTCTGGTTTATCTGCCGGATCTGGACGCGGCAGACAGGCTGACAGCCATGGTCTACGACGCTTTGCCCAGCCGGAACAACAGGCCCGCCATATTCGGCAACCAGACAGTTCTTGACGAAAACGACCGGTTTGTCCAGGAAGACTGCCATCTGCTGTCCGCCGCCACCAGCATCGGGATATACAAAATCGCCGCCATTGCCGATTCCCTGGGCGGAATAGCGATCCCCGCCCATATCGACCGGGCCTCCTTTTCGCTGCTGGCCAACCTGGGCTTTGTAGACCCGTCCATGGGGTTTACGACCCTCGAGGTCACCAGAGACTGCGACCTGTCCGCCCTGAAAAAAAGCAGAAACCTCCACGGTTATGGCTTCATTTCCGGCAGCGATGCCCACGACCTTTTTGCCATCCCCGACCGGGAGTTTACCATCGAGGTCGAAGCTCCCACTATCCAAAGCGTGCTGAAGTCTCTGGCTACCCCCGGAGCGTTTGAACGTGTGATATAGGGGTTAGGATTTAGGATCTAGGGATTAGGGACGAGGCCCTTTTGTCATTGCGAGGAAGCCGTGCGACGTGGCAATCTCACCCGTTGCGTGATTGAGTTGTTGCGTTAGGCACACAGCGTCGCGGCCACGGAAAGACCCCCTTGTCAAAGGGGGTCGAAATATTCACGGCGTAGCCGAATATTTC